>NZ_JBSEDY010000003.1:0-501936 GCF_053570945.1 Paenibacillus sp. CMM36
CCCCTCAAGATGAGATTTCCCAATTAGTAAGACCCCTTGAAGACGACGAGGTAGATAGGTTGGGGGTGGAAGTGCAGTAATGCATGGAGCTGACCAATACTAATCGGTCGAGGGCTTATCCTAAAGATAAAACGCAAATGAGTTTCGGATCCAGTTTTCAGGGTGTAACCTTGAAGGTATGTACAAGTGACATACGACAAGCGCATGGCTATTCATTCACACGATAAGTGGTGAACCGAATAACCGTACGGAAGAATTTGCGTAGCAAATTCATGTTTGGTGGCGATAGCGGAGGGGTTCCACACGTACCCATCCCGAACACGACCGTTAAGCCCTCCAGCGCCGATGGTACTTGGACCGCAGGGTCCTGGGAGAGTAGGACGTCGCCAAGCACGATAAAAAGAGCACAGCCCGTTAAGGCTGTGCTCTTTTTCCTATAACCGATTTATTTATCATTCACCTGAAAGATCACCATTATGGATTCGGTCAAAAGTTTTATGGTATCTTGGTTGTCCTTTATATAGTGGTGCCTAGTCAGCATTTTTAACTGAGGACAGTATTAACTGGGGCAGTTAATCTATTTCAACCTGTTCTGTCTGAAGGACACTCAAGGCTTGAAGTTTACGGGTAATTTCTTTTTGCCACTTGGTATCTCCGACTTGTACGGCAAGATTGAGAAGGTCCAAATAATCATCAATATGCAGGGAGGTTTTACTAAAAGTTTCTTTCACTGTGGTCCTGCCTCCTTTAAAGTCTATGTGTATTTATCATTTAATAATGATAATCATTATCAAAAAACAATCTTATTCATATTATGCCTGTGTTCTAGATAAATTGCAAGTTATGATATGAATGAATTTTGAAGCACGCAAATGAGGGCTTGAAAAAACAAACCCTTCTCCTTAAGTTCACGCATTGTTCACGTCTTTTCTATGGAACATAATGAAAAGAACAAGCGGGCATTGAGTGTCCACCAATAAGGAGGGCAAATTGCGCAATGCTTCAACAAGAGGAGGAAAAAGACCATGAGCAGAACAAAAATGAAAGCGTTTGCTATTATGATGGCGAGCGCCTTGGCATTGACGCTGGCAGCTTGTAATAACGGACAAAGCGCAAGTCCGGGAAATTCAGGAGAACCGAGCAAAGGCACCGCAACGAAAGATGTTACGATTACCTTTCAGAACATCAATCCTGATCCGAGCACCCCTTCGTACAAAATGATTAAGCAAATTGTAGGTCAATACGAGCAGGATCATCCTCATGTCAAAATTGAATTGGATTCGCTAAATACAGATCAACAAAAGCTTAAGCTGAAAACACAGGCAGCGGCGAAGGAAGTGCCTGATATCACGATTGTAAACCCTGCTGCACAGATGAAGCCATTCGTAGATGCCGGGCTGCTAGCTCCATTAAACGATGTGGCTGATAAAGAGGGGTTAAAAGATACGTTCCAGAATGGACTTCTTAATTACTATAGCTTCGACGATAAGCTCTACGCTTTTCCGGACGGCAACAATATAGAAGTGGTGTTTTACAATAAGGAACTGTTCAAGCAGGCGGGAATCCAGAAGTTGCCGACCACCTTTGACGAGCTGATTACGACGGTCAAAACGCTGAAGGCGAAGGGAATTACTCCGATTGCCATTGGGGAAAAGGATTCATGGACGGGGTCCCTCCTTTTTATGAACATTTTGTTGCGTACGAATGAAGGACCGAATTTTCTCAATGATGTACTGGACGGCAAAAAGACGTTTAACGACCCGGCTTTTGTGGAAGCGGTGGATGCATTTCAGGAATTGGTGCAGGCAGGAGCTTTCCCGGATGGAGCTACGTCTATTGACTACAATGCAGGTGGTAATATTTTTAAAACAGGAAAAGCCGCGATGTATATCATGGGTACGTGGGAAACGGGGTCAATTGATGCTTCTTCGGTAGCGGGTAAGGTAGGAGCGTTTCAATTCCCTACGGTGAATGGCAAGGGTGATGTGAATGAGTACGTAATTGCGCCGGGCAGCGCATTTGCGGTATCTGCGAACAGTGAACATTTACAGGAGACGAAGGATTTTCTGCATTATTTTATTAAGGAGATGCCCAAAATTCAGTTTGATCTGAAAAATGCGATTGGCAGTGGTCAGAAAATGAAAGGGGACCTGAAGGAAGCGGGCTACTCCGAGTTAGCAATTAGTCTTAATGAGCTGTTCAAGAATGTAAAAGGGGGCGATCTCGCCTTTGATAATACGATGAATCCGGCTATTGCGCAGGCGCATCTGAGTAGCATTCAAAACCTGTTCGTACAAAAAGAAGACTCCGCACAAGTTGCCAAGGAACATCAAAACACTTTTGAAGCGAATAAATAAGTGAGGATTTTACAAAAATCCAGTAAGCGACTTCCGATGAACAGTATTATAGATCGAAATGGCCTAGTTCATCTAGATATTGCACTTTGGAATGACTGGAATGGAATTTTGCAAAATCCCGAAGTAGCAGGCACTAGGGAGGGGGCGGAATGCTTCTTCCCTGATCGGAAATCATGTAGGTTGTACATCCTCAGAAGATGTTCAGAATCAACATAAAGGAGATTAGAGCATGAATGTACTGAAGGTGCCAGCACGTACCATTGCCGTTTTCGTGCTACCCTGCCTGTTGCTGTATACCTGTATGGTATTTGTTCCGATTCTGGTGTCGGTGTATTGCGGATTGCTGGATTGGAACGGAATCGCCGAGGCAAAGTTTGTGGGGGTGGCTAATTTTGAGCGGATTTTCACATCAGATTCAGTGTTCTGGCCGTCCGTGAAACGGACTATGATGTTCGCTGTGTTTTCCATGCTGGAAATTCCGTTCTGTCTGCTGCTGGCGATCTTGCTTAATCGCTATGTGCGTAAGGCCAATACGCTGGTAACGATGTATTTTCTGCCGGTTATTCTGTCGGTGGTCATTATCGGGCAGCTGTGGAAGACGATCTATAATCCAGCCTCGATGGGTGGAATGCTGAACGGTATTTTGCTGGCGACTGGGCTGGAAAGCTGGACACGCTCATGGCTGACGGAACCGCTGATCGCGATGTACGCCCTCTATTTTGTATCGTTATGGCAGTATTTTGGCTATCATTTGCTTATCCAGTTTACCGGGGTACAAAATATACCGAATGAGCTGTACGAAGCAGCCAAAATTGATGGAGCTGAAGGATTCAAAGCAGACCGCTATATTACGCTGCCGCTCATTGTACCTATTTTCAAGATATCAATTGTATTAGCATTTATCGGCTCCCTGCAATCGTTTGATTTGATTTGGGTGATGACGGGTGGAGGACCAGCCCATGCGACGGATACAGTATCTACGTATATGTACAATATGTCCTTTTTATCGATGAAATACGGATATGGCAGCGCATTGGCTTCAATTCTCGTAGTGATTTGCTTGTCATTTACAATTGTGATAAATTTTGTTTTCAAACGAATCGAAAATAAGGTAAGCTAAAGGAGATGGAACTGTTGAATGTCTTGAAGAAAACGGGAGTCTTTTCCTTATTGGCAATCTTAATGGTCACGCAGCTGTATCCACTCTTTTGGCTTCTGACCTATTCGTTGAAGACAAATGAAGAGATATTGAGCTCAAGCTTCTTTGCACTCCCTCAAGTGCCTCAGTGGCACAACTATCAGGAAGCCTATGAATCAGGGAGCTACTTGCGTTATTTAGGAAACAGTGTGCTGGTAACCGGGGTTACGATGATTTTCGTCATTTTATTAAGCTCGATGACTGCTTATGCGATTACACGTTTTCGTTGGCGCTTCGGGGCTGTTGTGCTGACCATGTTTCTGATCGGGATGATGATCCCGATGCAAGCTACACTACTGCCGCTGATGGTGATGTTTAAAAATGTCCATATTCTGAATACGTATTTCTCATTGATTTTACCCTACATTGCTTTTCAGACACCGATTGCGGTCTTCATCCTATCCGGCTTTATGCGGTCCATTCCCCACGAAATTGAAGAGTCCGCTTACATTGACGGAGCGAGCATTTATCGTATTTTCCGCAGTGTAATCTTACCCATCTCGATTCCGCCTACCATGACGGTATGTATTTTAACTTTCATTAATATCTGGAATGAATACATTATGGCTGCCACCTTTATCTCGTCCGAGAAGCTCAAAACTCTCCCTTTCGGCGTATATACGTTCGTCAGCCAGTATTCTGTGAACTACGGTAATATTGGCGCTTTTCTAGTCATGGGTGCCTTACCGGTCATTATTATTTATTTTGTTCTGTCCGAAAATATCACCAAGGGCATGGTTGCGGGAGCGGTTAAAGGATAGGCGGCCGATGCGAAAGGAGCGCAGAGAGGTATGATGCGCCGTTTTCAATCCATTCAATACCGCTTGTTTGTTCTGTTCCTATTAAGCATGTCGGGCATTGTGCTGGCGGTCAGTCTATTATTTTACAACCGTACTACGGTGCAGTTCCATGATAAGGTCAGCGAGCTGGCGCGTAAAAATGTATCCCAGACGGCAGGACTGTTCGAATTGCTGCTCGGCAGCTATAATAGTCTCTCCAAATCAATCAGCAACAATATGGATTTGGTTCGTCTGTTGACGACGGATAGTATTGATTTACCTGCTGTCAATTACATCAACGAACGTACGATTACGAATATTCTGGGGGCTATCTATTATTCGCGTGAAGATCTGATTGGCATCCATGTCATCACAGACACAGGCAAGGTATATAACTATGGCAATTATATGAATGTCATTGATACTCATTACGAACAGACGGAATGGTATAAGGAAATTCGAAAGTCGGCGGGAAAAATTGCATGGCTGGGCGTGTATCCTCACTCTGTCATTGATCAGGTGGAAACCAGACCCGTATTTGCGTTTGGACGGCAGCTCTATGATTTGGATGAGCACAAGCCGATTGGTATTGTCTTGTTTGAGGCTGAGCCGGGTTCTGTTTTGTCGGCTCTCCACAATTTGCGGTTAGGTACCAATAGTCAGGTATATCTGCTGGGTCATGAAAATCGAATTGTGTCGGCCACTTCCCCTGATCCGCCACCGGATTTGCGAAATCTAGAGCAGCAGGTGCCAGAGGGGGAAGTTATTGTAAATCGAAGTAATGAGAATGTTGTAATCGCTTCCAAGTTGCCGTTTGCCGACTGGTCTGTGATTAGTGTGACACCTAGTGAGGATCTGAACGTGGAGCTGGTGCAAAATCAAAGGTACCTATTTATCGTGGCACCTATACTTATTATTGTGTCGGCGTTAATTGCGTCCATCGTCTCCAGAAGCATTTCCCTTCCGCTCAAGCGAGTCATTCGGGAGATGAAGCGAGTAGAGACAGGGAATTTCCGCCATACGGTAAACACCAAATCCTATGAAGAAATCAATCAGTTAGCTACTTCCTTTAACCATATGGTAAGACGAATTGCAGAGCTAATCGAGCTGGTGCGTATATCATCGGTCAGTGAAAAAAATGCGGAGCTACACGCGCTACAGACGCAGGTCAATCCACATTTTCTGTATAATACGCTGGATATGATCTATTGGATGCTGGACGAAGAGGGGCAGGATCAGCTCGGAGAGGTGATTCTCTCCTTATCCCATATGTTCCGTTACAGTAGCCATTGGGAAGAGGGGGCTGATGTAAGCCTTCGTGAAGAAGTGGAGCAGGTTGGCCACTATCTCACCATTATTCAAGCTCGGCTGGAGGGCAGGGTATCTGTAGACATTAGCATTAATGAACGATGGATGGATATCCGCTTGCCAAAAATGACCTTACAGCCCTTGATTGAAAATGCGGTGAAGCACGGACTGGAGCCTCTTCATGCGAATACAGGTGGCAAGCTGCTCGTCAGAGCGGAGGAATATGAGGGTGTATTGAGCCTGCACATCATCGACAACGGTGCAGGGATGAAGTACGAACGATGGGAGGTGGTCCAGGTCGCTTTGGCAGAACCCGGCAAACAGGCGGGCAGCGGGCAGGCGGGAGGCATCGGCCTGCAAAACCTAAATTTACGGCTACGGCACATGTTCGGAGAAGAATACGGCCTACGGATCTCTAGCGCACCTGGGGCCGGAACAACAGCCACTGTAAGTGTGCCTCTGCCACAGAAGGAGGAGAAACATGAATATTCTGATAGCTGACGATGAAAGTATGATACGGCAGGGGATTCGGCGTACCATTGGCCAAGCTCTACCCACCTGCGGCATTCATCTCGCTGCTTCCACCGAGGAAGCAGCAGGCATTCTGGCGGAGCATTCTGTAGATATTGTATTAACTGATATCCTGATGCCTGGCATGGATGGTCTGGAATTCATGCGTATTTCTAAGCGAAAGCATCCTCATCTGCAGTGGGTTGTCATTTCGGCCCATTCCGACTTCCATTATGCACAAAGAGCAGTAAAGCTGGGTGCCAAAGACTACCTGTTAAAGCCGATTGGTAAAAGAAAGCTGCTGGAATGCATTGAAATGTTGGCAGCCGAGGCACTTGTGGCCTCGCAGCAGGCGAACGAGGGTAGGCTTCTCAAATCCAATATGGTTTATTTGCGTGAAGCCGTTTTCCAACGCTATGCCCTTGGACTGGATACAGGTAAGCTGGATATACAGCCTTTTGTCGAAAATTATCCGGAATTCCATCTCTTCATGGTTCGTATGGAACCTGATCACAAGCAGACACATCTGGAGCATTTTATGATTGAAAATGTACTGTCCGAACTCGTTGAGGCAGGGGGCAGCGGCTTTGTCGTTAGTCTAGACCGCCATAGTCTGCTGGGCATTGCAAGGCTAAGGAGTGAGGCAGAGGCCGCACGGCTAGAGACGTTGCTCGAATCCCATTTGAAGCGTTATGTGAAGGTGCCCCTACAAATTACACGTTCGGGTGTTCATCACAATTTTGCTTCCATACCTGAAGAGGTGGCGCGGCTAAGACGTACGCCAGAGGAGATTGCAGCCGCAGCAACGGATACAGGAGAATGTCTCCGCAAAGGCATGCATACGGTAGATGTGGCGTTGCAATACATTCGGGCTCACTTTACAGAGGAGCTGTCACTTGAAAAAGTGGCCTCAATTGTATTTTTAAATCCGGTGTATTTTAGCCAGTTATTTAAGCAAAAGACGGGACAAGGCTATAAGGATTACGTCATTTCCTTGCGTATGGAGGAGGCGAAGCGGTTGCTCAGTGATCCTCATTTGCGGCTGGCTGATATTTCAGAGCGGATCGGCTATCAGGATATGCGGCATTTTACACAGGTATTCCGGCGCAAATGTGGAATGACTCCAACCGAGTATCGACATCAGGGAGTCAAGTAAGGCGATATCAACGACCGAATGAAGGAAGTTTATCCAGCATCAGACTGTTTCAGGAGTAGAGCGGTAGAGCATCTACTCGGGAACAGTCTTTTTTGTGTTTTCAGCTTGTAGCAGTTCAACCAATTTGCGAGCTGCATTGGATAAATAACGATCCTTGCGCCATACGACGGCAGGCCGTGTGAAGGGGAACGGCTCCTTAATGGAGAGTGTGCGAAATCTGTCCCCGTATTCTTGTCCCAAGCCAGCGTCTGGAATGATGGTAATTCCCATGCCTGTGGAAACGAGCGAGAGAATGGTCGATATTTCAGGACAGTCCAGTACGACGCGCGGAACAAGATGGTGTTCCTGAAATTTGCGTATGACGGTTTCGTATAGTCCGTGTCCCTCTGTTCGGCGTCCCAGCAAGAGGTCATAGTTGGCAGCTTCTTGTAACGTAATTTCCCCACTGGGATGACGATCTGCCCATTCAGACGGAAGTACGGCAACAAAGGAAACGCCCTCCAACTCAATTGAATGGTACGATTTGTCATCTACCGGAAGCAGCAACAGGGCCAGATCCACTTTATTTTGGTGCAGCAGCTCTTCCAGATGATGTGTGTCTCCGTGTCCTATTTTAATGTATACCTCTGGATAATCCTGATGAAAGCGGCTGAGTTGTTCAGTAATCAGAGACATACAGGCGGATGACGTGCCTATAGCAAGTGTGCCGGTTACTTTGTTTTCAAACTCCCCAATTTCTCTACAGGTGTCCTCCATTTCAGCCAATAATCGTTTGGCGCGTGTATACAGTGTATACCCGGCCTCGGTAACTTCCCACTTCTTTCCTTCACGGTAAATCAGCTTTACGCCAAGCTCGTCCTCCATATTTTTGAGTTGTTGACTCAGTGGAGGCTGGGCCATGTTGAGCGTTCTGGCAGCCTTGGTGATTTGCCCATCCTCCACGATGACACAAAAGTAATGCAGATGCTTCATATCCATTGGGATTCCTCCTTATTTCTAAACAACGCTTCAATTAGGATACTTTTAAAGTATGTATTACATATATTATATATATTTTTCGTGTGCAGGGAACAGGCGTATAATTTTTGACAGTAATGCATGGGTGAACATAAAACGATGGAGTGGAAGGAGGGGACATATGAAAAAAATGATTGTAGGAATATCGGGAGCGACAGGGTCGATCTTTGGTATCCGTATATTGCAACAATTACGAGAGGCTGGAGTTCAAAGCCATCTGGTACTATCCCCGTGGGCTATTGCGAACATTCCCTATGAGACAGGCTATACGGTGAAGGAAGTGGAGGCAATGGCGGATGCAGTCTACTCGTATAAGGATCAGGCTGCGCGTATTTCCAGCGGCTCCTTTCGGGTAGACGGTATGGTCGTCGCTCCTTGCAGCATGAAGACTCTTGCCTCTATTCGTATCGGTATGGCGGACAACCTGCTCACCCGATCAGCGGATGTGATGCTGAAGGAGCGAAAGAAGCTACTGCTCATGACCAGGGAAACACCATTAAGCAGTATCCATCTGGAAAATATGCTGGAGCTGTCACGTATGGGCGTGATGATCCTGCCGCCGATGCCTGCCTTTTATAATCATCCTGCAAGTATCGAGGAATTGGTAGATCATATTGTTTTTCGCGTATTAGATCAGTTCGGTATCGTCACAACCGCAGCCAAACGATGGGATGGAATGAAGCAAACTGACTCCAGACTGCACCAGAATTGAGAAATCGAAAGACGAAGGAGAATGAATGATGGCTTATAAAGACTTTCGCGATTTTCTAAACACCTTGGAAAAGGAGGGACAACTACTCACGATCAGCGACGAGGTAAAGCCGGAGCCAGACCTGGCGGCAGCTAACAAAGCATTAAGCAATCTTGGAGATAAGACACCTGCTCTCTTTTTCAACAATATCTATGGATATACGGATGCTCGTATTGCAATGAATGTGATGGGCTCCTGGCCCAATCATGCCCTTATGATGGGAATGCCAAAAAATACGCCGCTCAAGGAACAGTTTTTTGAGTTCGCCAGACGCTATGAACAATTTCCGGTGCCCGTGAAGCGGGAAGAAACGGCTCCTTTTCATGAAGTCGAGATTACAGAGGATATTAATTTGTTTGATATTTTGCCGTTGTTTCGTTTGAACCAGGGGGACGGAGGATTTTATCTGGACAAAGCGATTTTAGTTTCACGCGATCTGGATGACCCGGACACCTACGGTAAGCAAAATGTCGGCTTGTACCGGATGCAGGTGAAAGGAAAGAACCGTTTGGGCATCCAGCCTGTACCACAGCATGATATTGCGATCCATATCCGTCAGGCTGAGGAACGCGGCGAAAATCTGAAGGTGGCTATTGCCCTCGGATGTGAGCCTGTTATTACAACGGCTGCTTCTACACCGCTGCTGTACGATCAATCCGAATATGAGATGGCTGGGGCCATTCAGGGTGAGCCTTATCGTGTGGTCAAAGCGAAGGACGCAGATCTGGATCTGCCTTGGGGAGCCGAGGTCATTTTGGAGGGCGAAGTGTTGGCAGGTGAACGTGAGTATGAAGGTCCATTCGGTGAATTCACAGGTCACTATTCCGGCGGTCGCGCGATGCCAGTCATCCAGATTAATCGTGTATATCACCGCAAACAGCCTATCTTTGAGCATCTGTACATCGGGATGCCTTGGACGGAAACGGATTATATGATCGGTGTGAATACAAGTGTACCGTTGTTTCAGCAGCTTAAGGATGCTTTTCCTAATGAAATCGTAGCCGTTAATGCTATGTATACGCATGGGCTGGTTGCTATTATTTCCACGAAAACCCGGTATGGCGGCTTTGCGAAGGCTGTGGGAATGCGTGCGTTAACGACTCCGCATGGATTGGGGTATTGCAAGCTGGTGATTGTGGTGGACGAGGGGGTCGATCCGTTCAATCTGCCGCAAGTCATGTGGGCTTTATCCACCAAGCTTCATCCAAAGCATGATGCTGTCATTGTTCCTGGCTTGTCTATTTTACCGCTTGACCCCGGCTCTGATCCGGCAGGTATGACGCACAAAATGATACTGGATGCGACGACACCTGTAGCACCGGATATTAGAGGCCATTACTCGCAGCCGCTCGATTCCCCGCTGGGTGTAGCGGAATGGGAGAAAAAGTTGAGCCAAATGCTTCGCTAAATATTTTTAAAAAACAAAGAAAGATTAAAGGAGTGCTGACAGATGCATATTTGTCCCCGTTGTGAGTCCAATCGTTCAGAAGTTGTTTCCCATTCGCCGGTTAAAGATGCCTGGGAGGTTTTGTTGTGCCCTGTATGCCTGTTCACATGGCGAACCTCAGAACCGGATAGCATTACGGATCCAGCAAAGTATAAATCGGCGTTCAAGGTAAACCCCAAAGATATTCCGAATGCTGCTCATGTTCCTCCTATTCCAGAGCGGTTATAGGGTCGTTCGTAAGTAGCCGTAAATTATGGTACTTTGAAGTTATAGGCCAAAAGTAAAGGGGATTATACTTCATGCAGACACCAAGGATCGGTAAGGAACTGTTCACGCTACTGGACGGCAAGGCATTGGAGAACAAGCAGCATGAAGCCATGATGCTGCTGACGGTCACGGAAGATCAGTGGCCGCACATAGCGATGATTAGTGTGGGCGAAGTTGTAGCGCTGGACGAGGGGAATTTGCGTCTGGCCCTATGGCCGGGTACAACCACGACGGGCAACATGATCCGCACTGGGAAGGCGACGCTTGCGGTGTTTACCGGGGGGAAGGCGCATTATGTGCGGTTGTCACTGGAACATCTGCCTGCTTTGCCCGGAGCCAAGCATGTACGTGAGCGATTTGCGGCTCATGTTTTTGCAGCCAGAGAGGATTCGGCCCAATATGCGGATATTTTGACAGGTGTCACGGTTCGTCTCAAGGAACCGGAATCGGTGATTCATCGCTGGAAGGAAACGGTGGCTGAGCTGTTAATGTAAAGCCATCTGATTATGATAAATAATCTATGTATTTACCAAGTTTACCGTTAAAATAAATGCGAGGGAATAAGCGCTTACAAGAAATCACGCTGAACTTGTTGGAACAAGAATTAGAGCGCGAGGGGAAGCTTGTTTCTTTTGAAGGAAAAATAGGAGGGATGAATATGTCTCGTTTTGACAAGGTAGATCAGCTATTGCAACAATTTATAGTAAATGGGCCGGCAGGTTGCGGTTGTGCCATTGCCCAGAATGGTGAAGTGTTGTATGAAGGGTATCATGGATATGCTGATCTGGAAGCCGGAAAGCCAATCACTGAGGATACAGTGTATCGCTTGTTTTCCATGACAAAGGTTGTTGTCTGTGCGGCTGCACTTATGCTGTACGAACGTGGGCAATTTTTGTTGAATGAACCCTTGTATGAATATTTTCCCGAATATCGTAATGCGCATGTATTCAAAACCGCTCCTAACGGATACACCTACGTGGATAAGGCAGAGAATCCCATTTTAATTAAGCATATATTCAATATGAGTATGGGTCTTCCTTACGCTTCCGAGTCTTCAGAAACAGGAAAAGCTATGCAGAAGGCCATTGCAGGATTAAAGGAAAAGCAGGGGAAATATGACCTACGCACAGAAATTGAAGCGCTTTCTGAAGTTCCACTTGCGTTTGAGCCCGGAACACGCTGGTTATACGGATATGGACATGATTTTGTTGCAGGCCTTATTGAAGTGATTTCAGGTAAATCAGTAGGACAATTTTTAAAGGATGAAATCTTTGATCCACTTGGAATGAACAATACAGGTTACCGTTATCGTGGAGATATTGAATCGCGGATGGCCTCCATGTATCAACGGAAAGACGCCGGAAAACTTGAAAAAATGGAGGGTTTCCTGGATGAATATCATCAGCCAGATGCTATATATGAAGGCGGAGGCGCAGGTTTATATTCGACAGTCAAAGATTACCTCACATTTGCACAAATGATGTCAAATGGCGGCACGGTAAACGGTGTGAACTTATTGGGGAGAAAAACCATTGATTTAATGCGCACCAATCATCTGAATACAGCTCAACTATCGGATTTCACCAATTCATACCATACAGGTTATGGCTATGGACTTGGTGTGCGCACGTTAATGGATAAAGCGGCTGGGCATGCAAACAGCTCGATTGGAGAATTTGGCTGGACGGGAATGGCAGGCACCTGGGTTTCTATAGATCCGAGCGAACAATTCTCCGTCGTATATATGCATCAGCTCGATCCCAATATGGAAGAGTACCATCATTTGAGAGTTCGCGCGGCAGCTTATAGCTGTTTATAAATGCGGGATTGTGGATCTGTTGTGAAAACTCTTCACTATGGCCCTGAAGATACACAAATTGTAATGTCTAAATCTTTATCAGAAATGATCTAGTTAATAAGGACCAAATTTCCCTTGAAGCCTAAACTATTCTTTTCCATATGACGACATAAAACGTAGGTATAAGGATTTTGCGAAATCCTTAATTTAAGTTTTGAAATGGGAGGGAATTAGATTTTGAAGAATAGATGGTCCGGTTTTCTGGCGTTGGTCATCCTGATTTCAAGTTTTACATCATATGCAGGGTTTGCATCTGCAGCAGAAGCAGTGCTTTCCAAGATTGTCCTTTCGTCTAACGAGGTAACTTTGCAACAGGGGGATACAGCTGCATTGACGGCTACGGCTGTTTTTAGTGATGGGACAACCTCAAATGTAACCGTAAGCACGGATTGGAAAAGTGATAACACAGCTATTGCTACTGTGTATAATGGTACAGTTTCGGCCAAGGCTGAAGGGGAAGCCACCGTGGTTGCGACCTATAAAGATAAGATACAATCGGTTCAGGTACATGTAACGAAAAAGGTTAAGGCGCTGACATCTAGTGTACAAAGCCTGAACTTGCGTTCAAGCGGTACAGGACAGGTTGATTTGACAGCGACATACAGTGATAATACAACAGCTCAGGTTTCGGGTGATGCTACTTGGACCTCGGATAATCAAAAGATTGCAACTGTAGTTAACGGTTTGGTTACCGCTCAGGGAGCAGGTACAGCCAATATTAAGGCCGTATATGGTCAGCAGACCGTAACCATTGCTGTACAGGTAGAGCAAGTTAAACGTCTTGATGTCAGTTCATCAGAGGTTTCTCTTTTGCTGAAGGATACTGAGAAGGTTAAACTTTCAGCGACGTTCCCGGATGGATCGGTACAGGACGTGACAGAGTCCGCTGAGTGGAGCTCCAGCAATGCAGCTGTGGCGGATGTACTGAAGGGCACCATTACCGGTTACAGCGCAGGAAAGGCGACAATTACAGGTAAATATGGTACGATGTCCGCTACGATTTCGGTGGATGTCGATCAAACGAATAAGCTGAAAGCCAGCGAATCCAATATTTTTCTCCGTCTGGATGAATCTAAAAAAATACAAGTTTCTGCCGTTTATCCGGATGGGACGGTAACGGATATCACAGATAAAGCTGCTTGGGCATCAAGCGATGAAAAAATTGCAACGGTGAATAAAGGAACGATTATGGCCATCGGTGCGGGTTCGGCAACGGTGACCGCTAAGTATGGAGATAAGACCGTTTCGATCAAGACAGATGTCGAAACCTCTAGATTTCTGGATTTGAGCGAGGACAAGCTGAGCTTGAATGCCAAGGAATCCAAAAAGCTCAAGCTGACCGCAACGTACGTAACAGGTACGGAAGAAGATATCACAAGTAAGGCAGAGTGGAAGTCCAGCAATGAAGATATCGCTTTTGTCAGCGCGGGGGAAGTCACAGGTTATAAAACAGGTGAGGCTACCATCACCGCTTCTTATGGCGGCAAGACAGTTACAGCTACGGTATCCGTAAATGTACCCGGGGATCTGTCTCTGTCCTCCAAAACGGCAACAATTGATATTAATGAGGACTATACTGCAACTTTGACGGCTACTTATGCGGATGGGCGTAAGGAAGATGTAACACAGGATGCAGAATGGGCTTCAAGCGCGGAAGATATTACCTCTGTGTCCAAAGGAACGATTACGGGTAAATCTGCTGGTAAAGCGGTTATTACAGCGACCTATAATGGCAAAAAACTAACAATTAACGTACAAGTGGGCCTTGTAGACCGTCTGGAAACAGACTCGCGTGTAATTGCGCTTGGTGCTCAGGAAACGAAGCAGCTGAAAGTAACAGGAGTTAAGAGTGGTGGTACAAAAACAGATGTAACCAAGGATGCCACCTGGACAACTAGCAATGTAAAAGTGGTTGAAGTTAGCGAAGGTTTGATCAAAGCGAATGGTAGTGGTAAGGCAACTGTGACTGCTTCATATGGCAAGCAAAACATTACGTTTACGGTAGAAGTGGACGTAGCGCAAAAGATTGAAGCGGATGCAATCGCGCTATCGCTCAAATCTGGAGATCAAAAAACCATCGCGATTGTGGTTAAATCGAGCGATGGTAAAGAAAAGGATGTTACAACCCAAGCTGAATGGAAAACGTCCAATTATAAGGTAGCCACTGTTAAAAAGGGTCAGGTTACCGCGGTCAGCTACGGTAAAGCTAACATTCAGGCGAAGTTCGGCGGGAAGATAATCAGCGTACCTGTAGATGTTGATACGCTTAAATATTTGCAAACAGACGAAGTCGCCTTGAATTTGAAGGCAGGACAGCTGGCTAAGGTTACGGCTACAGCCACGTATAAGGATGAGTCGGAGAAGGATGTTTCCAAACCGGCTGTCTGGTCCTCGTCCAGAATTATTGTGGCGACCGTCAAAGACGGTAACATTAAGGCACAGGGCAAGGGCAAAGCAGTAATTACTGTGAAATATGCAGGTAAAATGACGAAGATACAGGTAACCGTTCAGTAATCTGTAACCCGACTAAAAAGAAAAAGAGCAAGCATACGTCCAGCGACGATATGCTTGCTCTTTTCTTTATAAGGGCGAATTCTCTTTCCCTAGGACAATGTAGGGGAGAGGTAGTCGCCTTGTTTTATAGAGGAAAAGTAATTGGTTTAAAGCTTAGAAATTACGACTTATTCTTCTTGATTGATGCGTTGCGTGTAAGTGATTCGGTCAAACGCTTGCCAGTCGGCGTCTGAGCCAAGCCGCCTTTGGCGGTCTCGCGGTGCTTCGACGGCATCGCGCTGCCGACTTCAAGCATCACGTCAATGACTTCGTCAGACGGAATAGCGCTGCGCACACCCGCCAAAGCCATGTCCGCTGCGGCAAGCGCAGTCACGGCTCCCAGGCCGTTGCGCACGATGCACGGAATCTCCACGAGTCCGGCGACGGGGTCGCAGATTAGGCCGAGCGTGTTCTTAAGAGCGAGGCCTACGGCGTGAACAGCCTGTTCAGGCGTACCACCGCGTAGCTCGACCATAGCGCCAGCGGCCATCCCGATAGCTGAGCCAATCTCAGCCTGACAGCCTCCCTCCGCGCCAGAAATGAAGGAGTTGTTGGCGATCACGTAGCCAATGGCTCCAGCGGCGAATAGGCCGTTCACCATATGCTCATCATCCCAGCCGAACCGTTCCTGCGCACTGATGAACACACCAGGGATAACCCCACATGAGCCTGCGGTAGGAGTGGCGACAATGCGACCCATGGATGCATTAACCTCCGACACGGAGAGGGCATAAGCCATGGCGAGCGCAGAGGCATCACCGGAGCAGGTTTCCCCTGACCGCAGATACTCGGCCAGGCGCTTGCCGTCGCCGCCCGTCAATCCACTGCGGGATACGGTGTCTTGTGTCTGACCGCGATGAACGGCTTCCTTCATGACTTCATAATAATCAGACATTTGTCGAAAGATTTCTTCCTCCGTTGTATTCGTTTCTTGTACCTGCTCTTGAATCATCAAGCGGCCAATCGTGGTGGATTCTTCAGCGCATAAAGCGCTGATCTCATGCAGATGGCTAAACCGCATCGGATTCAGCTCCTTTTTTCAAATTAATCATCTTAATTTCATACATATGAGGTAAAGAACGCAGTTCCGCAATCAGTTCAGCTGGAGCAGAACTGTCCGTTTCAATGGCGGTGAGTGCTTCACCATCCCGGCCTTTGCGATCTACGTGCATATAGGCAATGTTAATGTGGGCCGCGCCCAGCGCTGAAGTTATTGCGCCCAATGTACCGGGCTTATCCGAGTGGAGAAGCACCAGCGTAGGCAGCTCCCCGGTCAGATTGACCCGGAATTCGTTGAGTTGCTGGACATGGATGCTGCCGCCGCCGATGGAGGAGCCCAGCAGTGTGCGCTGATCCTCGCCCTTCCACAACTCGAAACGGACGGTGTTCGGATGAGGAGCGGGGAGTCCACTGACGGCGAATTCCACGGTCATCCCGGCTTGCTCGGCCCATTGCTCGGCATCTGGAATCCGGTGATCGTCCGTATCGTAATTAAGCAGTCCTGCGATGAGCGCCAGATCCGTACCGTGTCCTTTATACGTATCGGCAAAGGAGCCGTACAGTGTCATACGGGCACGGTCAGGCTGCGCCCCGAGCCAGTGCCGGGCAACGCGTGCGAGTCGCACCGCGCCTGCGGTGTGTGAACTGGAAGGTCCGGTCATGGCCGGGCCGATAATAGAAAATACATCTTTGAAACGCATGGTGTGGCCCCCTGTATGTTCTAATACCATACTATATGGTATTTCCGCGTCTTTGCGCGGTTATGACGGTTCCTAATGCTGACGCACAATGTGAGCACAAAAAAGGACAGGATAAGGAAGTTTCCCTTATCTCTGTCCTCGTTACCTGAGAGTTTCGTGCGGTGTTCTTACCGCCTTACCCCTTGGGTGGCTTGCGCTCTCTCCAGAGTTGCGTCAGATGACGATACATGGACCTGAGAGATTATCCGCCAGCCGGGTGCTGGCGTCTTGCTCCTTCGGTGCCGCCAGAGTGTAAGCCCCCTGGACAGACTCTCCCGTCATCTTCATTCGCGTATACCGTTCTACATGTCTTTCTTAGCGTAATGTATGACGTGCTCGGTGTCAATCACAGGGTTTAATTTTTACATAAACAGGTGCATTTCCAATAAAAAAGATTAAAGTTTACATAATTATGGATGAAATCAGGAAGGAATTAGAAGATTGGCGGCTAATCTGATAGAGGACAAGTACATTTATGGAAATCATAGGAGGGATATTGACGTATGGTAAAAGGCTTGCGGTTCACAGGTTCACGCTTAAAAGGGATGCTGCATCTAGCAGCGATCGCATCACTGCTGATCGGGATCTTCGTTCCGTTCGGTCAGGTCAAGGCAGAGGGAGCATTGACAGTAGCCGAAGCACTTCAGGGCCAAAGCAGTGGAGGTACGGTGACGGTAGAAGGTTATATCGTCGGACATGCTACCGGATCGAAAACGGCTAACTTTTCTTCTCCGTTTGCGAATGATTTTAACGTACTGATTGCCGACCAGGCCAATGAACGTAGCACGTCTAATCTATTGGATGTGCAGCTGACATCTGCGTACAGAGGGCAATTTGGGTTAACAGGTCATCCTGGACTGGTCGGCAGCAAAATTCGCGTGACAGGTACGCTTGGTGCCTACAATAATTTTGGTGGAGTAAAAAGTCCAAGCGCTGTGGAACTGGTGAGTGGAAGCGAGCCGGGGGAACCAGGTGAACCTGGCGAACCTGAACCTGGCAACCCGGGTCAACCCGGTACTACATTGCCGGATGGAAAAGGCAAAAAGGTGCTGTTCGATAATACGCACGCACAGACGGCTGGTGCAGCAGATTGGGTCATTGAAGGCGCCTTCTCCGACTTTGCCAATGGATTACGTAATGTAGGCTTTACTGTGGATCAATTGAACCGCCCTATTCCTTTTACTTATGGAGAACAGGCCATAACCTATGATAAGCTGCGCCAATATGATGTGTTCATTATTGGTGAAGCGAATGTTGCCTTTAAGGCATCCGAGCAGGCTGCCCTGCTGCAATACGTGAATAACGGAGGGAGCGTCTTCTTCATCTCCGATCATTATAATGCAGATCGTAACAAAAACCGTTGGGATTCCTCCGAGGTTATGAATGGCTACCGTCGTGGAGCCTATACTAATCCGGCCAAAGGCATGACTGCAGAAGAGGCTGCATCACCGGCAATGCAAGGATTAACAAGCTCCGATTGGCTGGCGGCCAACTTTGGCGTTCGTTTCCGTTACAATGCGCTCGGTGATGTGAATGCTACCGACATTGTAGCCGCAGATCAATCTTTCGGTATTACCAAGGGTGTGCGCTCGATTGCCATGCATGCAGGATCTACGCTGGCTATTATTGATCCTACCAAGGCTAAAGGCATTGCTTATATCCCTTCAGGCACGAAAAAATGGGGGAATGCGGTAGATCAGGGGGTTTATAACGGCGGGGGCCGTGCGGAAGGACCTTATGCCGCTATCTCCAAGGTAGGCCAAGGCAAGGCGGCATTCATCGGTGATTCTTCCCCTGTAGAAGATGCTACACCGAAATATGTGCGTGAGGAAAACGGACAGTCGAAGAAGACATATGATGGCTTCAAAGAAGTGGATGATTCAACCTTCCTGGTGCAAACGGTTCAATGGCTTGCATGGAAGCAGGACTACACGAAATTGTCTGATGTGGCAGGTTTGACTCTGGATCAACCAACGAAGCTTCTGCCATTCGAAGAGCCTGCGGCGTCCACGGAACCACATCCTGAGCCTTGGTCTGCTCCGGCAGCAGGCTACAAATGGTACGATCCTAGAACATTCAAGTCTGGCTCCTATGGAGCGGCTTCGTAAATTATATTGTCAGGAGCTCAATGTGAGCTTGGGTTAGTTAGTCGTTTGATCCCTGCTGAGGGATCAGGCGACTTTTTTTGTGATGAAAATTAACCTGTGGTTGGTTATTTCATTACATTTTGTGCCAGAAAGGCCGCACTATTGCTGGATCATTGATTTTTTAAATGATGTTGATAGCATAATCTTAATTGATATATCCATATACTGGTGATAGGATGTATTCAAATTATTCCGACAAAAACGGTATGTAATGTTCATGAGAGGTTTTAAACATCAAACATGGTGAGAATAAGCGGGACAAGACCATGGAGAATGGAGGAAGCGCGCATTGAATACCGAACCTGTGTTGGAAATTAAAGGATTATCCGTATCTTTTCGCATCCAGGATCAATATCACCCCGCAGTCGACCATCTGGATCTGACGGTCAACCCCAATGAAGTGCTGGCTGTAGTCGGAGAATCCGGCTGTGGCAAAAGCGCGTTAGCGCTTTCGATCCCGCAACTGCATGACATGGAACGCACGCGTGTAGAGGGGGAGGTCTTTTTTAAAGGAACGGACTTGAACCGTCTTTCCTCAGGGCAAATGAATAAAATCCGCGGAGCGGGAATTGGCATGATCTTTCAGGACCCGTTGACAGCACTCAACCCGTTGATGAGCATTGGCAAGCAGATTGAGGAAAATCTCGATTATCATACGTCACTATCTACGAAGCAAAAAAGGGAACGTGTGCTGGAGCTGCTGGAAAGTGTAGATATACCGAATCCAGTGCGTGTGTATGATCAGTATCCGCATGAACTGTCAGGAGGGATGCGGCAGCGTGTGATGATCGCGATTGCCATAGCTTGCCGACCTTCTCTTATTATTGCAGATGAGCCGACGACTGCGCTCGATGTAACGATCCAATCGCAAATTCTCGACTTGCTCAAACAGCTTCAACAGGAGACTGGGAGCGGTATTATCCTGATTACGCACGATCTTGGTGTTGTGGCAGAAGTAGCCGACCGCGTGGTGGTCATGTATGCCGGAGAAATCGTGGAGAGCGCTGATGTTTTTGAATTATTCAGGCATCCACAGCATCCGTATACGCGTTCTTTGCTTGCTTCCATGCCGGGATCGCATACCAAGGGGGAATCACTGCATGTCATCGGCGGCATTGTTCCCTCATTACAAGATATCCCCCGCAATAGCTGCCGCTTTGCTCCACGTATTCCCTGGATTCAGCAGAGGGTGCATGAAGACCATCCCCAATTAAATGAAATTTCCCCTGGACATTGGGTCCGTTGTACATGTTATCAGCATTTTCATTTTGAAGACGAGGCAAAGGGGGAGGCTGCTCATGGCACTACTGGAGTTAAATGATTTGAGGGTGCACTATCCGGTGCGCGGTGGTTTCTTCCAGCGTGTTATCGAACAGGTGAAAGCAGTGGATGGCGTGTCGATCAGCATTGAGGCAGGCCAGACCTACGGGCTGGTGGGGGAGTCTGGCTGTGGGAAAACGACGACAGGCAGGACGATCATCGGTCTAAATAAGCTGACGAGCGGACGGATTTTGTTTAAAGGAAAGGACCTTGCAGCTCTAAGTAGTAACAATCGTCATCCATTGCGTAGAGATATTCAGATGATTTTTCAGGACCCATACTCTTCGCTTAACCCGCGTAAGCGCGTATTGGATGTCATTGCTGAACCGCTGCGAAATTTTGAAAGGCTGAGTAGTGAGGAAGAACGGAGAAAAGTACAGACGTTGCTGGAAAAGGTCGGCTTGAACGCCGATGCAGCCTATAAATATCCGCATGAATTTTCCGGGGGGCAACGACAGCGGATCGGGATCGCGCGTGCGCTGACATTAAACCCCAAACTGATCATTGCTGATGAGCCAGTGTCAGCACTGGACGTTTCCGTGCAGGCACAGGTGCTTAATTTTATGAAGGATGTGCAGCAGGAATTTAATTTGACGTATTTGTTCATCAGCCATGATTTAGGTATTATCCGCCATATGTGCGACCAAATCGGTATTATGTATCGGGGCCGTCTAGTGGAGCAGGGGAGCGAGCAAGATATTTATGAGCGTCCACAGCATCTGTATACCCAGCGCCTCATTGCAACCATTCCCAATATTGATCCTACAAAACGGCTGGAAAATGCTCAAAAAAGGCAAATGCTTTTATCCTCCTACAAAACAGAGCTACCCAAACATCTAGACGCGAGTGGAAAACCGTTTGCACTAAAATCAGTAAGTCCATCCCATCAAGTCGCGCTACCATAAGGGGGGTACAGAAATGTGGAAATTTACACTGCGTCGGCTACTGGTTATGATCCCTCAACTTTTTGCACTGAGCGTGCTTATATTTTTCCTGGCTAAGGCTATGCCGGGGGATGCCCTGACAGGACTTATTACTTCGACACCCAATCTGAATCCGGCCGCACTGGAAGAGCAGCGACAAAGACTGGGACTGAATGACCCGGTGTGGATGCAGTATGGGAACTGGCTCGTCCAGCTTGCTCACGGGGATCTGGGCAAATCTTATGTACATAAAATTAGCGTTACCGATCTGATTGGCAGCCGTCTGGGGAACACGTTCTTTCTGGGCGTAGTCATTCTGGTTCTGACGTATCTGATCGCCATCCCGCTCGGCGTACTCAGCGGTCGTTATCAGCATAGTCTGCTGGACAAAACTGTAGTGGGCTATACCTATCTCAGCTTTGCGACACCTCTATTTATACTCGCGTTGCTGCTGCTGTATGTATTCGGCTTCAGGCTCGGATGGTTTCCAACCAGCGGCAGTGTGGATGTAGGTGTGGAGCCGGGGGCATGGTCATATTACGTGAACAAGTCGTATCATCTCATTTTACCGGCGGTTACAGGCGCATTGCTCAGTACAACGGCTACGATTCAGTATTTGCGCAATGAGGTCATTGACACAAGACTGAAGGATTTTGTGAAAACAGCGCGTTCCAAAGGGGTGCCCGAAGGTAAAATTTATTCCCGCCATATTTTCAAAAACTCTCTATTGCCGATTGCTGCCTTTTTGGGCTATGACCTGACGGGAGTCATTGCAGGCAACATTTTTCTTGAATCTATTTTCGGTTATCCGGGGTTGGGCCAATTATTTCTTCAGTCCATCACTCAACGGGACTTTTCAGTCGTGAACGCGCTGGTCATGATTTCTGGCTTCTTGGCACTATTAGGGACCCTTTTATCTGATGTCATCCTGAGCAAGGTCGATCCCCGCATTCGAATTGAATAGCGAACAAGTCTAGAGAAAGGGAGGGATTATGGTGTCTATACAGGTGGAGGAGGTCTTCACGCCGGAAATCATTCATAAATCACCATCCAGTTGGTCTGTACTGCGTCGTGAGCTGGTGCGTGACAAAATGGCCTTGGTTTCCATTGGCTTTGTGATTCTGTTCTTGATCTTTATATATGCCTCTGTCCTGTTTGTAAATCAGGATGTAGTCACGACGGTCGATTTGGGCGCGATTCGTGAAGCTCCAGGCTCAGTGCATTGGCTGGGGACAGATCGAGCGGGCAGAGATATTTTCGGCCAACTGGTCATTGGAGCCCGCAATTCCTTCACTATTGGCTTTACGATTACATTGTTATCCGCCGCTATTGGCTTAACATTAGGTTTACTGGCTGGTTTTTATGGGGGAATGGTCGATAACATCATCATGCGAATCATTGATTTTATCCTGGTGCTTCCATTCTTGATGCTGGTTATCGTATTTGTCAGCATTGTACCCAAAAGCGGCATAGGGTCCTTTATTTTTATCATGACTGCCTTTTTATGGATTGGAAAAGCACGCCTGATCCGGGCGAAGGTGTTGTCGGAGCGCGAACTGGATTATGTGCAGGCTTCCAAAACCCTTGGCACACCCAATTGGAAAATCATCTGGTTTGGCGTGCTGCCCAATCTTAGCTCGGTCGTGATCGTCAATCTGACCCTCAGTCTCGCGGGGAATATCGGGATTGAGACCGGGCTTTCTTATCTCGGCTTTGGCTTACCGGAATCTACGCCAAGCTTGGGTACACTGGTGAGTTATGCCAATGACCCGGATGTTTTGCAGAATAGCTGGTGGATGTGGTTACCTGCCTCACTGCTTATTTTGGTGTTAATGCTGGCGATTAACTTTATTGGCCAGGCGCTCAAACGCGCCACGGATGCCAGACAACGATTGGGTTAACTGAAGTTCAAGGATAAGGACAATGACAAGGAGGGATTTACAATGGTTAAACACTGGAAAAAAGGGATTCTGCCTGTTCTATCTGCAATTTTAGTACTTTCATTGGCGGCATGCAGCGGTTCGCCTTCCGCTTCAAATGGAGGGAAATCGTCTGACGGTACAGGCGGCTCAGGGTCCGACAGCAAACAGGTGAATGCGACAGCGCTGGCGAAGGCGGTCAAGAACGATAAGGCACCGATTAAGGGTGGCATCATCAATTATGCACTCGTGTCTGATACCCCCTTTGAAGGCATTCTGAATCCTGTATTTTATGATGGCAATCCTGATTTTGAAGTCTTCCAGTTTTTTTACCCTTCTATGTTTTCGATTGACTCCAATCTGAATATTGACAATAAAGGGGCGGCGACGATTTCCTTTTCCCCAGACAATAAGGCGGTGACTGTGAAAATTGATCCCAAACTGAACTGGACGGATGGTAATCCCGTAACGGCGGAGGACTATGCTTTTTCCTATGAAGTGATCGGTCATAAAGACTACGAAGGTCCGCGTTATGATAGTTTTATGACGAATATTGTGGGTATGGAAGATTATCACTCGGGTAAGGCCAAAACCATTTCTGGCATCAAAGTGCTCAATGAGAAAGAGGTTACCATTCATTTCAAGGAACCTAATCCTTCGGTGAAATCGGGACTTTGGTCTACCCCCCTGGAGAAAAAGGTGTTTCAGAATATCCCTGTGAAAGATATGGCCGGATCAGACCCTGTCCGTAAAAATCCGATTGGCTATGGGCCGTTCAAAATTAAATCCATGGTTACAGGTGAATCTGTGGAATTTGTCAAAAATGAGGATTATTTTCACGGTGTACCCAAGCTGGATGGCCTTCATCTGAAGGTGGTGAACCCGAATGTCATTACCGAGGCGCTGAAAAGTGGAGAAGTCGACTGGGCCAGCTATCCAACCACCCGTTACAATGAGGCCAGCAATCCGAAAAATGTACAGTTTCTCGGTCAGGAGGAATTATCTTATAGCTATGTAGGCTTTAAGATGGGCAAATTCGATCAGGCCAAGAGTCTAAATATCATGGACCCGAACGCCAAGCTGGCGAACAAGTCATTACGTCAGGCCCTCGGCTATGCGCTGAATAACGAGCAGGTTGGCAAGCAGCTCTATCATGGGCTTCGGACTCCTGCGACATCCTTGGTCCCGCCCGCCTTTAAGGGATATCATGATGTGAATGCGAAGGGCATTGCGTATGATCCGGACAAGGCAAAAAAGCTGCTGGACGAGGCAGGGTATGTGGACACCAATGGAGATGGATACCGTGAGGACCCTAAGGGCAAGGAACTGGTGCTCCATTATGCGGCAATGAGCGGGGATGCGACAGCCGAATCGCTGGCGAAGTTTTATTTGCAAAATTGGAAGGATGTCGGGCTTCATGTCGAGCTGGTGGACGGTCGTCTGCTTGAGTTCAATTCTTTCTATGACCGTGTGCAGAAGGATGACCCTGGCATTGATATTTTTGGCGGCGCATGGAGTACAGGTACAGATGTAAACCCTAGTGGGCTGTATGGACGCGGAGCCAGCTTTAACTACTCGCGCTTTACCAGTGAAGAGAATGATAAGCTGTTGCAGGAAGGGGTGTCTGTGAAAGCCTTTGACGACAATTATCGTAAAGATATATACAATCAGTGGCAGGCGTATATGAGCGAGGAGGCACCCATTGTACCGACGTTATTCCGTTACTCGTTGGAGGCAGTGAATAATCGGGTAGCCAATTACGATATTACCCGTGGCAAGGAGTATGATGCAGATACGTTTGCGAATATTACGTTGACTGCGGAAAAAGCAGAAGTAGCCCAATAATCTAAAAAAAGCGCAATAACCTGAAGAAGAAGCGCGAACCGGTTTGATCCGATTTTGCGCTTCTTTTGACCTTTTATGCAATCATTCTGGGGATTCTCGAAGGGAGAGAAGGAAGACGGAGATACGTCAGCTTCAATACTTCATTGCGGTATGCGAGGAACTGCATTTTACGAAAGCTTCGGAAAAGATCGGAATCTCCCAACCCACACTTAGCTTGCAAATTAAGGCGTTGGAAGAGGAATTGGGCATGACTCTTTTTGACCGTGCAGGCAAGAAAATTAAGATGACAGATGCCGGGAAATTGTTGCTGCAACACAGTGCACATGCGCTCAAGGATTTACAGCAAGCAAAGGCTTCCATTGAGGAGTTGCGCACCGAGCAACGCGGGAGTTTGCGGATTGGTATCGCATTACCGGAGCTGGAGGAACCATTACAAGAAATGTTTATCCATTTTCATCAGTCATTTCCTAGAGTCAGCTTGCACATCCATCCATCATTTGATGTCACAGAACAGCTGCTGGATAACCGAGTGGATGTTGGCATCACGCTGCATTCGGGTACGGATGAAAGGCTTGTCCAGCTTCCTCTTCGTACGGAGAACTACTGTCTTGTTGTTCCGGTAGAGCATGTGTTTTCCAACCGTTCTTCCATTACGCTGGACGAATTGAGGCATGTACCCTGGGGGATGCAGCCAGAGTGTCATCCCGGCAGGAAACTGATTGAGAAGTGCTTCCGTGATCACGGGTATCCTTTTGCAACCGTCTTGGAGACCAATTCCATACCTTCCATCCTGCGCTGGGTGCAGGATGGACTTGCCGTAACCCTACAGACGGAGTCCCTTGCAACAGAATTGGATCACTCACAATTTTGCACTGTACCTATTTTGTGCGACGTGCTCCAGGGTCAGCTAGAGCTGGTTTATCGGTCTGGCCGTTATCAGGGAGAAGCGTTGAAGCAATTGATTAAAGAGATACAAGCTGTACTAACCGTGCGTTCCAACTAGTGGCAACCCTGATGAGTATCACGAGCTTTAATGTGTACGAACTTCCAGCCTGCGTGCAATCAGTGACATACTGTAATTGACAGCAAAGTACAGGAAAGCTGCGAACAGCAGGGCTGGAATGACAAAGGATTGATTTTGCCCACCGACAATCTGAATATTATGCGTCAGCTCCGGCAAACTGATAATGACAGCCAGTGAGGTATCCTTGAATAGGGAAATGAACTGGCTGACAATCGGGGGCACCATGCGACGAAGCGCTTGGGGCAGAATGATATGCCATAAGGTTTGAGAATAGCTTAGACCAGAGGAACGTGCGGCTTCCACCTGTCCTTTATGGACCGAATTCAGACCGCTACGCACAATCTCAGCAATCATGGCTCCCTCGAAGATCGACAGGCCTGTAATGGCTGCCCACTTGAGGGAAATGGAAAGACCGATAGATGGTAAAACCATACCGATGAAGAAAATAATGAGCAATAATGGAAGATTACGAATGAGATCAATGATAAAGGCTGCAACCTGTGAAATGACAGGTAAGCGGGTATAGCGCAGAATGCCGAATAAGATACCAAGAGCGAAGCTGAACACGATAGAGTAAATAGCAACCTCCAGCGTGAGCAGGAAGCCCTCCAGTATAAAACGCACATTAGGCCACACAAACAATCCACCGAAATCCATACAGGCTTCCCTCCTTAGGATGTTTTGGACAGACGCCGTTCCATGTACAGTACAAGAAAGCTAAGCGGAACTGTCAAGATAAGATACAACAACGCCGTGATGGCGTAGACTGTGATGGGCAGGAAGGTATCCGAGTTAATGAGGTCCGAGTAATACATGAGGTCCAGCCCGGCCACAATAGCCAGCACGGAAGAGTTTTTGACCAGATTAATGAATTGGTTGCCGATCGCAGGCAGTACAATTTTGATGGCTTGCGGTAAAATAATGCTGATCATCGTCTGGTTGTAACTCAACCCGGAGGACCTTGCCGCTTCAAATTGCCCCTTGGGCACAGATTGAATGCCGGCACGTATGGCTTCAGCAATAAAGGAGGCTGTGTATACGGTCAATCCAAGCGTTCCAGATACGAATCCGTCCAAAGGGATGCCCAAAGTGGGAAGCCCGAGATAAAAAAACAGCACGACGATCAGCAATGGGATATTGCGGATGACCTCTACATAGACGGTACCGATCCAGTTTAGCCATTTAAAAGGCGCAATTCGGAGGATGGCAATAATAGCCCCCAGAATAAAGCTTCCAATCAAGGCAATGACACTAGCTTGAACGGTATGAAGCAAGCCTTCTCTGAAACGGTCGCTATGATCGAAAAGTACGTTGATATCAAAAGTAAGCATCTACAGGTATACCTCCTTATCCAGACTTAAGAAAGGAAGGAGCTCGCAAGCGCGGCTCCTTCACAAGAATACTATTCGGGCTTAACCCCAAGCCATTGCTCGTGGAGCTTATCGTATTCACCGTTGCTTTTCAGTTCCTTGATCGTATCATTAATGGCTTGTAGGAGTTCGGTTTGTCCCTTCTTTACTGCAATGCCGTAAGGTTCCTCTGTGAAGTTCCCGCCTACAAGAATATAATTCGGATCTTGCTTCTGCATGCCGAGCAGAATAGAGTTATCGGTAGTTAACGCTTCTCCTTTACCTGCTTTGAGGGCATTGAAAGCATCCTGATAGTTTTCGAATTCTAATATCGTCGCTTCTGGTGCTTTTTCACGGATATTTTTGGCGGAAGTAGAGCCTTTCACGGCGAGCACCTTGGTATTCGGGGTCAGGGACTCCAGCCCGGTGATGGGGCTCCCCTTTTTCACGAGTAGAGATTGCCCGGCGTTAAAATAGACGTCGCTAAAATCAACCTGCTTTTTACGTTCATCCGAAATGGTCATCGTCGCGATAATGGCGTCGATGTCCCCGTTTTGCAATAAGGTGATTCGTGTTTTGGACGTGACTTCTTTTAGTTCAAGTTTGGTTTCATCGCCAAAAATATGTTTGGCTACAGCCTTGGCGATGTCGATATCAAAGCCTTCTACTTTTCCGCTAGCCGGGTCTTTCAGTCCGAACAGCTTGGTATCGTATTTCACACCAATGACTAGTTTGCCACGCTGTTTGATCGCTTCCAGCCCGTTGGCTGCTGCCGGCTCATTTCCCGACGTTGCCGCTCCTTCTTTGCCTCCGCAGCCTGCCAAGACGAGCAGACAAGATAAAGCTACCAGCACCAAAGTACTCCATTGAAATCTTTTTCTCATCAGAACATTCCCCTTTCGATTTACGCTACATTGGTAAGTCTGTTTAATGATGAATCAGACGGCTCAGGAACAGGCGGGCCCGTTCTTCACCCGGATTCTGAAAAAATTCGGCAGGTTGGCCGTCTTCCAAAATCTGTCCTTTGTCCATAAAAATCACGCGGTCCGCCACTTCACGTGCAAAGCCCATTTCATGAGTGACAATGACCATTGTGATGCCCTGATGGGCGAGCGAGCGCATAACATCCAGTACCTCTCCGATCGTTTCGGGATCAAGAGCTGAGGTAGGCTCGTCAAACAACATAATTTTTGGATTCATCGCGAGCCCGCGGGCGATCGCGACCCGCTGCTGCTGTCCACCAGACAATTGGGCGGGGTAGCTCTGTGCCTTTTCCTCGATTCCGACGCGCTTTAGATAAGTGATGGCTGTTTGAGTAGCTTCTTCTTTCGAGATGCCCAGTACCTTCATAGGTGCCAGTACAATGTTTTCAATTACCTTTTTGTGGGGATACAGATTGAAATGCTGGAACACCATTCCGATATTGCGACGGAAGGCATTAATATCAATCTTTTTGTCATGTACAGGGATCTCGTTAACGATCAGTTCCCCATCCGATATCGTTTCCAGACGATTGATGCAGCGAAGCAGGGTGCTTTTACCCGAGCCGGAGGGACCGATGATGACGACGACCTCGCCCTCCTTAATCTGAAGATTAATGTCTTTGAGTACATGAAAGTGACCGTAATGCTTGTTGACATTGCGAAACTGGATCAGAGAGCTCACCCCTTTTAGGCTTGGATACATAGCTTAGTAGACGGATTGACATGACCAAGCTCTATTAGAATTTAAAAATTTCTCTCATGATACTATAAGCTTACAATAAAAAACAAGATTTTATGTCATAAAACTTCACGTGTAATGTATTTTGGTGTGATTTTTACTAGTGAACTATTATTTATATGATGAAAATGAGTAAACATCCGTATTTTTATGTTATTAAATTTCACATAAATTATTGATCCCCGACAAGCCAAGGGAGAAACGTGACAAAAGCAACGCTATGTTTTACAGTAGGGAAGAAGGAATTTAGGGTAAAGGAAGGTTAGACAATGACGAAAGCTATTTCACCGCTAGTCACGGCATTGGGCATGGAGCCCCATCCAGAAGGCGGCTGGTACAAAGAGATGTGGAAGGCCAATTTTCAAATTCCGAAGCCTGTATTGCCGGATGTATATTCTGGTCCGCGCTTTGCAGCTTCGTCTACGTATTTCTTGCTGCATCCGGGCGAGTTCTCCGAGTGGCACGTGGTCCATTCTGATGAGCTGTGGTTATATCATAGCGGAAGCCCTGTAGAGTTGAAATTGGGTGGAAGCGGAGAAGAGCCTGGTGAAGAAACTGTGATTATTGTTGGTGCAGATGTGGAGGCAGGACAGCATCCACAAGCACTCGTCCCAGGAGCAGTATGGCAAACGGCACGTCCGCTTGGGGATGAGCCCGTACTGGTAACCTGTGTGGTTGCACCAGGATTCCACTTTGATGATTTCAAGTTGATTGCCAAGAATCCAACTGAATCGTAATGTGAACATTGGCGGGTGTATTTCTGTAAATGAACAGGAATGGCCCGCCTGATTTATTTTTACTCATAAAAATAGGCGCTTTAATGGCTTTAGGTGCTTAGTTTGGCCTGAACAATGAGACGATGGGTGGGATTTATGAGAGGGTCACATGTAATCAGGGTGAGCAGCTTTTGTTTTTTGAAGCTTTTCAGAACAGACACGTCCGTAGGATCGACCATCTTCAGGCTATAAACGCTATATACATATTGGTTACCCCGAGTGTTAACAACAATCTTATCCCCGATCTTCAATTCATTTAGACGATTAAATAAACGTCCAGAGGTGCGGGCTCGATGAGCAGCAATGGCGGCATTCCCCGCCTGTCCCAGCGTCCCCGTTTCCGGCATATGTACAGCCGCGTGTCTCATATTTATCCTCGTTGCGCCTTCCAATACAGGGAGCTTTAAAGCAATACGACTTATACTAATAGTGGCTATGGGAGTTTGTTCATTAGCGCTTCCAATGGTAACAGGGGGTGTGGAAGTATTTTGTCGTGCTTCACGAGCCGGGACTTCCGTAAGAGTAGTGGACAAGCGAGCATAGCTGTCCGTAAGACTGGGGGGCCATAGCGCATCGCTTTTTCCTGATGGTAGTTCTGCTGCTTTTAATAGCTTGCTTTGTTCCCGATCCTCATTCCATTCCGTCGCTTTAGGAAACAAAATAAAAAGTAAGCCTAACAAAATAAATACGTAGGAAAGTTTACGCAGACTCAGCAATCTCGCCTCCCCTAAGCAAAGTACGGATTATACATATTTTTTTGAAAAATGCCCCATTCCCGGCTCATTCCAATCGGAAATGGAATGAGGCGAGAGATCAGGGCAGGTGATCCATTTTATTTTTTGTTCGTCCGTGTGAATTTCAACAATACGCCCCACATAACCAACGCTATGCCTGTCAAATAGAACGGAACGGGGCTGCTTTCACCTGTTTGGGGCAACTGATGTACCGCAGGTGGATCCTCTGGCTCTTCTGGCTCTTTCCCGGGAACCTTGACACGGATCTTAGGTTTGGGATCGTCTTTCGAATCCACCGGAGGAGAAGGATCTTGATGAGGCATGACGGCTGGCGGCTCCGGCGGTATAGGTGCAGGTTCCTCCTGTAGAAGGGCTATGTCCTCCGGAGACATTGGCAATGACGGAGGAACGGTTACAGACGGAGTATCGGGTATTTCCGGATCTCTGTCATGTTTCTTACCTGAGCCTCCAGACGGGGGTGACGGGTCTGGATGAGTAGGCGTTCCTGGTTCGTTTTTCTTTTCTTTACGGTTGGTGATCACAATCTTTTTTACACCAGAGCTTTGTCGCAGTGTTGCGTCTATTTTGATCTCAAGCTTGCTCTCGGTGATTTTATAGCCCTCCGGTGCTGCCAATTCCTCCAAGATGTAATCGTCATGAAGCAAGGAGGAAAAGATGATTTTGCCTTCCTGATTGGTGGTCTGAATGAGAGGGGCTCTTTTTTGACCTTTATCATAGAGTGCAAACTGTGCGCCAGGCAGTACCTTCTCAGGCATATCCTGGTCTACCTTGGTCAACTCAAGACTTTCGGTCACACCCCCGCCGGAACCGGAGCCGGAAGACGTTCGTACAATGATTTCCTGGCTGGTTTCCCGTATCTCTGTCGTCAAGCGATCCCCCTCAAAGGCAACCTTATTACTCACTTTGGCTTTGTCCTCAGCATGAATGAATGATTGGTATTCAAGAATAAAAGCAGAGGAAATATCCTTGGCAAAAGCAAGTTCAAAAGTTTGCTGGCCTTGAGCATCTGTTTTGATATACAGCTTGTAATCTTGGTTTCTAATCAACTCGGTGCCCTTGGTGGTATTTCCGTTGGCAGCGATGATTGTAGAGTACAAATGAAAGGAATCCTCGATTAAGATTTGATTGCTGCTAGGCTGATCTATAATTTTAGCGTTGGATACATGTGACTGTCCTTCATTGATGCGGATGCTCCAGTCGATCTTATTTCCATTTTGTGTACCGACTTTAGATACATATTCTCCACCATGAGGTACCGTGACTTGCGCTGCCCATTTGGAGACTGTTTTTTGTCCATCCAGTAGAAGGGCTTGATTATGAATTTCCTTGTCAATCAGTTCTCCTTCCAATGAAGTTTGAAAGGTAATCCAGTAGGGAGTCTGTATCTGCTCCTTGAACTGGATACGCAATTCATTCCCATTTTGCTCGGAGGGAGGGATAATGGTGTATTGATCTGCCGGGATTTCAGCCCCTTTTTGTACGCCATCCCACCATCCCAGCAAGGTCATATCGTGTACTTTCACGGAGCCGGGCAGTAACTTCTGACCTTGCAGCAAGGGGTCTCTCACTTCCGCGTGGTTTAGGATCTTGCGATTGTAGTTGGCTTTAATGTCCCAGGTAATGAGCTTGGAGGTCGCATTATAGCTTCCTTGCTTGGCACCGTTTCGTTGTGTCATAAAGTCCGGCCAGATCGGGCACTCCACGGCATGCGATGATGTTTCTCCGTCTTCAAACTGGTATTCTATAATGGATTTATTACGAAACTCAGGCTTCGTCGTATCCGTTTTCCAGTCATTGTTATAGGTGGTTGAATACTTGATCGTATAAGCTTTATGAATGGTTTTATGAAATTTGAGCGTAAATCCTTGTTTATAGTCCTGTGATAGCGGAATCAGCTCATAATCCGTGGGGGCACGTAGCTCCGTTGTTCCGTCAACAGTTTGAATTTTCAGGGTGTCCGGCAACAAGGCCAAGCCCCCGTTTGGAAACACATCGTGAATGACAATATTTTTCATGGTGTACAAGTCTGTATTAATGGTAATCACCCAAGGTATGATTTTGGTGTTGTAATTGGGTGTGTCATACATTTTAGTCATAACTCCGCTTGTGATTTCTGTCGATACGATCTTCTGGATTCCATCTGAGGTTATGATGTTTATAACTTTTCCATTTTCATAGACACGGCCTCTGGCTTGAGTCTGGTATCGGATGGTATAGGCTGAATCTACGTCAAAGTTAAATTGAAGTTTGAAGCCGTTGCGGTCCGGATAATCAACTGGGATGACAGTATACGCCCACGATGGGAGTTCCTCCAGCGTGTTTCCTTTAAATACTTTCAAGGAACCGGGTAGCAATTCTTGAGTTTTGTTGAAATGATCAATTAAAAGAGCTTTGGCTTCGGGGATTTTTGTCTCGCCGAAGTTGTATCGTATGGCCCACGAGAGTGTTTGTGTGGCATGATCATATTTTTCAACCTTTTTGGACAAAAACTCACCACGTTCTACCTGAACAGTACCGGTAGCAGCAACGTTCTCTATCGCATCTCCTGAAAGCGTTGCTGTGTTGGAAAAACGAGTTTCGTCGCCAGTAATGCGCGTGGAATATTGAATCTGGTAGGCCGTGTTCATGCTATCGTCTTGAAAACGAATCACAAACCCTGTCCCGGCCTGATCTGCTTCAATGGCATATTCACTCGCATTTACTAGGTCTCGAACAACGGTCGATCCGTCGATATTGACTTGGAGATGATAGAGCCGGATAGAGTCTCTTCTGAGTTCCAGTCCTAAAGGAATTGGATCGGTGATGAAGGCATGCTTTACGGTGTTTAGCTGTTTGTTCACATCAATGGTCCAGTCGATCTGATTTGTGCCAGCTAGTTTCCCTTGTTTGCTTAGGGACGGCCCTGACTGGGGCTTTACATTCACGATGACCGTTTGCACCCCGCCTTTGATCGGAATCGCAATGATGACCTCTGTACTACCTTTCACTATTTCTTTTGTAAACTCGGTTTTGATTTGCAGTTTGCCGCTGACATTGGAATGAGTCTCTACATATGGGTTAAAGGTCATGATCACCTTGCCCTGACGATCTACTGTGAAGTATCCCACGGTTCCGTCGGTAGTGACTAACGGAGATGAGATATCAGTGTAGATGACAAACTGTTCTGGTAAGTGAAAGGTGAAAGTGTCTCCTGACTTATAGGTATTGTCAGGAAGCTCCCATTCATAGCCTAGTTGGATGGCTGATCCGATGTCGAATTGGCTGTCGGGACTATATACTGCATCAATGACATGCCCTGATTCGTCGGTCAGGCTCAACTTCGTTAGTATGCTCTGCGGAGTTGCATCATGTTGAGATTTTGAACTGACTGCTCCTTGAACGAAGGGGGGCGTATTTGAAGGAATCTCCCTGGGAGGTTCAAGGTTTGGGACACCGTATACAGTATCCGTAACGGTATGTGTAGGATCGGATACAGCACTCTGCGGCAGTTCTGGGGCTGGAGCATCTGCGTAAGCCAGTGTTGCGTTGAAAAAGCTTTGGACAATGAGCAATAAGGCAATGATCATTACATTTATTTTTGTTCTCATGCTCCAAGTGATTCTCCTATTCATCGTAATATGGCAATGCTTCGTTCGAAATTAGTATATTCAGCATGCTAGGCTGACATGACTATCCCAATAGAAAAAAAGCCCTGATCATAGCGATCAGGGCTTTTTTCGAGATAGGCATAGCAAATTGTGGTGGATCTATGTAAAAAAGGGCATAATAAAAAGCTCGTTCATCTGGTAGCTGGCTGCCATCCGGATAGGAAGGCCCTATAGTTTTGCGTCACTGCCTTTCGACAGCTTTGCCATTAACTTGAATAGCTTGTGCGTCTATCATCTATCAAACTGGTTTCATGTAACCTCTCATTTACAGCTTGGAACGGTTCCCCCACTTCTTGCGGAAGGAATGAGGTGTTTCTCCTACATGCTCCTTGAACAGGTTAATAAAATGGCTCGTATTGGGAATACCTACGTACCTTGCGATATCCACAATGGACATGTCACTGGTTTTAAGCCAGCTTTGAGCGGCCGTGATACGGACATTAATGAGATAATCAATCGGAGAGAAACCGATCTGCTTTTTGAAATTTTTAGCCAAATTAAACTTGTTTAATTCAAACATGTCTGCCAGCGAGTCCAGTGTTATTCGCTCACAGTAGGACTGATCCAAATATTGCTGTACCCGACGTACTTCGCTGAGGGTTTCAGCATTCACATGCTGGTGATCATAGGGATGCTGCAAGATGCACATCAGTATTTCACCAATGAGCCTGGACGTTAGCAGTTCAGCGGAAAGACTTCTGTCAGACTGCCCACAAATCAGAGCATGCAGTTTGTCCAATATAATATACGGATTATGCATGGATATTACCGGTTTATTATGCTTGGCAAATTGTTCGTAAAAGTTTCCGATCAGGTTGCCGTACAGGTATAAGCTGATAAACTCCCAGGCTTCATGACCGGAGGTGCTATATTGCACATACTCCTCACAATTAATAAAAAACAAATCATGAGGCTTTAAAATATATTTCTTGTCCCGGTATAGTAATTCTCCCTTACCAGACAACGTAAAAACAAGCAAAAAAGAGGCGAGTTCTTTTCTTTCCACCGTAAAAGCAGAAGTTTTTTGGAAGTAGCCTAATTCCTGAATATATAAAAGGGATTGCTTGGCAAAAGCGGAGGGAGTGCGCACAATTACGACAGGTTCGCCGTTCCAGAGGCCCTCGTTGTTTTTTTGGTCTGTTGTCATATTCAATTCCTTTACAAAGAAGCAATTTTATCTAGCTTATCTTGGTTTGATTTAACCAATATATAATGGCTGATTAAACATGATTTACTATATATAAAAGTTTATTTTATCACATGAAATATGTCTATATATCAAAATATGTTTGTAAGTTTTATAGAAGCCTCGCTCTTATGGACATCTAACCTGATCGTCCGTATAAAAGGTCGAATATTGTTGAAAGAATTCTGAGGTCATCATGGATTCAAATCCTTTCTGGGGTCAAAGATAGAATTAGTGCTGAAAAAGATATCTTACATGCCCATTCAACTTTTCCCTTCACTTCTCCTTTCGGTTTAAGAAATTTAGGACTTGGTTCTGATAAAATGGTTCGTAAGGCTTATTATTAAAAATGAGATTTTGGGCCTAGTGTTGTGATTTAGTTCACGAACATGAATGTAAAAAAGAGAGATATATGCATAAAAAATTACGCAAAAAGTGGCCTTACGCGTTTCATCAAGAGTGCTTTCAACTTTGGAAATGACACGGGCAATGATATGATGGGTAATACAGGTATAGTGCTTTACTTACTCGACAGTCAGTTTGGAGGATTACAGGATGGGAAAACCCAAAAATACGAAAACCGCAGCGGCTTGGTCGCTTGTTATTCTAGGGGCAGGCTTTGCAGCCACATTGCCCTTCCAGCAATATGGCTGGGCTCGTTTGTTAGCCGGAGCTTTTGAGGCAGGACTTGTAGGGGGACTGGCGGACTGGTTCGCTGTCACTGCTTTGTTCCGTCATCCGCTAGGCATTCCGATACCACATACCGCGCTGCTTCCTAAAAATAGGGACAAGCTCACAAATGCCTTGGTGAGTACGGTGGAAAATAACTTGCTAAACAAAGACAGCATCGCGTCTAAAATTGCAGATATTCGTTTGGCCGATTTGGTGCTGGGTGGTGTGGAAAAAGGTTTGCGCACGCCGGAGGCGGCGGCATCCATAGATGTTCTTGCCAAGCGGCTCGTCCAGTCGCTCCCGCTCGCGGAATTGGCTCCGGTCATCGTGGCAGAGCTCAAGCGGCAGATGACTGACTTTGACGCCGGACCGCTGCTGGAGGCGCTTGCTCGTCAGACCAGCGAGAAGGGTTATGATCGCCGCGCGCTGGATTACACGCTGGAACAAGCCGAGTCCTGGCTTTTGCGACCCGAAACGGGCTATACGCTGGGTACCTTAGGTATGCAGGCTGTCAGCGGTTTGCAGGTGAGCGGACTGATGCAGTTTGCCTTGAACGCATTCCTCGGCTATCTGAACGAAGAGCGTATGGGTGAAATGATTCGTCATTTTTTGCTGGATCAGGTAGCAGAACTGCAAAGGGAAGAGCACCCGCGCCGTCAGGCCGTGCTGGATGGTCTAAGAACACAGGTGACCCGATTGGCGACGAAAGATACGGTTCAGGAAGGGTTGAACGGCTGGAAGGATAGCCTTGTTGAAGCCTGGGAAGGTGATGCGTCGGTGCTGGGAAAAATGGAGGAACTGCGTATACGCTTATTGGACTACATGGAAGACGGAAGCTATGTGCAGACCTATATTTTACCGCTATTGGATCGAATGTTGACTGATTTAAGAGGGAATACCGAGCTGCTGGACAAGATTAATGTGCGAATTGTGGAAGGTATTACTGGACTGGTGGAAGCCAACCATAGTCGGATTGGTAACTTGGTGCGCGAAAATGTAGACAAAATGGATAACAAATCCCTGATTGCACTGATGGAGGACAAACTGGGACAGGATTTGCAGTGGATACGTATTAATGGCGCAGTTACAGGCTTCCTGATCGGCATTGTGCTGACAGGTATCCGTATGCTAATCCAATAGATCAGAAAAAGCTACAGATAGGGTTGTGGAAGCATGAGGCTTTGGCATGAACATTTAATCGACAAGTTACCCCGTCCGCAACTGCTGGGGCAACATCGTGAGTGCTGTGCCCTGCGCGGGAATGGGTGGGGCAAGCCACACGCCACGGTGAATTATGTGTTCGATTATCACCCCATGCTGCTGGTGCGCTATCATAGGCTCATTATGGACGAAATGAAAAGCAGAGGGTACAATGTTGACCCACTATGGGAACAGCCTTTGTATCGCGGTAAGCAGTGTGAGCCTTGGGAGGCAGAGCTGGGTGAGGAACTGGCAGGCGCGGGTGCATATGTGGAGCATGACGATGAGTATATGAAGGAGTGCCTGGATAACCTGGCTTCCAAGGGGATTTTAATAGAAATTGAAGTGACCTAAAAAAGACGGGCTGTGGTAGGTTCATCATTCAGATGAAGTGCCGCAAGCCCGCTTTTTTGATGCTTCAATGTTCATCGTTTGGGAGAGAATCGGGATATTAGATTACAGAATCCAGCGTGTGACCTTTTCCAGGGGTTGTCTGGATTTTTCACGTTTGGGTTCATGAGCGCGATAACCGAAGGCAGCAATGACTGAAATATCGAGCAGCCCGTTCTCCAGCAGTCCTTCTTCCTCCAAAATGGCATGCACCTGATCGTAGTTAAAACCCTCAATCGGACAGGAGTCAATACCGATCTGAGCCGCCGCGGTCATCATATTGCCTAAGGCAATATAGGTTTGCTTGGAAGCCCAGTCAAATAGCGTACGTTCGTTTTCCAGCAGGTGTTGACTTTCACCCTGGAAAATCTTATAGCGGCCTGGCAGTGAGGCAAATTCCTCCTCAGACATACCTTTAACCTCTTTATACATATACTCCACGTAAGGAGAATCATAACGAACATCCTTGCGCGCCAAAATCAGGATGACGTGGCTAGCCGCAGGAATCTGCTTTTGGCCACCGCTGGAAACCGCAGCCAGCTTCTCTCTTAATGCCTGATTTTGTACAACTACAAACTGCCATGGTTCAAAACCGACGGAGCTTGGAGAAAGTCGCCCGGTTTCGAGAATGAACTGAAAATCCTCTTCCGGTATGATGCGATTGGGATCAAATTCTTTCGTGGCGTGCCTGAACAGAAAGGCGTCCAGAATTTCCTGTTTTTTAGCTGATGTATTAGACATAAAATGTACTCCTTTGGGTATGGGTTTAGTTGGTGCTCTATGGGTTTTCTGCTACTATAATGAGAGCTGATATCGAATATATAGTTATCATATAGAAAGTTTTTGCAGGGAACAAGTACGCACATATTTGTTTCTTGTCATACGTCTGAGGCTATTGGTTTACACATTCTACAGAAAGAAGGGTATACATGGCACAGGAGATGGAACATGCAGTTAGCGTTAATTTTGGATGTCCGGTAGCGAAAACCGTCGGGGTTATAGGCGGCAAATGGAAGGGAGTCATCTTGTATCATTTGACCACAGGACCGCGGCGCTATAACGAAATTCGACGGACCTTGCCTAATATTACACAGCGGATGCTAACCTTGCAGTTGCGTGAATTAGAGAGAGATGGCATTGTGCACCGTGAAATTTATAACGAGAACCCACCGCGTGTGGAATACTCGCTTACCCCGTTAGGAGATACGTTAAGGCCATTGCTGGATTTTATGAGAGACTGGGGGATCTTCTATGGAGAACAGGGTTGCGAGCCTGTGACGACAACTTCCAAATCAGGCAAGCACTTTTGTTAAAGGGAATGAAGAAAGCCCGCCAGATGATTTCATAGAAGACTCATAAGAAATCATCTGGCGGGCGAAATAAGGTCGGTTTTACTTGGATAAAATGTACACTTATTTAAACTCGATGGCTTCGTTCATCTGTGACCAGGCCGTTTCTCCAATGATGCCCAAGCGCCAGATAGCGATTCCTTTGAGGTCATAACGTTTGGCTAAACCGATCTTGGCGTTAACGGTGCTGTCTTTTTCGCTACCCATCGAAATCCCCAAAATGAGCTTGTCCCGCGAGGTTTCCTTCAAGGCCAGTTGGATGGCTTCATCCACTTTTTCCAAAGGCTCAGGTGTAGCCTTTTGTCCGTAATCATAAGCCATGATGATCAGATCGTCCGCCAGATTGCCCAGCGTTTTGTAGTCATAGCCAGAGTAAGAACTGTTCAGCGGATGCAGAACGACGGTGAGCTTGAGCCCGGCCTGATGCGCTTTGGTCGATAGCTTTTTAATAAAGGTGTTGTAGTCTGAACGAGCTTTGGCTTTGTCGCCGCTCCAGCCCAATCCTTCCAGGTCTAGCGTAATGCCTTTAAATTGTTTGTCGGTGGCGGTGCTGACAATTTGGGAAATGGTTTGTTCTTGAAGCTGCGCATTTTCCAAAACTTTGGTCAGCTCGTGATTGCCATCTCCGGAATAGACCATCAGGTAAGGGGAAGTCCCCTGGCTGTCTGCCTCCTGCACAATGGACTCTGGCGTTACAGTTCCAGCGGCTTGAGGCCATTTGTATTCTTTGCCGTTTGTGGTAAATTGTCCGTTCGTATCAATTCGACTCCAGCCGAAGGCAACGACGTTAAAATCCGGTATTTTGGATTTTTGGTCAAAGGAAGACAGCGCATAGAAGCCTACTGTATACATCGATTCACGAGGCGATGTAATGGAGACCGTCCGTGTTCCCTGGTTCCAGTTCACCGTGGCTCCAAACTGCTGCCCGAAAAAGCCCAGCGGAATCATGGTGCTGCCGTGCACGGTTTGCGGAGCGGCTGTTAGTTGAACCGCTTGTCCGTCCACTGTGGCATTGCGGCTACCCATCTTTAGAATCACCTGCTTGGTAGCAGAATCTTGCGCTTTGGTAGCGGTGATGCTTTGGCTGGCTTGGTCCCATTTCACTGTAATGCCAAGAGCTTCAGAAATCGCACGAAAGGGAACCATGGTCGTGCCGTTCATCATGGCAGGTTGTACAGGGAACGGTAATGGATATCCGTCCAGCATAATGCTGATCTTGCCGGCTTCAGCTTGTGCCAAGGGGCTATAGATGCCCACTGTGGTACTCAGAAAAATAGCACTAGATAACAAAGCCTTATTTACGATTTTCATCCTATGATCTCCTATGCTCAATAGATTGCAATGCTATCATGTTAGAATCGTGAGGTATCTATCATTTTACCAAAAAAATGATAGAAAGGTGAATGTGAAATAATAGGATGAGATGAATCTGAATATGTGTTAAAGCTGAATATTAATCGTTTTCTTTCATACCAAAAAAGCTGACCCCTTTTAAATAGGTATCAGCTTTTCTTTTTAAAACGATCTTAACTTTATCCGTAACCCAGATTACTTGCGGCGCTTGAGTGCAATGCCGACAGCTGCGGCACCAAGAACGACTGCAATGATCGAGAGAACGAGTGCTGTCGTTTGTGCAGCAGAGCTGGCTGGAGCAGAAGCGGCAGGTGCAGCTTCTACAGCATTGTTCGAAGCAGGTGCGGGGTTGCTATCTTTAGCCGTATCTGTGCTGGCGTGGCCTGCTGCCGTACCCGCTGAATCGTGTCCGCTGTCTGCGGCAGGGGCAGGGGTTGCGGACGTGGCGTCCGTCGTAATTTCGGTAATGGAATGAGGATTGCTACTTCCTTCGTCGCCTGTCCATTCCACGATACTTCCGTCACTGTAATACTGGAAGGCGTCCCAGGCTGCTGCGGTATTCTGGTCTGCATTTTGCGCTACAAAGCCGAAACGCTGATACTGACCTACTTGAATGCCGTCTTTTTCAGTCGTCCAGGTCACGGTGATTACTTTGCCAGAGCTGTCCTTTTCGGTGGCTACCTTCCAATCCGGTACAGGCTCGTATTGTTTGAAAACGACCTCTTTCGGAATTTTCAAGGCGACTTTGGTGGTTGGAATGTTTTTTTCCACGGGTACTTTCAATGTGTACGTTTCCCACGCATTAGGTTGTGAAACAGAAGGCTTGACTGTCACATGTGCACTGGCCATACCTGCAAAAAGTAAGGCACCCGCTGCGATTAGACCCACAGAGGTCGCAAACCTGGAAAATCTGGATTTTGCTGTTTGAATTGTTGTATTCATATTCAATTATTCGCTCCTTTTAACTGAGGATTTCACAAAATCCTGAAGTATAAAATAATTATTTCTTACCGCCTACATGCAGGGTGAATTCAGCATCAACCGCATCGAGTGAAGCCGTCAGAGCATGTACCTTTACCGCCCATGTTCCTTCGGAGGTCATCAATTCCTGACTGCGGAATGGCTGTTGCTGCTTCACAGGTAGAACAAATTCCTGTTGATCTTGGTCAGGGTCTGCTGGAGTGAGCGTTAATGTAACCTGCTGGATTCCTGAAACGGCAGCACCCTTGCTGTCCTGAACGGATACCTTAAATTCATTGCTGCCCACAGCATTGGGACTGACTGCCAGGGTAACGTTATATCCACCCGTAGTGCGAGTCTCCTCAAACGGTACAGCAGGTGCCTGACCGGGTGACAGGTGAGTGAGCACCGCAGTCAACAGCATCACGAGCAGGCCGACGGACAACTCGGCACGCAATCCCCGGGCGGCTTGCTTGCTGGGCGCCGCTTGCCGTGCGCTGCGGAACTGGCTGGCCGCGAAGGCCAGCATGACTAGCAGCAGCGCTGCCTTGCCGAGCAGAACGAGTCCATAGGACGTGTTCAGCAGCATGGAGGGAGCCGGAATGTACAGCACGGCTCCATATATACCGGTGGCGAGTAACGCCGCCACCATAGCAATGCCCCAGCCGGCGAAGCGGCGCAAGGCGGCTTGTCGTAGAGTTGCCCGCTCGGATACGGGCAACTCTGCTCCGGCAACCGGCAGGCACACGACCATGACGGCAAGTGAGCCGATCCAAAAGGCTGCTGCCGCGAGATGGACGAAGTCCGCCGCAATGGCTGGAGCTGGATGGGTAGCCGCTGCCGGATGACCGACAAAGGCCTTGGACAGCATGAGGCATAGCGTTAGGAGGGCCGAGCTGTAGCCCCAAAGACGGCGCTGGCGACTCGAAATGCTGTAATCCAGCGCGTAAATCAGCGTTACGCTTAGGAGTAGCACGAGAATCATCTGGATAAACCAAATTTGTCCGGCTCCAGTAAACTGGAGAGCTTCTCCCAGAATCGGGAGTGAGAAGCCCTCCCTGATGGAAACCCCGGCATCCCATGAAGCCTGAAGTGGCAGGCTGATCAGAATGGCGGCAGACGTTATGCCGTAGCCGCTCCATAGCAGTTTATTCCAGCGGGGCGATGTTTCAAAGGGCCGCTGATTTTGCTTATGCTGTTCACTTTGATTCTTGTCTTGGCTTATGCTCGGTAAGATGAACAGCCGGAAACAAATCGCTCCAAAAAGCAGCGATAGTCCTATGTAAAGAAACCAACGGACAGCGATTAAGTCGATTCGTGATGTCCCTGAGCCTTCAGGTGCGGTAGCTTGATGGGTAGGCGCATTGGAACCGCTGCCTACTTGAAATGGAATAACTCCATTAACTGGATGTCCGTCTGCGGATAAAGCTCTCCAACTAACAGAGTAAATTCCATTTTTCATCCCTGGGATCAATTGGATTTCCATGGTGGCTTTGTGATTCGGGTCAAGCTGTGCTTTTCCTGTGTCGACCCGCTTGCCTGTTTCGTCGGTCACTTTGATCGACATGAAGGCAGATTGCAAATCTTCATTGAAGGTAATGGTCACCTGAGAAGGCGACTTGTCCAAAACCTGATTTTCGGTCGGACTGGATTCAATGACAAATGCATGAGCCCACGAAGAGTGAGGAAACAGGACCAGAAGGGGGAGACACAGCAATAAAAGACAAGCCACACGGGCTGGTCTGGACGGATACAACATGCTTGTGAAGTCACCTTCTCTCGATTACTTGAAGCGAGGATATCCCCATTTATAACATTTTATACAGGAGGATTTTGCCTGACGGACAAATCCATTCCTATCTTAATCATAGTGCATATAGCGCGAATAGATGGAGCGAATTATGACATTTATATGAAATTTGAAATAATAAGCATTATACAAAATGCCAATCATATGAAAACCCCTAGTGTGGTTGAATTCAGGACGATTTCAACCATGCTAGGGGCAAAGAGGAAGAGCCTATGAAGGAATTAGAGCCCTGTTTCCATGAGATCCGTGAAAGCAGGTTGCTTATGTTGAATATAATGGATAAAAATAGCCGTTAGTTTGGGATCGAATTGGCTACCCGAGCAAGCACGTAATTCTTCAATGGCCTCCTCGAACGTTTTGGTGGGTTGATAGGGACGCTCGGTTGTCATCGCATCAAAAGAGTCGATGATCGTCAGCATCCGACATAAAAGTGGAATTTGCTCGCCCTTAAAGCCAAACGGATAGCCTCCTCCGTCATAACGTTCATGATGCAGCTCCACAAAAGGAATCAAATCTACGAATCGTTCGTTGGCTTCTACAATACGCTTGCCCCACATGACATGCGCTTGCACCATCTGCCATTCCTCACCGGACAGCTTCTCTTTTTTATTGAGGATATTCCAGGGAATCTCCAGTTTACCAATGTCATGAATGAGAGCTCCTAGTATGAAACGCCGCTTATCCTCCGGTCCGAGTTGAAGCACATCGCTCATGTCTGCTGCATATCTGAACACCCGTTTTGAATGCTTGAAGGTATTAATATCCTTGTACAAGAACAAATTAAGCTGCTGTTCAAGATCCCGAATATCCTGCCCCAGATCGACCTCGCGCTCCACTTCATTTAAACTTCCGTGCGTATGAACGATGTTTTTTCCCTGTTTCTTGGCGTAGTACAGGGCTTTATCCGCTAGATCGACCAGCTGTGATTTGTCGTAGATGTCAATGCGGCTTTGGGCAATACCTGCGGAGAAGGACAGACAGCCATGTGGAAAAATTTCGACACCCTCATAACGAGAATCATTTAATCTTTTTCGAATAGCATTGACTATTTCATAAGCTTGTTCAGCGGTATGATCAGGCATAAGCAGGGTGAATTCTTCTCCACCGTAGCGGGATACGGTGATGGGGGTGTCGGAGGTTTCCTTCTTAAGAAACTCACCGAGAAATCCCAGTAGCTGATCGCCTTTAAGATGACCGAAATGATCATTGTATTTTTTGAAATCATCAATATCAATCAGCGCCAGACTGAGGGGAGTATTCTCGGATCTCGATATATTTAATTCAGCTTCAAGTGTATTTTCAAAGTAGCTGTGATTGTATAGTCCTGTTCTACGATCCATGTTCGCTTTTTCCTCGATTTCCCGATACAGCGTGAACATTTGCTTGAATGCGTGAGACAGGAGCATGCTTAGGCCAAGGAACAGCAAAAGTCCTAGAATACCATTGTTATAAATCAGTGTAGTCAATACCAAAGACAGAATGAGTGTACATAAGTATACGAGCAGGGATTCAGCCAAAAAAGCCTGTTTAAGCTCATTGAAGGACCCTTTGTATGCGATATAAAAGTAGATGCCCAGTGTGATTGTGTTCACCGCAAAGTAGCAAATTAACGCCAGCAGGTAGGAAGCGAAATGCTCTTGGTTTAAAGCTCCCTGCGTTCCGCCGCTTAGTTCAAATACTGTTGAAGACAGGAAAATGGAAAGGGCGTAAATAGAAAAATTGACGGTATGCTTCCACCAGGACAGTTCTGTGTGCCGGAACATAGCAATGATTACATTTAACAGCAAAATCAGAATAGCAATTTCGGTGCCATGCACAAAAATACAAGCCAGATACACGGAGGAATCCATGGACTGCTTGTTACTGGCCGGTGGTAGCTGGAATGTAAAATGCTCCAGAATTAGAACTGCTCCCAATAGGGAATAGATCGTGACCCACTCTGTTGTCGTATAGTGCAAAAAGGACCACTGATTCGTATACAGGAGAACGATCAAGCCTGCCAAACATATGAAAAACACATATATTCCAGTCGCGGTAACCCGTTCTTGCAGCTTTTTTATTATACTCATCATTTCTTCTCCTGCCTTGTCGTATCTTGATGTCAAAGCTACCAGGGGTGAATGGGATAATTTACAATTTTATAATCGAAAATTTCACATGAAAAAACAGGCCGGAATCCAGCCTGTTTTGTTGAGCCTGTGCTTCCTTTTTTTCTTATCGGTGACTAGCCCCCGATTTTGTAACCGGAAGTCAAAGCAATTATGACAGAAGCTACAATAATAGCATTGATAATCACACGGGAGTATTTCAAGTTTTTCATAGGGTTCCCTCCCTTCCTTGGAATAAGGTACGCACTAGGCGTGACGGGGATTGGTTTCTTGCTGCTTATCCTTGGTTCTTTTCACGACCATAATGCTTTGGATAAACAGAAACATCCCGAAGTTCATGACAACATCTCCAATACTAATTACCTGCGTGCGGGGATAGGGCTTGGAGAGAGGAATAATGTCACCAAGCAATGATAGACGCGTACTCGCATCCATCATGTAATGTTTCGAGATGACACTTCCGGATTTAAGCATATCTGTATAATAGGGACCCAGCACCTCCGAAGCGCTCAACGAGACTGGCATCCTGCCGCCATTCACCGCCATAACGATAAAATTCATCAATACGCCGATGATAATAAGCTTGAATCCCTTATGATGTCTGTTCAACCAGAGAAATATCAATCCAACCACGTAGACTCCCATAAATAGATACCCGTTAATGGCTGCCAGCCCAGTCCACTTTTCCTGGAAATAAAAAATAATCAATTGTACCAGCAGCAGCACAGGGAACATCCAGCCGGCTATAAGGCGAATTTGACTGAAACGGATCAGACCTTGCCGCCAGCCTCCTCTGAACAGACCTACAATGAGACCCAGTAGTACTCCATCATAGACCATTATCATTCTCCAGATTCCACAAATTTTTTGTTTTGGTTACCGTATAATTCGACCTGAAATTGGTAAATTCCTGCCTGATATATAGCAGTTTTGAAAAAAAATTGCGGATTAGCGTGTAATTATTCGAAGCCAGACGAAATGAGTGATATCATGATATATTAAAGTAATTATTTATATTTTTGTGAAAAGGATGATTATTATTATGAACCGGTTATCCAATACTGTTATGGTTGCCGCAGATATGACCAAATCGCGAATATTATGGATCGCCTTTGTCCTGGGTGCATTGAGTGCTTTCGGGCCGTTGTCCATAGATATGTATTTGCCGTCGCTGCCTACATTAGCCGACAATTTGCATACGACTACTTCATTGGCGCAGCTTAGTTTAACCGCCTGTCTGTTGGGCTTGGCCGTTGGACAGATCGTTGCTGGTCCGCTTAGCGATGTAAGGGGGCGCAGAGGACCGCTGGTGATCTCGCTCATTCTGTACGCTGCTGCTTCGCTGTTATGCGTGTTTGCGCCGAATATCGGTATGCTCATTGCACTTCGCTTTATTCAAGGGCTTACAGGATCGGCAGGGATCGTGATTTCCAGAGCTGTAGCCCGTGATCTATACTCGGGCAAAGAATTGACACGCTTTTTCTCACTACTCATGCTGGTGAACGGCGTGGCCCCCATTGCTGCACCAGTACTGGGCGGTGCCATTTTGAACTTTGTTTCCTGGCGTGGTGTATTCATGGTACTTTGTGTGGTCGGCGTGGCTATGCTGATTGCCGTCGTATTGGGTTTGCCAGAAACGTTGCCAACGAACCGCCGCTCATCCGGTGGTTTGAAGCAGACGCTGGGGACACTCGGTCACTTGTTTGCCGATCGACGCTTTATGGGCTATGCCTTCTCACAGGCGCTGATTACGGGAGCGATGTTCGCGTATATTGCTGGCTCACCATTCGTGCTTCAGGATATTTTCGGGGTTTCCCCTCAGACGTATAGCATCATTTTTGCAGTGAATGGTTTGGGGATTGTACTGTTTTCCCAGTTAACGGGTAGACTTGTGGGTCGCTTCAGCGAACGACAGTTACTCTTGTCGGGTCTGGTCATTGCGGCTGTAGCCGGAATCAGCTTGCTTACTGTAGCCTTTACTGGAGGTCAATTGTTTGCTGTTTTAGTTCCTCTGTTTTTTGTCGTTTCCTGCGTAGGGATTGTAAGTACAACGACGACTTCATTGGCAATGCAGAGTCAGCAGCGCTCCGCAGGTAGTGCGTCCGCCATGCTTGGTTTGCTGCCTCTATTGCTGGGTTCCATCGCTTCACCGCTAGTAGGTTTGGGGAGTGGAACCACCCCCGTACCGATGGCGATCGTTATAGCTATAGCCGAGGTTGGTGCGCTAATAAGCTTTGCCGTACTTGCTAAGGAAACACGCGCGAAGGCTTGAAATAAGGCGAATTGAACTAAAAAACTCCCATGGACTGATACGTGAACCATTTCAGTCCATGGGAGTTTTTTACCGTTTTGCAATCGAGATATCCTCGGCTTCCTTTGCGGGCAGAGGTGTCTGCTTTAAGTACATACGAGATGGTTTGTGAACCAGAATTGAAATAAGCATGCAGATATGAACGGGAAAGAAAGGGTCTATTCCGTTGATGTTTAAACCAAAAATGGATACGAAAAGCAGTAAAGTAAGGGTAAGTTTATACTTTTTTGTCGCAATAAACAGCAAGATCATTATTGTAGGAAGTAATCGAAAGAGCAATTTTCCGAATACAAATCCGACCATATGAGCGGTAGAACCTTCAAGTGGAGGTGTGATGGATAGCGTGCGGGAGGCCATATGGATTAACCGAGACTCCCCACCTATCGGTTGGGCTGAAATAAATACACATCCTGCGATAATGATTACAAGGATTTTAAACCACAACAGGCCTTGGATAAGCCGTAACAAGGGTGTAATCTTTATTTTCATTGACTTCTAATAAGCTCCTTCGACGTATGATTTGTTATGATTGCTCGTTTGTATATATACAAGACAAGTGGGAATTGCAACTTTAATATTATATCAATATATTACCAAAAGAGTAGTCCTGCTAAAGAATGATTATGCGGAGACTATTTTCCTGATGTTGAGACAGAATCGAACGATATTTCGGTTTCCTGCCAAATATATAGATGTGAGATGAAAGAAAGGGGGAGATCAGGATTGGACAACGCAAGGAGGCGGGCAAATTTGACAAAGAATGATTTGATGGTTGCTCTTGTTACGGAGACGCTGGCTGGCAGTCGTGAGGCTTACAGAGAACTGTATGATCAAACAATTCATACAGTCTATAGAACGGTGCATTTTTTGTTGGAAGAGAAAGTGGATGCTGATGATGTGGTGCAGGAAATTTATATTCATGTATATAAATCACTTGAGCAATTTGACGAAAGACGTCCTTTTCAGCCTTGGCTAATGGGGGTCGTTATGCGTCAGATCCGGGCTTACCGTAGAAAACAATGGATGAGGCTACGAATCACAAGCAAAGCAAAAAGGCTCGAACTTCATTCATCTCATGATTTTTCTGAGGAAATTGTGGACAAGGTTGCAAATCATGTATTGCTCCAAGCAGTTCAGCAGCTTTCGTTCAAGCTTAAACAGGTAATTGTGTTGCACTATTTGCAGGAATATTCCCAAGAGGAAATCTCCAATATTTTAGAGATACCGTTAGGCACGGTGAAATCACGAATTCACGCGGCTTTGCAAAAGCTTCGATCGAAAGAGCAGCAGGAACATTTTCTAATCGGAAAGGTGGAGAAGATCCATGAAGCTTGAGCAAGAACTACGTAGGGTGATGCAGCAGGATGATGACCACATATTGGCTCCGGCTGAATTAAAAGAAAACATTATGGGTCAAATTGAACGGCTTGAAAAAGGAGGACCTAAACCTATGAAAAGGTATATTGTGATAACTCTTCTCGTAGTGTTATTACTAATTCCAACAGGTGCTTTTGCTACTTACACTTATTTGGCGGATACAATATATGGTTCACAGGAAAAGCTAATTGAAATGGGAGGATCGCCAGAGGAATATAATAGAGTAGAATCCAAGTTGCAGCAGGTGCAGGGGCATTTAACGAAAGAGGAGTTCACTGTTTTTATAGGGTTATTGAGAGAACTCGGGGCCTATAATCTGAAAATGACGGATGAAAACGGCGCACTCCACAAGGAGCGCTTAAGCGCAGAGGAACAGCGTGAATACGATCATATATCTGCCAAGCTGGAGCCGTATTATGACAAGTTGAATCAGGGGAAAGCGCTAACCCAAACGGACGATGGTAAAAAAGATGGCGGTGATTCTGCCATTACGGGCACATTAGATGCAAAGGCCCACGCAGGCATCGATTTACAGGTCGAGCTGGACTATGCGAAAAAGGTTCTGACTGAGGATGAATTTGTAAAGTTTCGTGTACTGTTCACGAAGTTCTACGAGTATGTACCCCGCATTACAGGGGCCAAAGGTGTACTATATCCAGATCGTTTATCTGAGAGGGATAGAAAAGATTATGAGGAACAGTTAGAGTTGCTACAGCCTTATTTTGATCAATTTAATTCGCTTGAGTAGAAGCAGTGGCGAAAATCAAGGCGAAAAAGTGACATTTTCCTGGAATGTTGACATACCCCGTGGGGGTATATTATGATGGAACTATAATAAATGCATGAATGCATATATACACCACACAGGAGGCTGATGTATGGCTGAGGAGCAACCTGTTTCCCACACTGAAGTCCATGAGAATCACTGTGGAACAGATGGGGAAAAGACAGTTAGAAAAAGTCATCATTCGGCAGAGTTCAAGAACAGCCTCGTATCCCGGTTGAACCGTATTGAAGGTCAGGTTCGCGGAATTAAAGGCTTGATTGAGAAGGATACCTACTGTGACGATGTACTGAACCAGATTGCGGCTGTCCAGTCCGCGCTGAATGGTGTCGGTAAGCTGCTGCTGGAAGGGCATATGAAAAGCTGTGTCATTGAGCGCATGCAGGCAGGAGAGCAGGAAGTGATTGACGAGCTGCTGGTTACGGTCAAGAAGCTAATCCGTTAAGAGTAGTATTCATACACATTATGGGTACGGAAGTACCCCAGAGGAGGAAAAGAAAATGGCACAAGTTACATTGAATGTAGAAGGCATGAGCTGCAATCATTGCGTGAAGGCAGTAGAAGGAGCTTTGGAGAAAGTTGGCGCTACCGGCAAGGTCAGCCTCGAAATGAAACAAGTGAATGTAGAATATGACGAGTCCAAGCTGAACGTTGAAGCGCTGAAAACAGCCATTGAAGACCAAGGCTATGATGTTGTTTAAGCTGAAGCTTTATGTGTGAAAAAACTTGTTTCGAAGAGGAAGCTTCCATATTAGAAGCTTTTTCTTTTTGGATATAATATACCCCACTGGGGTATGGGAGGAGGATGGCCATGGAAAACCGTGCGACGACGGTGACAAGCAGACAACGCTTCACATTACAGGGATGTCCTGTGCTGCCTGCGCAAGCCGTATTGAGAAAGGTTTAAAGCGAATAGATGGTGTGGCACAGGCTAATGTGAATTTGGCTTTGGAGCAGGCGTCGATATCCTATGATCCCAAGCAGGTGGAGATCGCTGAATTCCGCGATAAAATTGCTTCTCTTGGGTTTGGAACTGTAAGTGAAGAAGCCAATCTGAATGTAACGGGCATGACTTGCGCGGCCTGTGCAACCCGGATTGAAAAGGGATTGAATCGGATGCCTGGTGTAACAGGTGCCACGGTAAATTTGGCGATGGAAACCGCTCATGTGGAATATGCCGCGGGGAGTATTGCGGTTGGTGATCTGGTGAGCAAGATTGAACAGCTAGGCTACGGAGCGATCCCGCAGAGCGCTGAGGACAATATCGCGGATGTCCGCAGTAAGGATATCCATCGTAAAAAATGGAAGTGGATTGTGTCCGCAGTGCTGTCGTTGCCGTTGTTGTGGGCGATGGTGGCTCATTTTTCCTTTACATCATGGATTTATGTGCCAGAACTGTTCTTGAATCCATGGTTCCAACTAGTGCTGACAACGCCGATTCAGTTCGTCATTGGTTGGCAGTTTTATGTGGGCGCGTACAAAGCGCTTCGTAACGGCAGTTCGAATATGGATGTGTTAGTTGCACTGGGTACGTCTGCGGCTTATTTTTACAGCTTGTACCTTACTCTGCGTCCGGCTGATGTTATGGAGGGGATGGCGGGAATGCCTGTCATGACCATGCCAGAGCTGTATTACGAGACAAGCGCGGTGCTAATTACGCTTATTTTGGTTGGTAAATGGTTCGAAGCGGTAGCCAAAGGGCGTTCGTCCGAGGCGATCAAGAGCCTGATGAGTCTACAGGCGACAACGGCACGTGTAGTACGTGATGGGCAAGAGCTTGATATTCCGATTGAACAGGTACGTGTGAAGGATATCTTTATTGTACGACCCGGCGAGAAAATTCCTGTCGATGGTGTGGTCGTAGACGGACGTTCGGCAGTGGACGAATCCATGTTAAGTGGTGAGAGTCTTCCGGTTGAAAAAGAAGCCGGTTCCGCAGTTACAGGGGCGACGCTCAATAAAAACGGGGTTCTACGTATCCAGGCTGAGCGTGTGGGTGGTGATACGGCGTTGTCCCGTATTATTAAGGTCGTGGAAGATGCGCAAAGCTCCAAGGCTCCCATTCAGCGGATTGCGGATCAGATTTCCGGTATTTTTGTCCCCATTGTTGTTGCTATCGCTGTGTTGGCCTTTATCGTCTGGTTTTTCCTTGTGACGCCGACTGATTTTGCAGGCTCACTGGAGAAAATGATTGCAGTTCTCGTCATTGCTTGCCCTTGTGCGCTCGGATTGGCAACTCCAACGTCCATTATGGCAGGATCGGGACGTGCCGCTGAATATGGTATTCTGTTCAAGGGCGGCGAGCATTTGGAGATGACCCGTTCAGTCAACGCAGTGGTGTTGGATAAGACAGGTACAGTTACGAATGGCAAGCCCGAGCTGACGGATGTTATGGTTGGAGCAAGCGGCATGGCTGAAAAGGATATGCTGCGGTTGCTCGGTGCGGCAGAAAAAAGCTCAGAGCATCCGCTGGCGGAAGCCATTGTAAAGGGGATTGCAGATCGAGGCATTGAGCTGGTAGGACCGACAGATTTTGAAAATATTCCGGGTTATGGTGTGAAGGCACATGTGGAAGGTAAACAGGTATTGGCCGGTACACGCCGATTGATGAGCAGGGAAGGCATCGCAATAGATGACTTAGCTGAGCAGTATATGAACAATCTGGAAAAAGAAGGGAAAACCGCGATGCTGGTCGCTGTGGACGGTTCCTATGCCGGACTGGTGGCCGTAGCGGACACGATTAAAGAAACGTCACGGGAGGCCGTTGCTCGTCTGCGGGCGATGAACATTGAAGTCATCATGATTACGGGTGACAATGAACGGACTGCGCGGGCTGTTGCCGCCGAGGCCGGAATTGAACGAGTGCTGGCGGAGGTGCTACCTGAAGGAAAGGCTGAGGAAGTGAAACGGCTTCAGGAACAAGGCATGATCGTAGCTATGGTTGGGGATGGTATTAACGATGCGCCTGCGCTGGCTACTGCTAATATTGGGATGGCGATGGGTACGGGAACGGATGTGGCCATGGAGGCGGCGGATATTACCCTCATGCGCGGCAACCTGAACAGCATTCCTGACGCGATTGAAATGAGCCGCCGGACCATGACAAACATACGGCAAAATCTGTTTTGGGCGCTCGGGTATAACGTGATCGGTATTCCGATAGCTGCTTTGGGCTTCCTTGCCCCATGGTTGGCGGGAGCGGCCATGGCATTTAGCTCTGTTTCAGTTGTGCTGAATGCGCTGCGTCTCCAACGAGTAAAGCTGTAAGTGTATGGATGTATCGGCAGGATAACGTGCTGTCGGACTTCTGTATCGAGATAAAGTTATTATCAGAGTATAGAGCAAGTACGCGCAATTGGTTGGTTTCTCTGCGTGCTTGCTTTTTGTTGTGTTTGGTTTTTTAAAACCATTCAACTTTCATTACGTCAGGTTGCTTATCATTCGCGAAAGTTCCATAATATTTGTAGGAGTGCCATGCAAGCATGCAAGAACTTCTTCGTATACTCACAGCTTGAAGTAGATAAAGAGCTTATATTATGGATTAGGAGTGAAGCAGTCATGAATGATACGATTTCCTTGTTGATGAATCACCGGTCTGTGCGAAAATTCAAGTCAGCCCCCATTACCGACGAGCAGCTCGCAGCTATTGTGGCAGCTGGCCAAATGGCTTCCTCGTCCAGCAATGTGCAGGCATATACCGTTATCGCCGTTACCGAGCCTTCTTTGAAAACAAAACTGGCGGAGTTGGCAGGAGGGCAGGCTTACGTTGAGCAATGCCCTGCGTTTTTGGTATGGTGCGCAGACCTGTATCGCTTGAAACAGGTCACGCTCCACCATCAGCCAGGTCAGCCTTCCTATGAGGGGTCCGTTGAAAATTATACGGTTGCGACCATTGATGCCGCGTTAGCTGCACAAAATGCAGCGGTAGCCGCTGAATCACTGGGCTTGGGCATCGTCTACATTGGCGGCATTCGTACTAACATAGCAGAGGTGTCTGAGTTGTTAGGGTTGCCAGAGCTGGTGTATCCAGTATTCGGTATGTGTATTGGTGTACCGGATCAGGAAACGGGCTTGCGTCCACGCCTTCCGCTGTCCGGTGTTTTGCATATGAACGGCTACGACAAAAATCAGACGATGAAAGCTGTAGAGGTATACGATCACACATCAGCGGAATATTTGAAGGAACGTACGGGCGGTCAACGCTCTACGCCATGGTCTGAGCAAATGGCCGGAAGATTGACCGAGCCAGCACGCTTGCAGTTGAAGCCATTTTTGGAACAGAAGGGTTTCTTGAAGCAATAAAAGTTGAGTAGTGATAAAAAACTCTGCAAAATACAAGTAGTATTTGAGCTATATACGTTTGAAAATACAAGAACCTCCTTATTTACGTATGATGAAGTTCCGCGTAAATAAGGAGGTTCTTTGCTTTGGTTGCATGTTGTGGTTGTAAACCTTCCAGTCAGTAAACAGCTGGTATACCTTTATCCATCAGATAGTGAGTAAAAGCGTCTCGTATTTTCATAAAATAATTGATGGACGGCAGATTCATCTTGCTGGGTCAGCTTGCTGTACGCGCGAATGACGTCGGCAGTCATCCGGGGATGTGTCTGTTGTCCGGTAAAAGGACCCTCGAACGGCCAGGGACCGTCTGTCTCTGCCATGATCTGATCAGACGGATACTGTCTTGCCAAACTGCGGATCTCTTCTTCGTACAGAAGATCTGGTGTAAAGGAGACAAAATAGCCGTTCCGGGCCATACGTTCAGTCGTGGCGGCAGAGCCTTTAAACCAGTGAAAATGCGCCTGTGTGACGCCATGACGTTCCAAAAGGTCACAGGCGATGTCTGCGTCCTCATAAACGGCGTGCAGAATAATGGGCTTGTTATGCTTGCTTGCAAACTGGATAAAACGCTCCAGTAGCACTATGTAGGGAGCGAGGTCAAAAGCTGAACCGCTCTGTAAGGCTTTCAGTCGAGTGTAATAGGGCAAGCCGACTTCACCCACGGCGACCATCTGCTGTACATGTTCGTCCATCCAGTTGAACAACAGGTCAAGTTCAGCTTGCGGCGGCAGAGCCTGTTCAGGATGAAAGCCGAAGGCTGGTCGTACTAGTCCAGGGTGAAGCTCCGCCAACTGTAGATTAGCTCGGCTGGAGACCAGATGCATCGACACAGCTATCACAGCTTCGACGCTGTTATCAGCAAGCGAAGCGAGCACTAGCGCCTGTTGTCCAGGCGGGTAGCTGTCTACATGAATGTGCGCGTCGATCAATGGAGCGGGTTCAATTGCGGCCAAATCCAAGCCTGGTTTTGTTTGGTTGTTCCATTTCAATGCACATTGAACTTTTACGTCACTCATGTCGATTCAATCCATCTTCCGGGATATTCTTGTAGACGCTCTGAGCATTGTCCATGTCACCGTCCAGTTTGTGTTTTTCCTCGCGCATCCAGCCGGTCATGGTCCGCTTCCATTCAATAAATCGCGGATCAAGGGTGATTTCTTCGCTACGCGGGCGAGGAAAGGGAACGTCTATGACATGCACCACCGAAGCAGGTCGCGCCGACAGCACATAGATGCGGTCGGAGAGCAGTAACGCTTCTTCAATGCTGTGGGTAATGAACAGCACAGAGCGGCGGTTCTTCTCCCACATGCGCAATAACCATTGCTGCATGTCTGCACGTGTCAGCGCATCGAGTGCGCTGAACGGCTCATCCAAAAGCATTAATTCCTGCGGGCTAAGCAGTGCGCGAAGAAAGGCCGCGCGCTGCTGCATACCACCAGATAGGGTATGTGGATACGCCTTGGCGAATTTTCCTAGTCCAACCTGCTCGAGCCATTGCAAGGCTTCTTTGCGACGCTCGCGTTCACTGGTGTACTGAGGGGGGGGAGGCTGTATTTTTACGTGGAGCATTTTCCTGTCCAAGCAGTACGTTGTCCAGCGTGGTACGCCACGGGAAAAGAGCGGGCTGCTGTGGCATATAGCTGATATGCCCACGTTCACCAGTCATGTCCCGTCCGTGCATACGGATACGTCCCTGCTGTGGTCTGAGTAGCCCCCCGATGATATGAAACAGCGTGCTTTTGCCGCTGCCTGATGGACCGATGAGGGAGACAAATTCTCCCGGCTTGACGGTTAGGGACACATCCTGCAGTACGGGCAGAAAGCTTCGCTTTTCGCGGAAGGCGAGGCTGATCCCGTCCAATTCCAAAGCAGGAGGAGCAGTTAAAGGACTCTGTTGTTCCCCTGCTCGTTGTTCATTAGCCACGTTGTGTGATAATACCTCAGTCGGATGCAGACTCATATGCGCCACGTCCTTTCCTTTGTGTATTTAATTTAAGGAGGAAGCTACTCTCGATCGGGTTTCCAGCGAACCAGCCATTTCTCCAGTAGTAAAATAACCACAAACATAAGTAAGCTGAGTGCAACAATAATACCGATAGCGGCAAAAATGAGGTCCGTGCGATAGGCCGATTTTTGCAGCAGCATATAATATCCAATTCCTTCACTAGCTCCAATCCATTCGGCAATGATCGCGCCCATCACACTGTAGGTAGCAGCAATTTTAACACCAGAGAACACTTGTGGTAGGGAATGTGGTAGCTCCAGCTTCATAAAAATAGCCATACGGCTTGCTCCCGACATTCGCATATAGTTCATCATCGTACGGTCTGTTCGAGTCAGCCCGTCCATGGCTGCTACAGCCACGGGAAAAAAGCATACTAAAGTAATGACCATCAGCTTGGGCAGCACGCCAAATCCAAACCACACCATGAGCAGTGGCCCTAGAGCGATGATCGGAATATTTTGGCTCAGGATTAGCAACGGATACAGAGCGGATTTGAGAAAAGGAATTGTATGAAGAACGATAGCGATCAACAGTCCCGTTGCTGTCCCTATAGCAAATCCCGCAAGTGTCAGACGAATCGTAGCCCATGTATGGGCACCGAGCAGCGCCGTCTGGGCCATGCCCTCATGTACGATGAGGGATGGAGCAGGCAGCAGCCAGGATTCGACATGCAAATAGGAAACCGCCCCCTGCCAGGCCGCTAAAAAGAAGAGGACCGCCACAAGGGGCGGCCATACGCTTTTCCACCAGGATGCGCTCTTGCCTTTCGGATTCATGGGCGATATTTCTCAGTCAGCTTGTTCATGCTGATGCCCTGTGGGTTATGTGCGATTTTGATCTGTGAAATGACGCTGGGACTGCCCGCTTCCGTCAAAGCCTCGTGCATTTCTTTAACCACTTTCAGCAACTCGTCAAGTTCGCCCTCCATGGTCGTATCCAGTGGGTTCACCTGATGCTTGACGCCGGAACGCTGGATGACCTCAATCGCCTTATCTACATACGGGTAAGAGTCCTCGTTATTAGGAGTTTTAGGGATGACTTGAATACTGAGTAGTGTGTTAGCCATGCGAATTCACCTGTCCTTTATTTGAAGTGTTTTAGAGAAAATAGGGTGGTTTAAGGCGGGGAGACCGCTTCGCGTTTCATTTGATCTTACGATCGCTGTTGCCATGGGATTCTTTGAATAAATTTTAAAAGGTAAGAATCCCACGGCAAAGGCGAGCGCTACGCTTCTCTAGATTCAAATGAACCGCTACGCTGCCAACCGCCTTAAAAGCACTTTAATTTTTGATAGGTTGTGTGGCATTTTTACACACAAGCGCATCTGTTTTTGCGCTTTAGATACTATGAGACTAAAGAATAAACCAAGTGGAACGAGAACGAAGTGGGCGGAATGGTGCTGTACAAGCGTTAGCGTTCGCTTTAAAAGCTTTCCGTAGGAAAGCTCGCTTCGGAAGCATAACCTCCCCGGATTTCTACATTAATCATAAGTTTTTATTAAGAAATCCGGGGCGGTGGCGATGGGAAGCACCATCCGACTGCGTAGTGGCGCTTCGTTCACTTCTCTAGTTCAGTCTTATTTAGCGTTTTAACAAATGGTCAGCGCTTGGGCAAGAAGTCGTTTGTGAAGGCCTTATCGACTTCCAAAGGCTTGCTGAGCAGCTTGCGTTCGTACATCCAGTCCGAATAGTTTTGCCATACCTCCGCTTTTTGCACGCCCCATTGCGCGGCATCATCCTGATAACGTGGGCTTAGCCATTTTTGGCTGGCAAGTACCAGTTTTTTATCCAGCTCCGGTACAGCTTTGCTTAAGATGTCCGCGGCTTCTTCCGGATGGGCGATAGTGTATTCATAGCCTTGTGCGGTAGCATCCATGAACGCTTTAACCAGCTCGGGATCATTTTTTATCGTTTGTTCGTTGCTCACAATTACAGGTGTATAGTAATCGAGGCTTTTGGAATAATCTTTTACATACAGCATATCCAGAGGCTCACCTCGAAGCTGGGCCTCAATTCCGGTCCATGCGTAGAAAATCCAGGCAAAGTCGATATCCCGCTTCACGGCTGTAAAATAGTCTGCATTGCCCATGTTGACGATCTTCACTTTGCTCACATCGCCTTTGTCTGAATCCATGATGGATTTCATGACCGCTTCTTCTACGGGAGAGCCCCAACCGCCGTATTTTTTACCTTCAAAATCTTTCGGGCTTTTAATTCCGCGATCTACCGGGGCTGCGAAGCCTGAGGTATTATGCTGAATCACCGCAGCGATGGATACAAGCGGCACACCTTGCGTGCGGGCCTGTGTGACGCCTTCTTGGTAGCTGATACCAAAAGGTGCAGCATTAGAAGCAACCATTTGATCGGCTCCGCCTGAACCAGGTTGAACAATTTGGACATTCAAACCTGCTTTTTCGTAAAATCCTTTGTCCTTGGCGACATAGAGTCCCGTATGATTCGTATTGGGTGTCCAGTCGAGCACGATTTTAACATCTTTGAGCCCCTTTGCCGGAGTAGACGTTTGAGTGTCGGTAGCGGAAGCTGCTTCTTGGGATGTAGGGGGACTTCCACCGCAAGCGGTCAGGGTCAGGGCCATGAGCCACAGACTGATCAGTCCCAGGCTTAATATTTTCATGCGCTTCATCGTTAGTGTTCTCTCCTTTAATTACCCGTTATCCGTCCAATCAGACAGCTTAAGTTTCCCATTTTCATAAAAATAACATCTGCCGGACGTGATCTTTCCAACAACTTAATCTTCAACAAAAAAAGCGCCCCGAGTTTCCGGGACGCTTGCGCTTGTATATACCAAAGTAAGGGATGGTCCTATGTAAAAAAGGCACATCTTGCTTAAGCATTCCTACGCTGGCATTACCCAGATCAGGTTGTAAGGGTCAGTGTCTTGGGACACACTCTCAGCCGGCCGATTCCAGCACCCCTGGCATTGTATGGTTTAATGGGTTCATTTATTCGGGTTTACTACGACGATTATATGCTTTGAATGCGGGTCTGTCCAGCATGAAGGGAGAGATAACGGTTCATTTGCCGAACGACAGGGTACACTTTTACTGTGAGCTTTGATCTGAAAATGAGTATGAATCAATCCGATTCGATCCGGTCATGTTATTTTCAGAACAGCTGCGCAGGTAGGTTCAGATGGGCTGGTGCCCAATGGCATGGCCGTAGAGAATTCTAATTCGTGAAAAGGAGTTGTTGTACTGTGGGTAAAACGGAAACATTGGATCGCAACCAACTGGAACAAGCCATTGTGAAGGCTTTGGATAACAACAAATTTTGTTCGTTAGGTACGGTAGAGGGTGGCAAACCGAAAGTACGCTATATGGCCCTTTTTAACGATGGAATGAACATTCATCTGGCGACAGATCGCAAAACGCATAAAGTGGATGAGCTAAAGGACAATCCGAATGCTTATCTGCTGCTGGGTTATGAGGTTGGCGGTACGAAGGAAGTTGTAGAAGTGGAGGCTACCGTCCAGATTACAGCTGATGAGGGGCTGCGCAAACAAGTGTGGAACGATTCCTTGAAGGAATGGTTCTCCGGACCGGATGATCCCGATTATGTCATTCTGGACGTGAATCCGACTCGCATTGAGTATGTGGGTCAGCAAACGGAGCGCCAGGTGTGGAAGAAATAATACGAATATAAATGGATAAACCAGTGAATCTCCGAGTTTTTATTAGGAGGTTTGCTGGTTTTTTTATGTTTGAGAAAAATAATTATTTTTTCATAAATAATTTTAAGTAAATGACTACTCTTTTGTCTGGCGTTGGATTAAAATAGAAATGGTGGGTTCAAGGCTTACATATATGTGCAAAAGTATGTATATGAGGCATACACCTTAATGAGGAGGGGTATATTTTGTTATTTCGTAAAAATTGGTTTAAAGGGTTTACAGCAGCAGTTGTAGCTTGTAGCATGCTGGTGTTTTCAGCCGCTCCATCCTGGGCAGCTATTGATTCTCGTGATAGCGCTACGGTGAATTTGCGGATCATGGAAACAACGGATATTCACGCGTCCCTGATGAACTACGATTACTATTCGGACAAAGAAACCAACGAATATGGCTTGGTTAGTACAGCTAGTTTGATCCAGAAGGCACGTAGTGAAACAAGAAACAGTATGCTGTTCGATAATGGTGATTTGCTGCAGGGCAACCCATTAGGCGATTATATGGCCCGCAACAAAACCTTTGAGAAAGAAGGCGGTGTCCATCCGGTCTACAAGATGATGAACCTGATGGGCTATGATGCAGCTACAGTGGGCAACCATGAATTCAACTACGGTCTCGACTTTCTGGACAAATCGCTCAAGGGAGCTGATTTTCCTTATGTAAATGCGAACGTTTATGTTGATAAAGGGGGCCAAGCTACTAAAAATTATTTTACCCCTTATCAGATTCTTGATAAAACAGTAACGGACGAGAAGGGCGAAGAGCATACACTCAGAGTGGGTGTGATCGGTCTGGTCACACCTCAAATTATGCAGTGGGATGAAGCCAATTTGAAGGATAAAGTCGTTACGAAGGATATTGTGGAAACGGCGAAAAAGTTTATTCCTCAAATGAAGACGGAAGGTGCTGACATTATTGTCGTGCTTGCGCATACCGGTTATGAGGATGTGCCACAAACGCCACTGATGGAGAATGCCGTTAAGTATTTGAGCCAGGTGGACGGAATTAACGCTATTCTGTTTGGGCATGCTCATAAATCTTTCCCTGGCCCTGATTTTAAAGATATGAAGGGTGTAGATCTGGATAAGGGAACCATTAATGGCGTACCAGCCGTGGAAGCCTCCTCATGGGGCAAGGATCTGGGTATCATTGACCTGAGCCTAGAAAAGAAAAATCGCGAGTGGAACGTGACTAACTCTCAATCTCAAGTGCGTCCGGTTGTGAGCACCACTAATCAGACTGTGCAGTTTATCCCTGAATTTAAACTGATTGATGCGGTCAAAGAAGAGCATCAAGGAACGCTGGATTATATTCGCCAGCCTGTAGGAACAACGACGGCGCCAATTACCAGTTATTTTGCATTAGTGCAGGACGACCCTTCCATTCAAATTGTGACGAATGCACAGAAATGGTATGTTCAAAACCATCTCAAAGGAACTGAATACGAAAAACTTCCAGTATTGTCGGCAGGCGCTCCATTCAAGGCCGGCGGTCGAAACGGAGCCGAGTATTACACTAATATTCCTGAAGGTACGGTAGCGATTAAAAACGTGTCCGACCTGTATGTGTACCCGAACACGGTTCATGCTGTAGAAGTGACCGGTGCTGAAATTCAGGAATGGCTGGAGTGGTCTGCGGGTCAGTTCAACCGTATTGATCCAAAGCAAACTGAGGAGCAATCGCTGATCAACAAAGATTTCCCAACCTACAATTTCGATGTCATTGACGGTGTGAATTACCAGATTGATGTAACGCAGCCTGCACGATATGATGCCAAGGGAACTATTATTGATTCTTCAGCGCATCGTATCAAGGATCTGCAATACAATGGGAAGGCTATTGATCCTGCACAGAAATTTATCGTAGCCACCAATAACTATCGTGCTTCCTCATCCAAACTGGCCAACCCAGATGGCAAACGAATTGTGATGGCAGCACCGGATGAAAGTCGTCAAGTCGTTGTTGACTATATCCGTACGAACGGAACGATTAATCCATCGGCGGATGGCAACTGGTCTATTGCTTCTTTTGGTCAGGCAAAGGTTACTTTCGAGTCCTCTCCTGATGCCAAAGACGTGCTGGCAGGCAATCAACAAATTTCATACTTGAGCAGCGCGGCAGACGGTTTTGCCAAATACAGCTTAAAAGCTGGCGCTAAGCCTAGTACAGCAACGACTTCTGTAAAGGAAGCTGTGGCTCCCGCGAAAGCAACAGCAAAGCCAGCTGTTAAAACGACCAAACCGGCGGTTGTTAAACCAGCTAAAACAACAAAGCCAAAGGCATCCAAATAACTTCGAATTTTAGTTTTCGTTTAATATCAGAATGAAGCAGCAAGTCTCTTTAACCAAGAGATTTGCTGCTTTTTTTAATATCAAAAAACAGCCCCGAATTATTATGAGTGTAAAAAGGTTTTGTTTTTGTCGAATATGTACTTAAGTCCTAAGTTATCGTTAAAAAAAGCTGCTTTTTTGTAAAAAAACGTAATTATATAGTACTTTTGTTCTAGTTATTTGTGATATAATGGTGAAAAAACCGGAAAATTGTTCCGAGGAGGACCATTATGACATGCAGCAATTGCAGCATCATATTACCTATAAAGGATCAAGGATTGCTTAGAATTAGGTATTCCAGGGTGTCGCTTACTCCAGCATTAGATGGTTTGGGTATGCTATCGGAACAAATGAAGCAGCAACATGAGCGTGAGGGCGGCATAGAGTTTCGCTATGAGAGCCGTTCAGAGTTGGAACAGCTGGTTAACGGACTGGCTCGTCTGCCGCAGGAATACTTGAACCATATACAAGTTGTGGTGACTGGCTTGCATCATGTCGAAGGATATGAGGACTGGCTTTTATTTAGTCAATTGCAAGCCAGACTGCAACATCCGGATATCGTGAGTATTATTAAGGATCAAAGTTTTTCCAGCCATATGCAGCCTATTGTTGACCACAAGCTGGATATTATCGGGTTTGAGTTTTTGCTGCGTCCGTCACATGCGGAAAGACCTTTTCAGCCTTTCCGACTGTTTGAAATCGCCCGTGAAGCTGGCTTGCATGCTCATCTGGATCGCTCGGCTCGTTTTTCCGCTATTGAAAAAAGTGCAACATGCCTTCCGGCGGGGATTAAACGTTTTATTAACTTTCTCCCTTCCACCATTTATAATCCGGCTTATTGCTTGAATCACACCTTTGAGACGATTGATCGGTTATCCATGAGTACGAAGGATTTTGTATTTGAGGTCGTAGAAACGGAAGAGATAGACGACCTTAATTTTTTGCATCATATCTTTGAGCAGTATCGTAATCGAGGAGTTTCAGTTGCCCTGGACGATGTGGGGGCAGGCTATTCTACGACAGAGCTTATGAATTGCCTTCAGCCGGATTATGTCAAAATTGACCGTAGTATAATTGACGGCTGTCATAGTAACAGTAATCAGAAGCGGCAAATCACAGGAATTGTAGAATCGGCTTTTCGTTTTGGAGGCCAAGTGTTGGCTGAAGGAGTAGAGCAGATAGAGGATTTTGAATTTTGTCGTGAAGCAGGTGTGTCACTGGCTCAGGGTTATTTGTTTGGAAAGCCGGAGCCCGGTCCGCCCTCCAATTTTATGCTTAGCAGCGTAATATAGTCAGGAACAAATTTAAGTAGATGTAGTTTATAAAAATTGGAGCTTAAATAAGGCTGTCGTATAAGCATTAATGTAAAAAACGCGAGTGCAGAGGTTATTTCACCCCTGCAACTCGCGTTTTTTGGTCATGCTTGCCCACCTGAACAAGCTCTGGCAAGCAAAGCCATCCAGTCTCCAATTTTACTTGGTAAGGGACGTTAAAAGCCCGGAAGCAGTTTACGACCGTTTTTTTTAAAAGTAAAGATTGACGTTTTGAAGACAATTGGATACAGTGTACTATATAGGAAACATTGTTTCCTTGGTGATACGCTGTATCTATATTAGGTAAAAGGTTTAACAATACAGGGAGGACAACCAAAATGAAAGCAGTGCAACTGAAAAACGGTTTTGGCTTTGAAGAGTTAACCTTGACGGAACTTGACACACCGGTGCCTGGACGGCTGGAAGTTCTGATCCGCATAAGGGCAGCGTCCCTCAATTACCGTGATTTGGTAGTTATCAACGGAGTCATGCCGATCGGCATTCAATTTCCCTTCATTCCGTTATCCGATGGAGCGGGTGAAATTGTAGCTGTGGGCGAAGGGGTGACAAAATTTCAGGTTGGACAAAGGGTAGCGGCAAATTTACAACAGAAATTCATTGGCGGGAGCACGAGAGCGGAGGTCTTAAAGGACAGTCTGGGAGGCCCGCTCAGTGGAGTGGCGGCTGAATATATCGTTCTGCATGAAGAAGGGGTCGTCGCCATTCCGGATCATCTATCTTGGGAGGAGGCTTCCACTTTGCCGATTGCGGCATTAACCGCATGGAGCATGCTGATGGAATCCGGTGGGCTACGAGCGGGAGATACGGTGCTCTTGCAAGGAACAGGCGGTGTTTCCATCTTTGGGCTTCAATTCTCTCTGATGGCGGGAGCACGGGTAATTATCACATCGAGCAGCAATGACAAGCTGGAACGGGCAAAGGCTCTCGGCGCATGGCAGACAATCAACTATTCGGAGGTTCCAGAGTGGGATAAGGTAGCTCTGGAGCTGACAGACGGCGGAGTCGACCATGTCCTGGATGTAGGGGGAGCGGCAACAATGGCGCAATCCATCAATGCACTTCGTACCGGAGGGACTGTGAGCATGGTCGGATTCTTATCGGGCTTGACCATTCCTGAGTTCGATGTCACTAGCATTTTGCAGAAGGCTGCAACGATTCGCGGTAGCCAGGTTGGTAACCGGGAACATTTCGAAAACATGAATCGTGCCATTTCCCGCCATCGTTTACATCCTGTCATCGACCGGGTATTCCCGCTCAGCCGAATCGGCGAAGCCTTCGCACTTTTGGCTGAAGGAAAACAGTATTTCGGTAAAATCGTCGTTCAAATATAAATGAGCATTTTGCATAAATCCCAAGAGCGATTTCAAATCAGTAATATATAGATCGAAACGGTTTAGTTCGTCTATATAGTGTACTTTCGAGCGTTGGGAATTGAATTATGCAAAATGCTGAAATATTATTCACATCACATAGGAGGCACTCTAATGCCCAGTAAACCTGATTTATCTGTCAAAGATTCTCAAGAAAGAAAGAATAAAAAACCGCGTAAGTGGGTACGCAGAACCGGATTATCGCTGCTGTCGGTAATCCTTCTGGGAGTGGTTATTTTTATGCTCATCCCTTCCCCTGTACAGCCTGCAAAATGGCTTGCACCTTCGGCCCCCTCTTTTGAACAAGCGGGTCCATGGCAACAAAACAACAAACTCAGCTCCGCAGAGCTTGTTACAGATGCCCCTAAGTTTCCGGAATTTATCACCTTTGACAAGGAAGGAAATTTATATACGGGAGACTCCGATGGGAAAATTTATAAGGTTGTCTTTGATACAAAGGGCAATCCGCAAAAGGCCCAGCTATATGCAGATACCAAAGGAACGCCCAATGGACTTATGTTTGATGCAAGTGGAAACCTGATCGTTACGGATGTTAAGAAGGGGCTGCTGTCGGTAGATCCATCCGGAAACGTGACGGTGTTGGCCAATCAAGTCGACGACACACCGATCTATTTGGCCAACGAGCTGGATATTGCCAAAGATGGTACCATTTATTTTTCTGACACCTCCAATTATGGCAGTGTAGTCTTCAAAGAAATCGCCGAGAACAAGCCGCATGGACGTTTGCTGAAATATAATCCGGCGACCAAGCAGACGACAGTTCTGTTGGAAGGTCTTTATTTTGCGAACGGGGTTGCCTTGTCTGCGGACGAAGATTTTGTACTTGTGGCAGAGTCGTATCACTACCAATTGACCCGATACTGGCTCAAAGGGCCGAAGAAAGGGACTTCGGATATTTTTGCGGATAATCTCGCCGGTTTTCCGGATAACATTACGCGTGATGATCAAGGCCATTTCTGGGTCGGTCTCTTCACGACACGTATTCCCTTTGTAGATCAGATGCATGGAAGCCCGTGGCTGGCTGGAATGATGGCCAAATTGCCTCAATCGCTGCTCAGCGGTGCAAGCGCACCTGTGAAGCATGGGCTTGCTGTGGAGCTTAATCCGCAGGGGAAACTCATCGGAAGCTGGCATGATCCTGAAGGCTCGCTTTATGGGGTAACCACGGCTGTAAATCATGACGGATATTTATATATAGGTACAGCTCCTGGAGGCAGCCAGGGTGTTCATCGTGTGCTTTTAACCAAATAAGCCTGGGGAGGGTTTAACATGATATTGGATGAGTTGAAATTATCCTGGAAAGCGAAGGAAAGCCTGGCCGGGAAAGTAGCCTTGGTAACAGGCGCAAGCAGCGGCATTGGGGCATCGATTGCAAAAAAACTGGCAAAGCGTGGCGCGTATGTAGCTGTATTGGCGCGCCGTCAGGTGCGATTGGATGAATTGGTTCGCGACTTGCACCAAGAGGAATTGTACGAGGTCATGGCAATACCTGCCGATATCCAAAAGGCTGAAGACATACAGCAGGCGGTCCACGCCATTCTTGAACGCTGGGGGCGGCTTGACATTATCGTTGCCAATGCTGGCTTCGGGTATCGAAGCCCACTGGCAGAGGTGGAACTGGAACGCTGGGAGGAGCTTTACAAGACGAATGTGCACGGTCTTGTCCTGACACTGAAGTACGGACTTCAGCCAATGAGGGAACAGGCCAAGGGGGATGTTGTCATTGTCTCCTCTATTGCAGCGAAGGAAGTGGTTGCCGGAGGAGGACTATACAGCGCTACCAAGTACGGCGTTAGCGCCATAGCCTCTGCATTGCGTTTGGAGACCAGTACGCAAGGAATTCGTGTAACTGCGATTCACCCCGGGGCGGTGGCGACAGAGTTTTCGCAGGTGGCCGGATATCCCGAGCAGGAAATTCGGGCGTTTGCTTCGAGCGTTTTGCCGCTGCATCCCGATGATGTTGCAGAAGCTGCCCTTTATGCACTAGAGCAGCCGGAGCATGTCAATATTCCAGAGTTGACCATTATGCCTTCGAGGCAGGTCCAGCGGTTCAAATAGAGCGATATTTATTCTGACACAAACCGGGTGACCGGGTATGGTCATCGCCGATGCCGGGTATGGCGGCGAAGAGGACTACGTGCCTTCGCTTGAACATAACCTGCTCAAATGGGTGAGCATGAACCAAAAGGCGCGAGCTACAGGGGGGGAATAACCCTTGCACTCGCGCTTTTTTATACTAATGATGAAGCGTGACTGTCCAATAAAGTTTAAAACCACTTTGGGACAGCTCCATTTACTATAGAGGAGACCATATCCCGTAACATTTTGGCCCCACGTTCGCTCATCCAGTCATCGTGAGCACAGCTATAGTGTAATGACGTACAGACCTAGCGGCGTAGTTGCGCTACCTGCAACCATGAAGCTGAGAGAATAGCTGGATCTGCCGGGGGGAACGCTGATATCAGCCAATCGGCATACCTTGGTATTATCTCGTAGCAAAGGGATACCATATACACGATCATCCACGCGTACAGCCCCGGCGAACGCGCCCCCACGTGGATTCGCGTAGATTCTGACGATACGTACCTCGTCACTGTCGTTAACGATGGGAATGGTCGCGTTGTATATGGTTCCGAATTGTCCGCGATTATCTAGCGCAGGCCCCAGCTCGCTGCGTGCCCCGGTAAACAGCAGATCGGCAGGAGCCTCACCGTTCAGCTTTTTGGTGGCACACGCCCGATAGTTTGCGCTCTGTCCCACCACGTACTCTGGCATCCGCGCATTCGTTTCGGAAAAGGACCACACCCCTCGTGGATGCGCCTGTGGTGGAGGTACGGGAGGAAGCGCATCCATATGAATCTGGCGCAGATCGGTCTGCGTGTCCTTGCTGATCACGGTGCGAATCACATAATCCAGCGTACCGTGGCCTTCAGCAAATTCTACGGTAAGGTCATAGATGAATCCGGCCAGCGATCCCTCGGGCAGCTCAAATTCCTCCAGCAGAGCGGTGCCTTTGCCGAATTTATGACGGTCTGCTGGCTTCACACGTTCCATCGTACCCGCCAAACAGCTTTTGGCAATAGACTGCCCGACATCAATAATCCAGTTGCCGTCCTCAGGCACAATCTTAAGAGCGCGTTCAATATGGCGTACTTCCAGTTTAGCAGCGCTCCTGTTCTCTACAGTGATGCCCAGTTTAACAGGGCTGTCGATTTTGTTATAATGCCAGCCGAAAATGCGATGTTTGACTGTTCGGGTTGTCGAGCGAACCATGTCATGCCACAGGGTGGCTTGCTCGGTAGGTACCGTCACATGGGTAAGCGTCTCCGGGTTATCGCTAAGCATCAGGCGGCGTGTTCCGCCCTCAGTGGCTGACTCCACATCCACATGGATGTTGGGCGGGATCACGGCAGTTTCCACAATCAGATCCTTTGGCTCCTTGGATCGATGGTTCATGTAAATTCCTCCTTTTATTCAAAAGTGGCACCGCTTTGGGTACATGTATATGGGCAGTTCATAAATATAGGTAACGCCAGATCCATTTATACAACCTGTTTTACAAAATATTTTTTTAAAATAAACCTCCGCAGATTATAGCGGTTCTGCTAATGCGTCGAAGCAAGCTTACAAGACTCTTGTTCCCAATTACCAACGATTCGCAGCCAGGTATTGCGTGTATGTTAAGAGCATAAGCTATTGGATGTACAGAGAAGCTACAGGAGGGAAACATGCCTAAAAAAATATGGTGGAAGGAAGCCGTTGTATATCAGATTTACCCGATCAGTTTTCAGGATTCTGACGGAGACGGTAAAGGGGACTTGCGAGGCATTTTGTCCAGGCTGGATTATTTGTGTGAACTGGGTATTGATGTTATCTGGATTTGTCCGGTATATAAATCGCCCAATCACGATAATGGATATGATATTAGCGATTATTATGCCATTATGGATGAGTTTGGAACAATGGAGGATTTTGACGAACTGCTTCACCAGGCGCATGAACGAGGTATCAAAATCATGATGGATTTGGTATTAAACCATACATCGGATGAGCATCCGTGGTTTACGGAGTCACGCTCGTCCAAGGATAATCCGAAGCGGGACTACTACATATGGCGAACAGGCAAAAATGGCGGATATCCGAACAACTGGGAATCGTATTTTTCTGGCTCAGTGTGGAAATATGACAAGCTTACAGACGAATATTACATGCATCTATATTCCGAGCATCAGCCGGATCTGAACTGGGAAAATGAAGAGATGGTGGGCGAGCTCTACCGCATGGTGGAATGGTGGCTGAAAAAGGGAGTCGATGGCTTCCGTTTTGACGCTATTGCCCATATTGTCAAAGCCGAAGGGCTGCCGGATGCCGATAATCCCGACAAACGAACCTTGGTACGGGCTTATCAGCTCTTTTCCAATCTGGAACAGGTACATGTGCTTCTACGGATGCTGAATGAAAAGGTGCTGGAATGTTATCCCTTAATGACAGTTGGCGAAACGTCTGGCTTAGGACCGGAACAGGCGCTTGATTATGTGGGAGACCAGCGGCATGAATTGAATATGGTCTTCCAGTTTGAACACATGTTTATTGATGCACAAGGGCTAGGGACGGAAAAATGGAAATCCAAGCCATGGACGCTGGTGGAGCTGAAAAAAATAATGAGCAGTTGGTAGACAGTGCTTCATCAGGAAGGATGGAATGCCAATTATCTCAACAATCATGATCAACCTCGGGCTCTCTCCAGATTTGCGAATGATGGACAATATCGTGTGGAATCCGCCAAAATGCTGGCAACCTTCACACATATGCTTGAGGGTACGCCTTATATTTATCAGGGTGAGGAAATTGGGATGACGAATATTGCATTCCCGTCGATTGATGATTATCGGGATGTGGAAACGTTAAACTATTATGAGCAGCAACGAAAGATTGGTGAGCCGGAGGAGCAGATTATGGCGGCAATCTGGCGAAAAAGCCGGGATAATGCACGCACTCCTATGCAGTGGGATGCTGGTCCTGCGGCCGGATTTACCGATGGAGAGCCGTGGATGAAGATTAACGATAACTACACACACATTAATGCAGAGGCTGAAAGAAATAATCCAGGCTCGATTTTCCACTATTATCGTAAGTTGATTGCTCTGCGCAAACAACATGAGGTCATAGTCTATGGCGAATACAAGCTTCTGTTGCCACTGGATACAGAGCTGTATGTATTCACTCGTATGTTGGGAAAAGAGCGTTTGCTGGTCATTTTGAATTTCTTTGACCGTGATCCGGTGTTCCACTGGCCCGAAGGTGAGGAGCTTCCTGCCGCCAAGGCGGAACTACTTCTCTCCAACTACGAACCGGTACAAGGGGAACAACTGCATGCCTTGAAGCTGCGGCCTTATGAAGCCAGAGTGTATAAGCTAACCATGCATTAGGCTTTGCTATCTTTAGAATGGTAAAAGGAAGGGAAGGCCCATAGAGCCTTCCCTTCCTTGGAGTAAACTAAAAAGCCCAATCCACACTGGCTACCATGGGCAGGTGTGGATCGGGCTCATTATGATATGGTCTCATTAAATGTAGTTACTTTTTAGTGATAATGTTTCACCTTAAGGTCGTCTAGACTTTTAAACTCATACCCTTGCTTGCGAGCCTCGTCGATGATAGAAGCAAGCGCCTCGGCATTATCCTTGGATACGGAATGGAGCAAAATGACCGCTCCAGGGTGGAGCTGCTGCATGACTTGACGATAGGCATAGTCCGTTCCTTGCTGAATTTTTGTGTCCCAGTCCTTGTAAGCCACAGACCAGAATACGCTCGTATATCCGGCTTCTCGACAGGAGGCCAATGCTTTTTCACTAAAAATGCCGCGAGGCGGCCGGACATATTTCATTTCTTTTTGCCCGGTTAGCTCTGCCGATGCATTTCGTACCCGATCCAGCTCAGACCGGATCTCTGCCGAAGAAATGGTGCTCATATCAGGATGGCTCCATGAATGGTTGCCGATAATATGGCCCTCACTCGCCATGCGTCGCATCAAAGCTGGCTGGTCTTTTACAAAATGCCCCGTCACAAAGAAGGCGGCCGGAACCTTTTTGGCCTTCAATACATCCAGCACTTTCGGAGTATACCCATTCTCATAGCCGTTGTCGAAAGTGAGAAATAATTCTTTTTTAGTCGTATCCCCCAGAAAGATGCCATCTTGTCTTTCGATCAGGTGCATAAAGCCTTCTTGTGCGATGGAAGGCAGCTCCCCTCCTTTACTTTTTTTAAACCCAAAATGATAAGGCTGTCCGTCAACAGTCTGAGTAGCCCATGCGGGTTCCGCCGTAACTGCCAACATACCCGTTACTGCAATGCATAGCCACAAGGTAAATATTCGCTTCATCTATTTTCCTCCGCTTTCGTCCCGTTCGGGTAAGGTGTGTATGCTTCGACATATTTCATACCATCTGCAATATCGTACTGATTTATGCAAGGACATGCTTTGACCGAATGTAAAACTCATATTGACATGAATATTAAATCGAAGTAGTATACTTTATAAAACTCACTAGAATACTCGGATTTAATTCGATCGTTTATGCCGAAGAAAAGCATCAGTTCAGAATATCTTACATACTTGTAAGACCGGAAGGAGTTAAGACTCATGATTGAACTTAGGAATGTATCTAAAACGTACGTGAGAAAAGGCCTAAGTATTGAAGCGTTAAAAAATATAAATATCAAAGTGGATAAAGGAGACATCTTCGGATTTATCGGATTCAGTGGCGCAGGGAAAAGTACGCTAATCCGTTTGGTCAATCGTCTTGAGAAAGTAACCAGCGGAGAGGTTCTTGTTGAAGGGGAGCAGTTAAATACCTATTCTACCTCTGGACTGCGGAAGGTAAGGAAGAAGATTGGAATGATTTTTCAGCATTTTAATCTGCTGGAATCAAAAACGGTGTTCGACAACATTGCAATTCCGTTGGTGCTGCTTAAGCGCAACAAACGCGAAATAGAGGGGCGTGTGAAAGAGCTTTTGGCGTTCATAGGATTGTCGGACAAGGCGAACAGCTATCCCAACGAGCTTTCCGGCGGACAAAAGCAACGTGTCGGGATTGCACGGGCGCTTGCGAGCAACCCATCCATTTTGCTCTGTGATGAGGCGACCTCGGCACTTGATCCGCAGACCACACAGTCTATTCTCGACTTGCTTCGCAAAATCAACAAGGAATACAAGATCACCATATTGATCATTACCCATGAGATGTCGGTGATTCAGCGAATTTGCAACAAGGTTGCCGTAATGGAAAAAGGGGAAATTATCGAGCAGGGCAATGTCCTGGAGGTATTCGGACAGCCGCAGCACCCAACGACGCAGAGCTTTGTACGCACGGTCATTCACGATGCAGTACCCGAGAGTGTGCTACAAACGTTCGAACAGCAAGAATCACAGCGGATTTACAAGCTGGAATTTATAGGACAGGTTGCTTCTGATCCGGTGGTTCATGAATTAATTCGGCAGCATGATATCCATGTGAACATTTTGTTTGCCAACATGACGGAGATTCAAGAAACGACGATTGGCTATATGACGATCCAACTGCGAGGTGGGCAGCATTCCATTCAGCAGGCTGTTGATTTTATCAAGAGCAAAGGAGTCCATATTCAGGAGGTAGAGAGTCTATGATGATTACAGGAACCACGATAACCTGGGATCAACTGTGGGAAGCTTTGTATGAATCCGTGCTCATGGTCAGCATATCCTTATTCATTGGCGCCCTGATCGGTATCCCTATCGGTATTTTACTCGTCATCACACGCCCGGGCGGAATTCTGGAGAACAAATGGCTGCACAATATTTTGAATCCGATCATTAACATTGTTCGTTCCTTACCGTTTATTATCTTGCTGATTGCGATCATTCCGTTAACCCGTCTGATTGTGCATACATCCATTGGGACCAGCGCGGCAATTGTCCCCTTGATTATATATATTGCGCCATATATCGGAAGGCTGGTCGAAAACTCGCTGTTGGAGGTGAATCCGGGGATATTGGAGGCAGCAGATGCGATGGGGGCGACCCCGTTCCAGGTCATTCGATACTTTTTGCTTCCTGAGGCATTCAGTTCTCTGATTTTGTCGTTAACGACAGCAGCCATTGGTCTGATTGGTGCTACTGCTATGGCTGGTGCGGTCGGCGGAGGCGGAATTGGCGATCTGGCGATCGCATATGGCTATCAACGTTTTGATACGCTGGTTATGCTGATTACCGTCATCATTCTAGTCTTGTTTGTACAAGGTGTTCAGTCCTTGGGGAACCTATTGTCCCGTAAAGCACGCAGGGGTTAAATTAGATGTTTTTTTTCACCTATTGTCTGTTCATAGCTTGTAATTTTATAATCCATGCGTTCCAATACGTTGTTCATATCTTTCATTTTTGCAATGAGCTGCTTGCGCTGCTCTATTAGGAGTTCTTTTCTCGCATACATTTAATATATTCAACCCATCTGCAATCTTCTTCCGTGTAATCTCTGATGCCACTTTTATTACGGTTCACACGCGGAATAAGTCCGATGCGTTCATAATAGCGGAGTGTATCCTGAGATAGTTCGAATTTTTTGCTTACTTCTGCGATCAACATGCAGACTTCACCTCCTGATTTCTGATCAAGAAACGCCCTATGTAAATGGATAGGGCGTTCTTGTCGTTTCTTATTTCGAAACTGTCATTTCATCCATATTTACTGGGCGCCAACTACCGGATGAGGAACATACGGCTCTTCCAGCAATGCGATTTCTTCAGGTGTTAACGTAATCGAAAGAGCAGCTACTGCATCTTCAAGATGAGACGTTTTTGTAGCACCGATAATCGGAGCTGTTACCGGTTCTTTCTGTAGCAACCAGGCAAGTGCGATTTGAACGCGTGGAACTCCGCGTTTTTCTGCGATGGCCGCAACCTGCTCCACGATCAATCGATCGGTATCTGCAGTCGCATCGTATTTAGATTTTGCCACTTGATCGGTTTCGGAACGATGTGTTGTTTCCTGCGCATCACGCGTCAATCTTCCACCTGCAAGTGGGCTGTATGGAATCACACCGATTTTTTCTTCCTTACAAAGCGGCAGCATCTCTCTCTCCTCTTCACGATATAAGAGGTTTAAATGATTTTGCATCGATACAAACCGGGTCCATCCATTCTTCTCAGCTATATGCAAAGCCTTTAGAAACTGCCATGCGTACATGGCAGAAGCTCCGATATATCTTGCCTTCCCAGCCTTCACAACATCATGTAATGCTTCCATCGTCTCTTCAATAGGGGTAGTGTAATCCCAGCGATGAATTTGGTACAGATCCACATAATCTGTCCCCAGTCGCTTAAGGCTCTTATCGATTTCACTCATAATAGCCTTTCGAGAAAGTCCCGCACCATTGGGGCCTTGATGCATACGGAAATGAACCTTCGTTGCAAGGACAATTTCATCTCGATTCGCAAAATCTTTTAAAGCCCGTCCGACGATTTCTTCGCTAGTTCCGTCTGAATATACATTCGCGGTATCAAAAAAATTGATGCCTAGCTCCAGGGCCTTTTTTATAATGGGACGACTGCGCTCTTCATCTAATATCCATGGATGAATCCATCGTTCTGCAACCCCAAAGCCCATACACCCAAGACAAAGCCGGGATACATCCAAGCCGGTATTTCCAAGTTTCATATAGTCCATTTGATTATACCTCTCTTTCCTAGATATTGTTTTCTTCAAATGTTCTACTCCAGCTACTTACACCGGATATTATTACATTTGGAGTTCACTCCAAGTCAAGCGATTTTGTTGCGTGATGCCTTCATATAGGACTAATTGTTCAGAATCGGTTCAGTGGGGTTTCGTATAATTCTCTTAGCATAGTTCCTTGGTTGCATAATCCGTAGAACTAAACATGACTAAAGACTTTGATAAAACAGGATATATGCCAATAAATAGCGTCTAGGAGTGGAAATGTTGAAACTTATAAATCGAAATAAATGGATTGCATCTGCGATGGTATTGGGGATTGCTTCAGGCTCCATCGTATCTTTGCCTTGGCTGGGGGGCGCTCAGACTGCTTATGCAGCGACAGCAGATACACAAAGTGAAACTGGATTTGTAGCACAAGCTCGTACTTTGGGTTTGATGACAGGTGGGAATCAGGGCGATTTTATGGCACAAAAGAATTTGACCCGCGCTGAAGCGGCCAAAATTTTGTGCGGTCTGTTCCAGTTGGAAGTTAACAATCAGCCGCAGACTTCTTTTATGGATGTATCGTCCGATGCATGGGGCGCTCCCTATATTGAGGCCGTACGTGCAGCCGGGTATATGACAGGTAACGGAGAACTCTTCCGTCCGGGGGATGCCATTACCAAGGAAGAACTGATTGTTTCGCTCGTACGTGCAATGCACTTGCAGGATACAAGTACTGCGGATGCACAGCAAAATGCAGTTCAGGTTGCCCGCTCTTACGGTCTGTTATCAGAGGATGCTTCTGCAACGGATTTGAAAAATCCATTGAACCGGGAGAGTGGTGCAGAAGTATTCGTCAGCCTGCTGGATCATCCGGTAGGAGAAGTGAAATCAGAGGGCAATACCGTTCGAATCGGAAATATCCCGTACCAGTTGGAAGGATCTTTGCAAGGCTTGTTTGGTGAAAATAACAAAGCTGTATTAAAAGGGGCAAAAATCGATCTTAACCGTAATTTGCGTACACTCACAGGTGTAAATAAGCTGGAAATTAACGCAGACGGTGGTGTATTTGACGGTAAGGGTGTGTCTTTTGATGGACGCCTGATCGTCAATGGTTCGGTAACCTTGAAAAACATGTCCTCCACAGGCGTATTAGAAATCAAAGGCTCAGGGACCCAGCCTGTATCGGCCATTTTGGAAAATACGACATGGTCCGGTGTAGAACTGGGCTCCAAGGATGCCAAACTGACTGCAACCGGGACGACAAAGATTGACAACCTTACGCTGAAAAATGATGCATCGATCGGGACCGAGGGGGATGCAGCGATTAGTCGTGTTTCATTGCAACAGGGACTAGGCAAGCTGTTGGTGAGCGGAAGTATTGGTTTGCTGGATGCATCACAATATGTGGGTGTTCCTTTTATCACACTGGCCAAGGGGGCTGCAATCAACCAGCTCAATCTGCCGGAACAAAAACAGCCGCAGGATGTTATTGTTAACTATAATGCGATGAAGGAAGCTGTTAGTCTCGTAAATGGTACGAAGAACTCATCCTCTGTTGGATCGGTTGTCACGGACACAGATAGCAAAGATAAGAAAAAACGTGACAGTGATATCGTCAGTATAGACCGCAGTCAGTTGGAGACGGAAGTCCATGCAGCCAAAGAACTGTTGGAGCGTGCAGGTGAGGGTGGACTGGATCAGGCGCTTTACACGGTCGCAGCGAAGGAAAACCTGTCCATAGCAATCAATCAGGCTATGCTGGTACTGAACAATACGGCAGCTACACAGGCAGAAGTAGATCAAGCGCTCAGCACATTGAAACAGGATGTTTCTGTGTACACAACCTCAGCCACAGAGCCGGTGATTGGAACACAGGAATTAACTAGACTGGTTCAGTTAGCTTCGACTACCCTTGAACAAAACCGAATGGTTGGTGATGAATTTCCACCTCTTTGGGACGACTCACTAAGTCAAGCGATTCAATTTGGCAACAATGTGTTGGAAGGAAATGCGCCTCAAAATATTGTGGATCGGGAAGCAGAAAGCTTGCGTCGAGTAATAAAGGTATACAAAGCATCAGTAAAACTCAGAGATGCCTATCTGCATTTTGTCGATGTAACGGATCGTGTGGATAATTTGAAAACAGATAAAGCGCGTTACAAGTCCTTAGTAAGAGAAGGATCAAATGTATATGTGAATCCATTGGCTACAACTGAGCAGTTGGAAGAATGGACACAAAAAATAGATCTTGCTACAGAATCATTCTTGGCACTGCAAGCAGCGGACTTCTCGGTGCTTAAGAATACTTTACAAGAAGCGCAGGTTATCTACGATCAGAATGGTTCTCAAAATGCTGAACTAGATAACTTGATTCAGGAATATACAGAGAAGATGCACACTGCTATGACCCAGCAGGACGTATTGAACTTGAACATGGAGCTGAGTCAAAGGCTTACGGAGTTCACTGTGCCATTGCCTGCTACAACTCGGGAAAAACTGCAGCAGCTGGTTCAAGATATTCAACTAAAACTGCTGTCTAACCCTGTGGCTCGTAATTACTTGAATACGGAAATGCTGTCTTTAGAGCAACAAACAGGACAAGCCAACTTTGCACTCATTATGCCATTTACTCCTGAGGAGCAATTGGTCATCTCTTATAATCAATTAAGTCAGGCTAAAGGGACCTATCTTGAAAAATATAACGAGAAAAGACTACAATTGAGAGACAAAGTCATTGAAATGCAGACTTCGATCAATGGAATTTTGCTGCAAAATTCAGGCGCATTAAGCGCTGAGGCTCAGCAAGCCTTGTCTTCTGCTTCAGAGCATGCCTCTACTTTCTTAGGCTTGTCCAGCTTTGAATTACAAGACGTTGTTCCTGTATATGAGGAGCTGCAACAAGTACAGAGCCAGTATGCTGCACCTATAACGGTGGATACTACGTTGTTGAATCACAATATCAATTTGGCCAATAATGAAATTTTGACGTTCGGCCGTCATTATACGGAACAAGATAACGAAGAACTTCAAGGGCAGATTAATCTGGCAAACCTTGTGCTTAATAATCCGGATAGCACACAGGTACAGGTAGACCAAGCTAATACGGATCTGATTACAGCGTTTGCGAACTACCAATTCAAATGGATCGTAACTGATCTTGATATCAATGAGCTTAAGAACATTGCGAACAATCTGCTTACAGTAAATGGTACAGATCCTACGACGGTCTACTTTCACAGAGTAGTGGATGCATTCAATCGTTTGGACCAGTATTTGCCTATGCCAGAACTTAAGAAAAATTACATGGATCTGGAAGATGCGATTCAGGAGTATAAAGATTATGTAGCCAGCCAGCAACAAAACAGCGGAACAGGAAGCAGTGACAGTAACGGTCGACCAACACCGCCGAGCGATAGCAACGGAACAGGAAGCGGCGACAGTAGCAGCGGAGCAACACCGCCGAGCGATAGCAACGGAACAGGAAGCGGCGACAGCAGCAGTGGAGCAACACCGCCGAGCGATAGCAACGGAACAGGAAGCGGTGACAGCAACGGTGGAGCAACACCGCCGAGCGATAACAGTGGAGACGATTCAAGCTCGATTCCTGGCGGTAGTATTGATGGCGTTATGATTCCTTAATAGGAGAGGCTAGAAACTACAAGTACGTATTGAAGGGGACGATTCCGCACAGATTTTATCTGCGGCGGGCGTCCTTTTTTGTATGGACAACGCTTCTAATGTAGCTGAATAGAATAACCGATACAAAAGATAGACGTTATTGAAAAGAGCGGAGGATTTATGAAAAAACAGGGTGTTTTATTTTTTATTATACTTCTGCTTGCGGTTGCGTTACCAGTGTATCCGTTAGTGTCGGGTGTTTTATCCGGAAACAGTCATTGGAAAGCTCATAACGGTATTATTGATTTGCGTAATTGGGACCCTCATAAGGAAGGCCCTGTACAGCTGGGAGGGGAGTGGGAATTTTACCCTAATCAGCTTGTGCAACCTTTATCCTTTCATGAAATGCAACAAGATAAGGATTGGGAAAGTCATCAGAGTTCTTCAGAGTTGGGGATGGAAACGAGATCTTCTGCCAAGATTGTGGATGTGCCAGGTAGATGGAATCAGTGGATGCCTAAGGGACAGGCGACCGGATATGGAACCTATCATATCCGTGTGCTGTTGCCTGAAAAAGCGGAAAATCTGTACGGCATCTATATGCAAAACATTCGCAGTGCCAGCCAAGTATGGATTGACGGAGAAAACGTCGGAGCGAGTGGTATTCCCTCTGTTTCTGCCGACAAGGGTAAGCAGGGCAATGTTCCCTATGTTGGGTTTGCATCGGTAGATGGACATTCGGCTGATATTACCGTGCATGTGGCTAATTATAGCTATTCCTCTGGTGGGATTATTTATCCACTGTTATTTGGGGATTACGAGAGTATTACGCATAGCCGGGAAGTTGCAATGGCAGAGGACACCGTACTGATCGCAGGATTTTTTATTCCTACCGTATTTTTTATCATGCTATACCTTTTGCGTAAAAAGGAGAAGGCATTACTTTACTTAGGATGCTTTTGCATCGCGGCTTTATTTTATATTCTGACACATGGAGAAAAGCTGCTGGTTTGGGGAATACCGGATTTACCTTATGAATGGGTACTGAAAATACAGTCGTTCTCGTCAACGCTGTTCTACTATTTTCTGATCCGCTATGTTCATCTTTCGACGCAGATTGTTATGAATCGGATCGTGCTGCGCTTCTATCATATTACAACCGCACTGATGCTGGGTATGGGGCTATTTTTGCCTACATTGGTACTCTCATCCTTTGAATTGTTTATTCTTCTTTTTGGTGTAGTCAGTGTGGGATACGTGTTACTAATCTTGATTCGTGGGCTTCTTCAACAGACGGATGACGCTGCACTGCTAGTCATTAGTATTATGAGCATTCTTATGATTGTAGTGACTAGTTTTGTGTATATTCTGGGCTGGGGAGATGTACGTGGGGTGACAGCCTATGAAATGCTCATATTCGTATTGGCTCAAACGCTGCTGCTGGCCAAACGTTTTGTACATTCGTTTATGGAGGTTGAGAACCTGTCACGACGATTGCTCACACTGGATGGGTTGAAAAACGAATTTCTGGCGAACACGTCACATGAACTGCGCACTCCTCTGCATGGAATTATTAATATCGCTCAATCCATGCTAGACCGCTACGGGACACAATTCAATGAGCCGCAAAAGCACAATTTGGCCTTGATTGCGAATGTAGGACGCAGACTTTCTTATTTAATTAACGATATTCTGGATTTTTCTAATTTGAAAAATGGCAGATTAGCCTTAAATCGTCGGCCTGTCAATGTACAGGCAGCTGTGAATTCCGTGCTGGAGGTATTGGGGCATACGGTGGGTAAGAAAAAGCTTCAATTCGTCAAAGAATGGCCCAGTTCGTTGCCCAAAGTAGATGCGGATGAGGATCGGCTGATTCAGATTTTATACAATTTGTTGGGTAATGCGGTGAAATTTACGGAGGAAGGCAAAATCGTAATCTCTGCCAAAGCGGGGACCCGTGAAATGGAAATCAGTATAAAGGATACCGGCTCCGGTATTGCCCAGGAGCATCTTTCGCATATATTTGAACCTTTTAACCGAGGGGCGAATGCTGAGGATGAAGGATACAGTGGGACAGGGCTTGGATTAGGCATAGTCCGTCGTCTGGTGGAACTGCATGGGGGTCATATCCGGGTAGAATCTAGATTAGGCAAGGGTTCGACCTTTTATTTTACACTGCCCTTGGCGCAGACCGGAACGTTGGGACATGAAGCTCAAAAAGATGTTTCGCCTGCGGTTATATTGCAGCCTGGCGTGACGTCGGGTCCGAATGTGATTCCGCATGAAGAGGACGCACTGGAGCGAGTCCAGACTGTTCCTTACAAAGTGCTGGCTGTAGATGACGACGAGGTTAACCTTCGGGTACTGGAGGAACTATTATATGCCACAGGTTGTAGCGTGGTGGCTGTGGATCATGCCGAGGAGGCACTTCACATGCTGAATGGCCGTACCCGATTTGACCTGGTCATTACGGACTGGATGATGCCGGAAATGTCCGGTATTGAGCTGTGCCGACGGATAAGGGAACGGTATTCCCTGTCCGAGCTACCGGTGTTGCTCCTGACGGCACGCGATCTGCCCGGCGATATCCGCGCAGGTTTTATGGCCGGAGCGAATGATTTTCTACGTAAGCCTGTTGATGCTGAGGAATTAAAAGCGCGTGTGCGCACGCTGCTGAACATGCGCCATTCAGCGGAGGAAGCGGTGCGTCTTGAAATGGCCTTTTTACAGGCACAAATCAAGCCGCATTTTCTGTACAATGCCTTGAATGTCATTGTTTCGACCGTAGCCGTAGACCCGGACAAAGCAGCGGAGCTGCTCATGGAGCTAAGCCAGTATTTGCGGGGGAGCTTTGATTTTCAGAACAGGGAGAATACGGTACCGTTATCCAAGGAGCTGGAATTGGTAGAATCGTATGTGGCACTGGAAAAAGCACGATTTGAAGAACGTTTGCAGGTAACCGTAGAGGTAGGGAGGAACATCCGGTCGCTCATCCCGCCGTTAAGTATTCAACCCATCGTGGAAAATGCGATACGGCATGGTGTGATGCAACGGGCAACAGGTGGAACCGTGCGAGTGGTTGTGCAGGAGGATGGAACCGATTTTGTGGTCAGCGTGACCGATGACGGCGTAGGGATTCCACCGGAGCGACTGGAACAACTGCTGTCGGATGATCATATATCTTCCAGCGTGGGACTGCGTAATATCCATCGCCGTCTTATCCATATGTATGGAGAAGGACTGCGGATTGAAAGTAATCCTATGCAAGGGACGACGGTAAGCTTCCGTGTGCCGGAAACGATTTCGCCCCGGAATACCGATGAATAAAAAAAGTACAGTACATTCGTCGGAAAAGCTAATGTCACGCCCGCGACGATACGATATATAAAATATAAGAAATTAAAATTCGTAAGGATAAAGCAGATAGCATGTAGATAGAGCATCATGATGGATGGTTGCAGCAGGAAGGGAGCACGGACACAAATGAAGGCGATTTTGATTGATGATGAGAGGTCGGCATTAACCTACTTGGAACGGTTGCTGGAGACGGACGGACGGTTAACGGTAATGGGGAAATATACGTCTGCACAAGCGGGGCTGGATCATCTGGCGTCAGAACGTGCGGATATTGTTTTTATAGATATCGGAATGCCAGAGATGAACGGTCTGGAGGCCGCCGAGTGGATTCAACAGCTGGATTCCCATATTCATATCGTCTTTGTGACCGCGTACTCGGAATATGCTATTGAAGCGTTCGAGCTGCAAGCACTGGATTACTTGTTAAAGCCTGTTCATGCCCGGCGGCTATCCAAAACGATAGATCGGATTGCAGCCACGCTGGCTGATTTCCGTTCCTCCAGCTTGGGAGTTGCAGCAGAGCAATCCCCCAAGGTACGTTGTTTTCAAAAGCTTGAAATTTTGGAGGTTGGACAGGAAGCCGTAGGAGCGAAACCACTCAAATGGCGCACGTTAAAGTCACAGGAGCTATTTTCCTTTTTACTACACCATGAAGGGGAATGGGTGAGCAAAGAACAATTGCTGGATGCGCTGTGGCCTGAATATCATTTGGACAAGGCTGTTGTTCACCTGCACACGTCCATTTACCAAATTCGCAAGGCGTTGAAAGAACGGATGCAAGATACAAAACTAGAATACAATCTGGATCGCTACCGCTTGAACCGCAATGGCTGGATTACAGATGTGGAGCTCTTCGAGCGGGGAATATCCGAATGGGCTGCATCCGGTAGCGGCGGTACGCCGCGTATTGATAGCCTGTTGGCTCTATACCGTGGCAACTACCTGGAGGAGCACGATTACCCGTGGGCGTATGCAAAAAGGGAGAAGCTGCGCAGTATGTATCTGGCATGTGCTTCTGAGCTGGCGAGAGAAGAGCTTCGCTCAGGTCGTACCCGGCAGTCTGTTCAGCGCTTGCTCAGCCTACAGCAGCGGGAGCCGTACTCAGACGATATCTGCAGTCTGCTGCTGACCGCCTATGCCCAACTGGGCGATTATACCGCTGCGCAAAAGCATTATGAAAGCTTCGTCAGAATATTGGAAGATGAGTTGGGTATTGAACCGCAGCAGGTGACGCACCAGTTGTACGTGCAATTGAAAACACAGACGCTACCTGCGTAAACGGCTGTACTGGCTCAGGTCGTATGAATAGGCCAACCAGAGATTACTGGTTGGCCTATTCTATTGGAGATTCTACGAGGGAGGCAGCCGGGAGAATGTGATAGCGCTGCTTTTTAGTTTTCACAACCGCTTGCTGAAGCTTTAATACACTTTTCTCCTGGTGGAGGATAAATACCCCAATTCTTCACGGTATTTGGCTACCGTTCTGCGTGACAGCTCTAGTCCTTCCTTTGCCATCAGCTCTGTGATTGCCTGATCTGAAAATGGTTTTTGCTTCTCTTCACTGTCGATGATCTGCTTTATCCGCATTTTTGCGCTCTCTGATGAAGTAGCATCCCCGTCTTTCGATCCTAGGGCGGAGGTGAAGAAATATTTGAGTTCAAACAATCCACGGGGCGTCTGCATGTATTTATTACTGACCGCCCGGCTGATCGTGGATTCATGCAGGCCGGTTATTCCAGCAATCTCCTTTTGGGTCATCGATTTCAGATGATAAACGCCATGCTCAAAAAATTCCCGTTGCCTATCAACAATAGCCTGGGCCACACGCATCAGGGTCAGGCGGCGCTGCTCAAGGCTATGAATAAGCCATAATGCTGTATTCATCTTCTCACGAAGAAATCGTTTCTCTTCCTCCATCGCCGGCTTTCGAAGCATACTTTGGTAAAAAGGATTAATCCCGACGCGTGGGACTGTGATATCATTAACTGTCACAACGTAGTCGTTTTTGGATTTCTCCACTGAGATATCTGCTATATGATACTGGCGTTCATATGGAGCAAATGCCGCTCCCGGACAAGGATTCAGCTTGCGTATCTGATCGATCATTTGTTGTACCATGTGAATGTCGATCCCTAGAGCATCCGCGATTTTTTGTATGCGGTTACATGAAAGATTGACCATGTGATGTCGCACGATTTCTTCCAGGTAAACATCATCATTCCCGGCATATCGCAGCTGCAAAAGAAGACATTCCTCCAGACTGCGGGCAGCGATTCCTGCCGGTTCAAAGCCTTGGATCAGGGCAAGTATATTTTCAACCTCATCGGTGGGGACGTCAAGTATTCCGGCAGCTGTATTTACATCCAGCTCAAGGTAGCCTTTTTCATTTAAATTCCCAATTAGAAACATGCCAATCATCTGTTGTAGTTTGGATAGCCCGCGGACCATCCCAAGCTGCGCTTTGAGATGTCTATATAAATTATCTGCGGGATTAGAGACAAAGTCCAGAAGGTCTACCGGATTATCATTTTTTCGTAGCGAATATTCTTCTTCTGTGTTGATTCTTTCGATGGACATATCGATCTCTGCCAAGTCAATGATCGGATTTTCATTTGCTTGCTCATGAAGATATGACATCAGATCGACCGAAGAATATTGAAGAATCGTGATGGCTTGTCGTAATTCTGGAGTCATAGCCAGCCTGAATGTTTGCTCTTGCTGTAATCCGTAGCGCATTATTTTATCTCAGCTCCTTACTGGGAAACAAAAATAACTTTTTATGCAGCTTATTCGTGAAGCTTATGCAATTATACTGCCAACCTTTGATCTTGGAAAAGAAGTGAATGGAATGGGCTGAATTTGAGTTTTGGATAGATTCAATAAAAAGGGTATCAGATTAATGATTAACTTGTCAGTTTATTTTCTTGTAGAGGATTATTTCTTTTTTTATATACTAATTAAATAAGAACTAGTCAGCATGGGGGAATACCGTGAAACGAATTGATGAGATCTTAGAGTATATTGCCAATGGGACAAAGAAACTGTCGGTAGAGGCCTTGCAGGACGGCGGTGGAATTACGGCTGCGGAAATAGCCGATCAACAGAATATGTTAAGAAATAATGTAAGCAAGGAGCTTAATAGCCTACTTCGCGCCGACTTGATTATTAAAATCAAGGGGAGACCCGTCAAGTTTTTGCACAAGCAGGTGATCGAGGAGACCTTTCGGGTTCAGCTTAAAGAGAAACAAATCCAAGTCAACAGTATTCATGAAATATTGCTGCCTGGAGAGCAAGTGGATCCGTTTCACGCCTTAATTGGTTTCATGGGGAGTATGAGGAACCAGGTTGAGCAGGGAAAAGCGGCAATATTATACCCGCCGAAGGGCCTACATACGCTGATTGTGGGACAGACTGGCGTTGGAAAAACAATGTTCGCTAGGTTGATGTATAATTATGGGAAATATATGAAGCGCTTTTCAGAGCAAGCACCGTTTATCGTATTTAACTGCGCTGATTATTACAATAACCCTCAGCTGCTACTTTCCCACATTTTTGGTCATGTAAAAGGAGCATTTACCGGGGCTGATCGGGAGAAAGAGGGACTGGTCGAGAAAGCGGATGGGGGCATTCTGTTTTTGGATGAGATTCATCGGCTGCCCCCAGAAGGCCAAGAAATGATATTTTATTTCATGGACACGAACAGTTACAACAAATTGGGCGAGTCGGAGCGCAAGCGGGAAGCGAATGTGCTGCTCATCGGCGCTACGACCGAAGATCCCGGTTCTTCCATGCTGAAAACCTTTATCAGACGGATACCGATTACGATCAACATTCCTTCCTTGCAAGAGCGAACTGTTGAAGAGAGGTTTTTGATCCTGAAGCATCTCTTTGCAAACGAAGCCCATCGTGTGAACAAGCCTATTAGGGTTGAATTGGAAACTGTAAAAGCACTGATTGGCAGCGTAACCTATGGAAATATCGGTCAGTTGAAATCGAACATTCAGCTTGTGTGTGCCAAAGGATTTTTGAACAGCATACATGAAAATAAGGAAGAGATTGAACTTGATTTTAAAATTTTGCCCGGAAATATCAAGGAAGGTCTATTTAATATGGGGAAGAACCGCAAGGAGATTGCCGAAATGGAGATGGTCAACTCCTCGCTGTATATTACTCCTGAAGGCAGCAAAGGAATGGATGAAGTAGACGCTTTTGAACTGCCGTTCAACTTGTACAAATTGATTGAAGACAAGATAGGGATGCTCAAAGAAGAAGGACTCGACGACAGTTTTATCAATAAGTTTATTACTACAGATGTCAATATTCACATCAAAAGCTTCTATAACCGATTTTATAACATCAAAGGGGGAAGGGAACGGATCCTTAAGATCGTAGGCAGAAATATCCTAGAGTTCGCTGAACAGGTGCAAGAGATGGCTCAAAAAGAATTGAACAGAAATTACAGCGACAGGTTTGTTTATGCCTTCAGTCTTCATTTAAGTGCTTTTTTAAAGCGAATCCGGGAGAAAAAATATGTCAGTAAACAAATCTATGAACCGATGAATGATCAGGATGAAGAATACAGACTGGCACTCATTATCAAGGATTTGATCGAGTCCAAGTTTGAAGTCAGCGTACCCGATGCCGAGACCACCTATGTGGCGATTCTTCTGAAATCGGTAGAAGAGGAGCACCAGGGAAATGTGGGAATCATCGTAGCTGCACATGGCAACAGTACGGCAAGCAGTGTCGTTAGCGTTGTCGACAGCCTGCTGGGGAGCTCAAATATTTGCGCAGTAGACATGCCTTTGGATGTTAGCCCCAGAGAAATCCTGGAAGTTATTGTGGAAAAAGTGAAGGACATTGACAATGGCAGAGGCGTATTGCTGCTGGTTGATATGGGCTCCTTGCTCAATCTTGAAGCAACCATTATGGAACGTGTCGGGATTAAGGTGAAGACTATCGATATGGTTTCAACCCCGCTTGTGTTGGAGGCTGTGCGAAAGGCCAGTATTTTTGATATGAATATAGAGGAAATTTATCAATCTTTGAAGGATTTTCGTGGATATAACACTGGAAATGCTGGAGTGAAAGCGGAAAAGACCAGTAATAAGGTAATCGTGACGGTCTGTTCCTCCGGCAAAGGTGCCGCCGCCAAGCTAAAGGAGTTTGTAGAGAAGGTTGTTTATGACTTAACCGAAGAGAAAATAGTTGTTGTACCGGCAAAGGTCAGGGAATTGGATAAAGTGGTGAAGGATTTACGGGCCAAGCATACGCTTCTTGCGGTGATTGGGGTTAAGCGGCCAAGCGAGCTCAATGTACCGTTTATCCCTTTGGAAAAACTGATCGAGGCAAGCGGTGAACAGGCATTAAGAGAATTGTTGCTCAACAATCAGTTGCCTGTTATGCATGAACACGGAAGCGTGATCGTAAGAGATCTATGTGAGGATACGCTAAAGGAGTTTATGACTTATTTGAATCCTCACAAAATTTTGGGGATTTTGATGAAATTTATCGAGCAGCTGGAACAGGAACTGGAGGCTGATTTCCATTATGCAAAGAAGGTTCAGCTTGCTGTTCATACGGCTCATGCGCTGGAACGAATGGTCATTGGAGAAGGGCTAGTGTATCAGGAGGATGTATCCTTGCTTGACCAACGATTAATCGATGTGGTGAACCGTTCCTGCAATATATTTGCCTCCAGTATTAACATTAAGCTGACTAATGATGAAAAATATTATATTTGCGAAATCCTAAGCGAAGTATATAACTGTATCCCCAAGTAGTGGCGCAAGTGTATAAAACGATGCTGGATGTGTATTAATCATGCGGATAAGGATAATAAGTAGTTGGTGAGAAAAGGCCAAATTCCCGGAGCAGCCGAGGGTTTGGTCTTTTTTTTTTGATAGTTAATCGCATCATACAGAATCTTGGCATGAGACTTGCATATAAGTATAGGCGAAGGATGCAAGGAGGGGGTGAAACAAATGATAGGTGTTATTGTTGGCACTCATGGAAAATTTTCTGAAGAGATCCTAAGATCCACGGAAATGATTTTTGGCCATCTGGAAAATGTGGTGGGTGTAACGTTTGAACCAGGTGAAAGTGTTAACGGACTTGTTGAGAAGTACAAAGCGGCCTTGGAAACAATTGATTGGACGGACGGATTGATTTTTCTCGTCGATTTGTTTGGTGGCAGTCCCTATAATGCGGCCAGTAGGATTGTGGCCAGGTATGAAAAAATGGACATTGTAACAGGGGTGAACCTGCCAATGATCGTAGACCTGCTGACTAATAGAGGGCTGGAGAACGTGGAGAATCTAAGTGATCTGGCCATCCGTGCGGGTCAGGATTCAATGAAGTCTTTTCGTGTCATCCGGGACATACAAACAGAGGAGGAATTATAGGTATGGAAATATCATTTGTTCGTATTGATGACCGTCTAATTCATGGTCAGGTGGCTACTGTGTGGGTGAAGGAAACGAAGTGTAACAAAATTATCGCCGTCAGCAATGAGGTCGCTGCGGATACGCTGCGCAAAACCTTATTGTTACAAGTGGCACCGCCGGGGATTAAAGCTTATGTTGTCACGATTGCGAAAGCGATTGAAGCTTATAACAATCCTAAATATAACGATTTCAAGACCTTGTTCCTGTTTACCAATCCCACGGATGTACTGCGGGTTGTAGAAGGTGGGGTACCGTTTACATCGGTAAATGTAGGTGGAATGTGCTTCAAAGAAGGCAAAACACAAATTACCGGAGCAGTGTCCGTAGACAAGCAGGATGTAGAGGCATTTTATAAATTGCACGAAAAGGGGATAGAACTGGAGATTAGAAAAGTGGCCAGTGATCCTAAAATTAATTTGATTAACAAGCTCCAAAATGTCCAGTTTTAACAACACGTACGCATAAGAGAGGGGGTCAAACATGAGTGTTTTTGAAATCGTAATGGTCACGCTGGTTGCAGCCATTTGCGGAATGGGCAGTGTTTTGGATGAAGGACAGACTCATCGTCCTATAGTTGCGTGTACACTGATCGGTCTGGTCCTGGGAGATCTCAAAACCGGTATTATTCTAGGCGGTACGCTGGAATTGTTGGCTTTGGGCTGGATGAATGTCGGAGCGTCCATGGCTCCGGATGCGGCTTTGGCCAGTGTAGTCTCAACCATATTGGTTATTGTCGGGCACCAATCGATCGGTGCGGGAATTGCCGTTGCGATTCCGATTGCGGCTGGCGGACAAGTGTTAACTATCTTTGTTAGAACGATTACCGTGTTCTTTCAGCATCTGGCAGATAAATATGCCGAATCTTCAAATTTCAAAGGAATTGAATTATGTCACTTCATAGCCCTCCTTCTTCAGGGATTACGTGTCGCTTTGCCTGCCGTATTGGTGGCTATTGCAGCAGAAACCGGTCTAGTTACGACTTTGCTGGATGCCATCCCGGAGGTCATTACAAAAGGGCTGCAAATTGCAGGGGGATTCATCGTCGTTGTAGGATATGCCATGGTTATTAACATGATGGCAGCCAAATATCTGATGCCTTTCTTTTTCTTGGGCTTTGTCATCGCGGCATTTACAAGCATCAATCTGGTTGGCTTTGGAATCATGGGAGCGGTTCTGGCTCTGCTGTATATCCAGCTCAATCCTAAATATAGCCAGCTCAAAGATCAAGTGGGTGAAATTGAAGAGCTCTAAAGAAATTCTTAATGAAAGAGTGGGGTACTATGGAAGAAAAAAAGTTGACCAAAAGCGATTTAAACAAAATGTTTTTCCGTTCATGGTTCCTGCTGGGCTCGTTTAACTTTGAGCGTATGCAGTCGATTGGTTTTTGTGTCACCTTGATTCCGGCAATCAAGCGGTTATACAGCAAGAAGGAAGACCAAAAAGAAGCACTAAAGCGGCATTTGGAGTTTTTTAATACTCAACCGTTTATCTCTGCACCGATTATGGGGGTAACGGCCGCTATGGAGGAGCAGAAAGCCAATGGCCAGCCGATTGATAATGCTACCATAAGTGGTGTGAAAGTTGGCTTAATGGGACCTTTGGCTGGAGTAGGAGACCCTATTTTCTGGGGAACATTACGCCCCGTTCTGGCTGCATTAGGAGCTTCCATTGCGTTGTCCGGAAGCGTTATCGGGCCTGTCCTATTTTTCTTGCTTTTTAATGTTATTCGCCTGGCCACTAAGTGGTACGGACTGAAATACGGCTACAAAAAAGGGACGGAGATTGTGTCCGACATGTCCGGAAACCGACTGCAAAAGCTTACGGAATCGGCCTCCATCCTGGGACTATTTGTTATGGGCGCCCTCGTATCCAAATGGACTACTCTGAATATACCACTCGAAGTATCCCGATATACCCGTTCGGATGGAGTAGAGGTTGTTACGACGATACAGATGATTCTGGATCAATTGATACCTGGTCTGTTACCTCTCTTGCTGACTTTTTTATGCATGAGACTGCTCAAAAAGAAAGTAAATGCTATAGCTCTGATTTTTGCTTTATTCGCAATAGGAATTATTGGATACGCTCTTGGTGTATTGGCTTAAGCCAATTTGTAAAGTGATCCGGTCAAGCAGCCGTCTCTGACCGGCAACCTGCCGCTTAACTTGTAAACGCTTTAAATTTTACGGATTAAAATATTCAATTATCTACAAGCGAATCTGCTAGCGTTCAACGATAGTCATGAAAGGCTGCTGGCTTGTTGATAGCTGATATAAGCAATGATTCTATATCATTAATCATTACAGGCTCAATGATGGTTTTAAAGCCACATTGAGCCTGTAAAAGCAGGTTCCGCTCTTTTGCTGTTAGTATGTTCGTTGCAATTTCTTGGAGGAGCTTGCCAGCTCGGGTACTAATAGCCTCTTTTCTCTATGATCTGATATTCGCCGAGACCTGTTTTCTTCAGCGGCATATGCATATAGCATATCTCTCCACAGTTAGGTCATATTGAGAGGTTTATGAAGCCATGAAGACTTAAGGAGGCCACTGCATTAGGAAAAAGGAGACGAACTGGCTTTAAGGGCAAAAGAATTAGGGTGGACGTTAGACAATCTTCTTCAGCTCAAACAGGGCAAGGTGGTAACCCCATTTCAATCAATGCTTCGGATGTTGGGGTAGTAAGAACAGATGTTAAAAACAAATAATCGACTTGGATAGAAGCTCATATTCAACGTAAAAAGACCACCAGGAACAAGTTAACTATCTTGTTCCTGGTGGTTTCGCTTTTTTTGCCGTATTCGGCAGGTACTTTCATCAGCATCCGCGTCTATATAGCCTATGCCTTGCTTTGCGTCTTGTTGTCGACTTCTTTTGCAGAGTTGATTGATCGCACAGGCGTTGCCTTCAGCACAACATATCCGTAAGGAGGAAGCTCGGCATGCAGTCCCTTCGGTCCTACGGACCACTGGCTTTCGCCAAAGGCTAATTGCCATTCCTGCTCAGGAATGTCCAATTCAAAAACGTGATCCTCATCGGAACGATTGAGCAGCACGAGCAGCACTTCTTCCCCGCTGCGGCGCTCGTAGGCAAGTGAGGCACCCTCCGGCTGTGCCTCCAGGAAAGTGATGCCTCCTTGATCACGGAGGACCGGGTGCCCCTTACGAAGCGCAATCAGCTCGCGGTAAAAGTCGAACAGCTCGTGGTCCTGCTTATCGGCATCCCACTCCATGCACTGGCGGCAGCCTGGATCGGCATCTCCATCCAGGCCGATCTCATCGCCGTAAAAAATGCAGGGTGCGCCCATATACGTGAACTGGAACAAAGCAGCCAGCCGCATCAGTCGCTTGTCGCCCCCGCACAGCGTCAGTAGGCGCGGTGTATCATGGCTATCCAGCAGATTGAAAGCAACCTCGGATGCTTGCTGTGGATAGCGGGCCAGCTGTCGTCCGATGGCGTAGGCAAAGCTTTGGGCATCGGTCACTTTTTTGACGAAAAAATCATTCACCGCGTAGGTGAACGGATAATTCATCGTTGCATCGAATTGGTCCCCCTGAAGCCATTCAGACGATTCATTCCACATTTCACCCAAAATGTACGCATCCGGATTGGCCTGCTTGACCGTAGTGCGGAATTCCCGCCAAAAGGCGTGGTCCACCTCGTCTGCCACATCCAACCGCCAACCATCGATGCCGATTTCTTCGATCCAGTGCTTTGCCACATCCAGCAGGTACTTTTTTACCTCAGGATGTTCGGTGTTCAGCTTGGGCATCATCGGTTCCAGCCCGAATGTATCGTACGTCGGTATGCCATCCACCACTTTCAGGGGAAAGCTATGTACATGGAACCAGTCCTTGTAAGGCGAGGCATCGCCTTTTTCCTGGACGTCGACGAACGGTTTAAAAGTACGCCCTGAATGGTTGAACACCGCATCAAGCAGCACCCGAATTCCTCGATCGTGGCAGGCATCGACCAGTTTTTTCAATGTCTTTTTGTCCCCGAAATGTGGGTCCACCTCCATATAATCCTCTGTATCATATTTATGATTGGTCGTCGCCTTGAAGACAGGAGTCATATATATGGCGTTAATTCCCAGCTCGTTCAGGTGGTCCAGGTGATCCAGAATCCCCTGTAGATCGCCACCGAAAAAATTGTCTCTTTGTGGGGTTCCACCCCATGTCTCTGCACCTTCTGGGCTGATGGAGGGGTCACCGTTCGCAAAGCGTTCCGGGAAAATCTGATAAAATACCGCATCCTTCACCCATGCGGGTGGCTTCAGAATATCAATCGGGTTCAAAAACGGATATTGGAACAGTTTATCTGCATTTTCGGGTTCTTGGGTAGTAAAGTCGTCCTCGTTCATCCAAATACGTTCCTCACCGTCTTCTAGCAAAAATCCATATTTCAGCCGACGGTGAGTAGGTTTTATACTGCACTCATAGTAATCAAACCTGCCATCAGTAGCGAATTTGGACATCGGGACAAGCTGTCGGGTGCGGTCCCAATCGTATTTATCTCCGGTGAGAGCATGAACGGTGTTCAGGTCATTTTTCTTCGCACGTAGCCGTAGAAATATCGTTTCATCATTATAACCAAAAGCCCAATTGCGTTTCGGGTGATGGTATATAGCTTCCAGCAGCATCGGGTAGGCCTCCTTTTTTCATAAGCATTCAAATTTGAAAATGTGAAGCGTATGTCGTATAAGATAGTTATTAACCTTTTTAAGTGGGTTATGTACCATAAATGCTATAATGCCCATTACATAAAAGAAAAACGATAAGTAGGTGCTCATGATGAAAACAAATGTGTTATACATCGAAGATGACCAGGATATCGGTGCTTGGACGCATCAGTATTTGGAAGAGCGGAATTACGCTGTAGTATGGCTTCGCAGCGGGGATGGGGCTGTGGAGGCAGCCCGTACGTGCCAACTCGTGATTTTGGATGTGATGTTACCTGGTCTGGATGGATTCACCATAGGGAAACGGCTCAAGAAAGAGTACCCGGAGCTTCCCATTCTCATGTTGTCTGCTCGTACCTCCATAGACGATAAACTGCAAGGACTGGATTTCGCTGACGATTATGTAACCAAGCCCTTTCACCCGGACGAGCTCATAGCACGTATGGAGATTTTGCTGCGCCGATCAGGAACCGTGCCTGAAGAATCCTTACAACTGGGGCATCTCTCTGTGTTCTCTCCTGATAACCGTATTGTGAACCGTGATACCGGGGAGGAAATTACACTGACAGGCAAGCAATATCACATTTTTGCTTATTTACTGCGGCATTTGGGCCAGATTATGACGAAAGAGCAAATGTATGAAGCGGTATGGGGAGATCCATATATCGACGGAGACAAAACTTTAATGGTTCACATCCGACACCTGCGCGAAAAGCTGGAGATTGATCCTGCGACACCTCGCATCATTGAGACGATCCGTGGTGTAGGATATCGGGTGAAAGCATAATGAACAGGACGCGCAAGGGTTGGAGGAGGTTGCATCCCAGCTCTAAGCCGGATCAGGGAGGTCGGTTTCGCAGTTCACTGTTGTTCCGTTATCTGGTCATCATTGTGGTTGCTATGATGCTGTTGCCCATTGTGTTGCCTGCTACAGCCTTGATATATAGCGTGTTATTCAATTGGGGGGCGGGGTCCAAGCCTAAAAACGCTTACTATCCCTCTGCTACCCATACCGAAAATAGCTGGCATCGCGAAGCTGTAGCCTTGAAGGGAGCCACACCAGAGCAAATCTCAGTCCATCTGCGCAAAATACAACAAGATATGTTCCCTAAATCCCAAATATTTTGGGTGGATACCGCAGGGTTAACTAGGTTGGAGTTACCGACCCAACCTAACCTGCCAAAACAATGGAACGCTGCGCAGGCTATAGCTTTTATGAAGCAAGCAAGCTATGAGGGGCCGTTTACGGTAGTAGCCTTTATTGGCGGGGGCAAGAATGATGTAAATCAGGGCTATATGGTATTAAAAGTGCCTCGTTCGTTCTTTGAACAGCCACCTACTGATAGTAGTATGTTGATGTACTATTTCTTTTTTATTGTATTGATTTTGGGCGCTTTTATATCCGTATCTCTTCTGTTTTTTGGAGACATTCGGCGTAGACTGTTGCAGCTTCAGGCCGCCATGTCGCAGCGAGGAGAGGACGGCTTGCCTATTCTTGTTGCCACTGGACGCCCGGATGAAATCGGCAAGCTGGAAGAAGCATTTAATCAGATGGTCGAGCAGTTGGCAGAGAGTCGGGGACGTGAGCGTCAGGAGGAAGAGCTACGGAAGAGACTGGTCGCGGATCTGTCACACGATATTCGGACGCCGCTTACGGTCGTGCGTAGCCATCTGTATACACTAGATGGTGAAAATCTCAGCAGCAGAGGGAAACAGTCGATTACACTAATGGAAAACAAGCTAAAGGACCTTGGGAGTCTGATCGACAACTTGCTGACCTATAATCTCCTATCCAGTGGCAAATACACCATGAATAACACACCGCGTGATATCCTGCGACTGGTGCGTGAGTGTGCGGCCAGCTGGTACCCGGTGTGGGAAAAAGAAGGCTTTGAAGTGGATATCGACCTGCCTGAGCATAGTATGGTGTGGAATGTCGATGAGCAAGGCTTCCGCCGTTTGCTGGACAATCTCTTTCAAAATGTAGTTCGCCATGCTGCCTCAGGCCGATATATTGGTGTTCAAGTCCAGAAGGATAATGGGACAGAGGCATTGGTTATCACAGATAAAGGGCCTGGTATGGAGCAACAGTCCAGTGAAAAAGGAGCCGGGATTGGTTTAGCGATTACAGAACTGCTGGCTCGTGAAATGAATTTGGAGAGGGAGATTTTCAGTTCATCAGCCGGGACCCGAATCCGTTTTTTAAACAAAACTTAAACTCAGAGTTCCCTTGGCTTTAAACTTGGCACGTTACGATAGGTGTCGAGGTGAGGAACTTGAACGAATACATTATTGAAACGAACAGTCTCAGCAAAATATACAAAGGCCGCGCGGCGGTTAATCAGCTGGACCTGAAAATAGCTCGGGGAGATATTTACGGATTTCTGGGTCCAAATGGAGCAGGGAAAACGACAACGATCCGCATGCTGCTTGGACTTATTCGCCAAACTCGAGGAACGATCCGTATATTCGGCAAAGATATTCGCAGACATAAGCTTGATATTTTGCGTAAAGTCGGCTCGTTGGTGGAGTATCCTTCGTATTATGGTCATTTGAACGCCATTGAAAATCTGGAGGCCATTCGCCGTATTTTGAATGTACCCAAGCAAAACATTGCGGAAGTGTTAGAGGTCGTCCGACTGACCAAGCATGCCAAACGTCCAGTCAAAGGCTACTCGCTGGGCATGAAGCAGAGACTTGGTATTGCAGCAGCCCTGCTTGGGAATCCAGAAGTGCTCATTTTGGATGAGCCTACGAATGGTTTGGACCCGGAGGGTATTCAGGAAATGCGCACATTGATTCAGGCGATGCCCAAGCAACGGGGGATCACCGTACTGGTATCCAGCCATCTGTTGAGCGAGGTAGAGCATATGGCGAATACCGTAGGTATTATTCGTGAAGGAGAGCTGGTCTTTCAAAACACGATTCATAATCTCCGTCAGGAATCCGCGGGCGGAATTCGGATCGTCGTGTCGGAACCGGAAGCAGCCCAATTGATTGCGCGTGAGCAGGGCTACCATTCGGTGAAGGACGGATCGGCGCTGGAGTTCGAGAACATGAATGATGCGGCTGTTGCGCTGCTGGTCAGAAGATTGGTCGAAAATACGCATGCCGTATACCGTGTGGAGGAACGCCGCAAATCGCTGGAGGATATGTTCATGCAGGTGGTGGGCAAAGGAGGGGCTTCCTTATGATGCTGCGAGCACTCACGGCGGATCTGCTCAAAGCACGCAGAAAGGGAATCTGGTTCTTGGTGTTCCTCGGTCCCCTTGGGCTGGTGGCCATGCAGGCGCTCAACTTTGGACTTCGATATGACTATCTGATTCCGCGTAACAAGGGTCATCTGTGGGAAGTTTTGATGGATAACATCGCTCTTTTTGTACCCCTTGCGCTGGTGCTAGGAGCTACTATGGTGGCTTCCATGTTGGCGAATGTGGAGCATACATCTAACTCATGGAAGCAGTTGCTGGCCTTGCCGATTTCCAAATTCAGCGTCTATATGGCCAAGCTGACGTTGGCGATTGGGATGCTGTGTGTGTCCTGTCTACTCCTGACGGTAGGGACTTGGGTGTTGGGAATGATCCTTGGCTTCGGGGGAGAACCTGCACCCGTAGGAGAACTGCTACGACTCGGGTTTTGGCCCTTGGGCGGCACGCTGCCTATGCTTGTACTATTGTTGTGGTTAACGGTCACGTTCCATAATCAGGCGCTGCCTGTAACACTGGGCATTACGTTAGGCATCGGCAGCTTGTTTGCTTCACAGCTGTCCGAATGGTTTCCATTGGCCTGGCCTCAATTCGCCTGGGTTGCACCTCAAGCGTGGATGTTTGCGTCCGTCGGGTGCGGAACGGGTATGCTTCTCAGCCTGCTGACAGCGGCCCATTTTAGCCGAAAGGATGTGGCGTAATGTTCGGAGGATATGCACGGTTACTTTCTGTTGAACGGTTGAAAATGGCGAAATCGCCCGTCTGGCTGCTCGCGCTCGTCAGCCCGGCGATTGCCGTCCTGATTGGTTTGCTGGCGAATCCGGGAGGGAACTGGCTGTTGCTGTTGTCAGCCATGCTTACAGTTCATGCGCTGCTGTTCCTGCCGATGCTGACGGCCGTGTTTGGGTCTCTGGTCTGCCGTTTCGAGCATGGGGGCGGCGGCTGGAAGCAGCTGATGTCATTGCCATTGTTCCGCACCAGTCTGTACGCAGCTAAGCTGACTATCATTATGGCCTTGGTCGGATTGACCCAGCTACTGTTCGGGGGAGCGTTGCTGAGTGTTGGAGCTGTGCAGGGGATGAACGGACCGATTCCTTGGGCTGTGATCGCTCAAAGTCTGCTCGCAGGCTGGGTGGCCTGCCTGCCGCTGGCTGCGTTGCAGTTGATGGTATCCTTCTTGTGGTCCAGCTTTGCCGCACCGCTTGCGTTGAATTTTGTGTTCACCGTGCCGAATATTCTGGTCGCCAATTCTCAAACCTACGGTCCGTACTATCCATGGACACAGCCTTTATTGGCGATGATGCCGAGTGGAAGAGACAACTTTGGGGCGTTCATGGTGCCAACTGATACACTATTGACGGTTATAATGGGCAGCTTTGTCGTATTTACGTTGGCGGGACTGACGGTATTTCGTTATAAAGAGATATAGGGCGAAATACGGGGATTGCAAAAACTCCTTATCCTCAATGAGGGTAAGGAGTTTTTTTCTGTGCTATTGGTTTACACTAAGTCTGAAATGGCACGGATATTATTGCTGATAAAGTGGCAAGAGGCGTCGAACTTCGCTTGTTCCTCTGGACTTAGTTCCAACTCGATGACCTCTTGAATTCCTCCGCTGCCGATAATCGCTGGAACGCCCGTGCAGACATCGGTGTGCCCGTACTCGCCGTCCAATACAGCAGAGACCGCTATAATTTTACCATCATCATTTAAAATGGAACGGGTAATGTATGCCAGAGCATTGGCAATACCAAAATAAGTGGCGCCTTTGCGGGTGAAGATTTCCCAGCCTGCATCCCTGGTTTTACGGGCAATGTCGTCCAGATCGACGTGGCTGAATCGTTCCTTATGCTGCCGTAAAATGTGTAAAAGCGGCTTACCGCCAATCGTTACGTGTGACCAGGCAACGAATTGGGATTCGCCATGCTCGCCAAGAGCATATCCTTGTACGCTGCGCGGATCTATGGAAAACACCTCAGAAAGCAACGTCTTGAGCCGGGACGAGTCGATAGAGGTGCCCGTGCCGATCACCTTGTTGCGCGGCAGACCGGATATACTTTGTACCATATACGTTACAATGTCGACAGGATTAGCGGCAATGACGAATATACCGTCGAAGCCACCCTCCATAATCGCTGTTACAATCTCTCTGGTGATAAGCACTGCGTCGTCCAGTACAGACAGGCGGTCTTGACCTGGTCTAGGGTTGGCTCCAGCCGTTATAATCACCACGTCCATATCCGTGCAGTCTGCATACGTGCCTGCACGTACCTTAGTGCGTGTGGACGTAAACTCCATACAATGGGACAGATCCAGTGCATGGGCCAAAGCCCGATCATACGTGCGGTCAATCATCATGATTTCATCACAAATGGACTGATTAACCATTGAGTAGGCACAGCTCGAACCGACCATTCCCGCGCCGACAATAGCTACTTTCCTTGCCTTCCCCTTCATCTATGTTGCCTCCTCGTTCCAGCGAACGTTAATATGCTACAAATTATGCCTGAAATCCATTTTACGTTACATAACATAACATATTGCTGATCTTTTGAAAATATCCATTTTTTTGTCTCCATTCCGGAAAATTAAAAATGAACTGTGAAAGAGGTGTCTTTCTGCGATTAATTGTAGAATCAACGTAAATTATCAATACTTTTACTGGAAGGTAGGAGATTGCATTTCAATTTATATTTAAGGTGACCGCTGTATAAATTATAACATGAACTATGTTGATGGAAGGAATAGTGCCATAGGAATTATAAAAGTATGACATTTATGTGACGCTCTTTAAAGAGTCTTTAGTGTACATAGAACGAAGTATTCTCTGCAATGTCGTTTCTTGTATTTCTACAAAGATTCCGTTATGACAAAGGTTCTTAGCAGTCTGCAATATTAGAACATTTTTGCCAAAGGGTTTCCAATGGATTTCGCGAATTCTACATATACAAGCTTATTTCTTTCCATACCATCCGGGGAGGTAATGATTAAATGGAAGAAATCAAATCGACGACGGAAGCAGCAAAACAGTTGGGAATCGGGGCGAGTACCCTTCGTAAATATGCAGCGGCGCTGGAGGAGCAGGGGTATGTGTTTCAGCGTTCCGCGAATCAATCAAGAATGTTCAGTGCTGAGGATGTTGAGTGCTTGAAGGTGATGCGGAGGGCGTTGCGTGAGCAGCATATGACGATGGAGCAGGCGGTTCAGGTGGTGCTTGAGAGAGTGACCGCTCCCTTTCCAATGGAGGATGAGGAATTCCGCTTGCCACCCATCTCGGATGCTGAGTCACTGACCGCAACCTGGGAAGAAATAATGGCGGCGGCTGAAGGCAGGGAAGAGACGGTCATGCAGGCTCAAGTCGCTGCTACGGTTGAACTGACAGAGTTACAGGATGAAATGAATGCTCAGACACTGTCAGAAGAACCCATGCAGCTACAGTTGCAGGAAGAGTTCCAGACTTTGGCATCAACTATTGAGTATAGATTGAAGCAAGCGCCTGTATCTGTACAAACACAGGAGTCCGTAGAGCCACAAGAACTGGCGCAGATGCAGGACATGGTGCAAAACGCTTTGTTGGAAATGCGGAGCCGTTTGGAGGAACTGGAAGCAGAGCACAGCCGTTTGGTGGAAAAGAATATCAACTTGTCTAACCAACTGGAGGATCAAAAACGCTGGATGAAAGAAAAGATCGACGAGGAACGGGATCGGCAGTTAATTACGAATTTGCGTACCTACCAGGGCAGACAACGAAAATCGCGCAGTTCGTTGTTGTCCTGGCTTGGTCTGACACCACGCAGACGCAGAGAGGCATAACTAGCATCTTTTCTGATAAAGACCATCAGACCTTCCCGGTTCTGATGGTCTTTTAGCGTATAAAGAAGAAATAAGAGGAATCCTTAATTTTATGTAGAAATATCTTTTGATCTACTATATTAAAGGAAGGAGAAATTCAATGAAGAAACAAAAGGAAGATATGAAGCTAAGTAAAATAATGAGCAAAATGCTGCGACACAAACCCGAGGAATCCGGGCTAAAGTTAGACATTACAGACGGCTCTTGTACTGTGGAACACTTACTTCAAATCATTCAAAGCTTGCCAGGCTGGTCAGGTGTAAAGCAGACTGATATTGAGCGGATCGTGCGCAATTCAGATAAGCAGCGTTTTGAAATCCATAACGGTAGAATCAGAGCTAGATATGGACATAGCTATCAAAAGATAGAGTATACTCCCGGGAATCCACCAGATGTACTATACCATGGTACGAATAAGCAAGCATTGCCATTTATTATGGCGGATGGTTTAGATCCTGTTGGCAGAAAGTATGTACATTTATCTGAAAGCACTAACTTTGCAGCATTAGCAGGGAGCCGAAGAGGTGAATTGGTCATGCTCAAGGTAAACACGATTAAAGCAAGAGAAGAGGGAATCGCATTTTATTATGCAGGGCATGAGGTGTGGCTTGCTGAGTGGATTCCTTGGGACTTGTGCAGTATTGATGATGAAGAGAGCAACACTTGAGGGGTTCTATAATTTTGAGGTTAATACATAATGCTAGTCTCCAAAATAAACAGGCATTCGCCGTAAAAATGGGGGAATGCCCCCCTTACGCATTTGACCAGGTCTACATACAATGATCCTGTAAATGAGCGAAGGGAGTGTTGTAAATGAGTCATATGTGCGGAGTAGGCGGTATGGGTTGCGGCGTAGGCGCATGGACCTCTGTAGGAGCGATTCTGGTTCTGTTTATTTTGTTGGTGATCATCTCTAAAACCCTGTTTCTGTAATTTCGGTCTTGGCCGATTTCCTGTAAAATGCACGAATGCTGCTCTACGTGACGAAGGGCGCACAACAATAAAGCGAAGACCCTTGATGAGAAGGGTCTTCGCTTTACAAGTTTAAGGGCCTATGGCTTCGCTGCTGTAACTCCATTCGGTTTACCTTGTAACTCAAGACTGTAGGGACTTGGCTTGAAATTCCGCAATATCCTTGAATTCTTCTTCGAATTTACGTGAAATGCGAATATAAATCGGCAGTAAATCGCGATAAATATCCACGTGTTCTGCTACCGGTTTGTGCTGGTGAGTGGTACCAATCATACCAGACACAGCATCCAGCGAATCAATCCGTCCCAGTGCGTACAAGCCTAGAATAGCTGCACCCAGACATGAGCTTTCCAGACTTTCGGGAATAATGACTTCCTGATCAAATATATCTGCCATGAGCTGTCTCCATAGCTCCGAGCGTGCAAATCCACCCGTGGCGTGAATGACTGACGGTCTGTCGATGACTTCTTCCATGGCGAGCATGACGGTATACAAATTGAACAGCACACCCTCCAGAGCGGCGCGAATCATATGCTCTTTTTTGTGACGCAGGGACAGACCGAAGAAGGAGCCGCGAGCATTCGGGTCCCATAGGGGCGCACGTTCACCGGATAAGTACGGAAGAAAGAGCAGACCGTCGGAGCCAGGACGTACCTGTTCCGCAATTTGGGTCAGCACATGATATGGATCAAGTCCCAGTCGTTTGGCCGTTTCCACTTCGGAGGCTGCAAATTCATCCCGGATCCAGCGGAAGACTATACCTCCGTTGTTCACCGGGCCGCCGATGACCCACAGCTTTTCGGTCAAGGCGTAACAGAAAAAGCGCCCTTTGGCATCCGTGAGCGGCTTATCAACTACGGTGCGGATGGCTCCGCTGGTGCCGATGGTAACAGCGACAACTCCAGGCTTGATCGCATTCACACCGAGGTTGGACAAGACACCGTCGCTGGCCCCGATCACAAAAGGAGTCGTCTTCAGTAGGCCCATGTCATGTGCATAGGTCTCATCCAGCCCTTTGAGCACATGAGTTGTCGGCACCAGCTCGGATAGCTGCTCCTTCGTCACACCTGCAATATGCAGCGCTTCCTCGTCCCAGTTCAACTGCTGCAAATTCATGAGTCCGGTTGCAGAGGCAATCGAGTGGTCCACGACATATTGGTGGAATAACCGGGCAAAAACGTACTCCTTAATGGAAATGAATTTGTACGTCTGGGTCGCAACATCTGGTAAATCCCGTGTAATCCACATTAGTTTTGTGAGCGGTGACATAGGATGAATAGGCGTTCCGGTACGTAAGTAAATATCGTGTCCGTTGTATTCATGTTTGAGCGCTTCGGCCCATTTGGCGCTGCGGTTATCTGCCCAAGTGATAGAGGCGGTCAGCGGTTTTCCATTCTTATCCACCGCCAGTACACTGTGCATGGCCGAACTGAAGGAGACGAACAGCACATGCTCAGCTGACACTCCGCTTTGTTTCATGACCTCTTGCACCGTCGTCACAACAGCTTTGAAAATATCTTCCGGATCTTGTTCTGCCGCATCCGGCTCAGGTGTATGGAGCGGATAACCCACATGGTGCTGGGCGGCAATATTGCCGTTTTCTTCGAAAAGAACTGCTTTGGTACTGGTCGTACCGATATCGACGCCGATCATATATCGGGTGTCTGTCATATTCAATCTCCCCTTCACTTACCGTTATTAGCTCATTAACGTTAAGTTAACACACTCAGCAGCATAATCAAACCGAAAGCGACCAGGGAGAGGATGGTTTCCATAACGGTCCATGATTTTAGAGTCTGCGGAACCGTCATATTGAAAAATTCTTTAATCATCCAAAAACCGGCGTCATTCACATGAGACAAGATCAGCGACCCTGCTCCTGTAGCAAGGACGACCAGTTCGACATTCGCGCCGGGTGTAAGTGCCAGCACAGGTGCGACAATACCGGAGCCTGTCGTCATCGCGACTGTCGCTGACCCAGTGGCTACACGAATGAGCGCAGCGACCAGAAAAGCAAATACAATCACATTCATATGGGCTCCTGTAGCGACCGCTGCAATGGCCTGACCTACACCGCTGTTGATCAATACCGTTTTAAATGCACCACCGCTCCCGATAATTAAGATAATAGAGGCTGTTGGTGCCAGACATTCACTGGTAAAACGGGACAAGTCCTCTTTCTTTAGACCACGTGCATAGCCTAGCGAGAAAAAAGAAAACACGGCCGCAATCAGTAATGCCATAACCTCATCACCAATGAATTTGAAAAATACAGTGAGCGGATGTGTATTGGCCGGGTCTACAATTTCAGCGACTGATCCGCTAAGCATTAGAATAACAGGTAACAAAATGGTGAACAAAGTAATCCAAAAGGGAGGCAACGACCGCCCCGTCGTATTTCTGAACTGCTCGTCCAGCCTCTCGGAAGGTCTGACCATGATTCTTTTGCCAATCCAAGCGCCAAAGACCGGGCCTGCAATAATGGCGGATGGGATGCCCACGATGAGTGCATATCCTATCGTGCGTCCAATATTGGCGTTAAAGGCTTCAATCGCGATCATCGGAGCCGGGTGGGGTGGTAAAAGGCCGTGTACCGTCGATAGTCCTGCCAGCATTGGAATACCGATTTTCAGCAGAGACATGTTCATTTTACGGGCAACCGTGAACAGGATGGGAATTAATAAAATAATACCAACCTCAAAAAACACCGGAATTCCCACGATAAAGCCTACGATCATCATCGCCCAATGAACGCGTTTTTCACCAAAACGATCCATCAGTGTAGTCGCGATGCGTTCGGCACCGCCAGATTCTGCCATCATTTTACCGAGCATTGTGCCTAAACCGATCACGATGGCGATGGAGCCAAGTGTACTGCCGAGCCCTTTGGTGATGGAGGCAGTAACTTCATGACCAGGCATCCCGTTAACCAGTCCGAGAAATACCGACGAAAGCAGCAGTGAAACGAAGGGATTCCATTTGAATTTAGCAATCAGCAAAATCAAAAGAATGACGGTAACTAGCGCCCATATGAGCAGGGACGCGTTATGGCTTAAGCCGAATAATGTGTTCATGAAGGTATGCCTCCTTATTCTTATATGTATAGCTAAATGTATACTTGTCGACAACTTCAATTAAAAGAGAGCCGCGCCAGCGAGAAACGCATAAAGCGCGGTACATCTGCTCTTTGTCACGCATATTGTGGCTAGGACGATGTCTTTCTTCTGTAGGGAGACAGGACGCTATCGTTAACCGCGTTGCGGGTATCTCGATAATGATCCTCAATAAATCCTGACAACTCCTGAGCATCCCCCTGATTTAAAGCGTTTGCAAAGGTTCGATGTTTGTGAATCGTGACTTGTGATTCTTCGATGTTGGACGCAAATCGTTGTTCTGTTGCAGCTAACATGACCGTCAGGATTAGCTGTCTCATGCCATTCCAGGTATGAAGAATACGGGTATGGCCAGCTTCCAGAACCAGAGCTTCATGAAAATTAAAATCCTGAAGAGAAAATTCAACGACATCCCTGTACTTGAGAGCGACTTCCATTTTGTCAATCATCTGATTCAAAACAGTCACCAATGTGGCATTATCACTATGTACATACCTTTGTACAACAAAATGTTCAATCAGCATTCGCACATCGAATAGCTCCTCCATATCACCGGGTGTCATGCCGACGACAATCGCCCCCATGCGCTCCAAACGGATCAGTCCTTCGCCTGAGAGTGCCTTCAAGGCTTCACGCACCGGAGAACGACTGGTACCAAAATCGGCAGCAATCTGATTCTCAGATAGCACAGTGCCTGGTGTCTGAACGCCGCGTATAATCTGAAGCCGAAGTTCACAAGCAATCCTTTCCCCAAGCGATGCGCCCTGTAACCAGGTTGTTGGATATTTCATAGGATACTCCTATCTAGGAAATGATTTTGCATACTGGTATACAAGTTATGGAATATTATATACCCCGTTTAAGATCCTTGTAAACGGTATCAGTTGACATCGGTTCCATTTCGCTGCTTTTAGCGTTACAATAGAAGCAGAAAAAAGAAGCAGTGAAAAGTGGAACGAACACGGAAAAGAAGGAGACCGTTTAATGATTATCATTAAAACCAAAGAACAAATTGAAAATATGAAAAAAGCTGGAGACATTTTGGCTGCTTGCCACCGGGAAATTGCCAAAATGATCAAGCCGGGCATTACGACACTGGAAATTGACGCCTTTGCGGAATCCTTTATGAAGAAGCATGGCGCAACACCGGAGCAAAAGGGCTATAACGGCTACCAGTTTGCAACTTGTGGCTCACCTAACGATGTGATTTGCCACGGCTTTCCGAATAAGACACCGTTGAAGGACGGGGACATCGTGACGATCGACATGGTTGTGAACCTGAATGGCTGGCTGGCAGATTCCGCTTGGTCGTATGCGGTGGGTAATGTGTCTGAGCAGGCGCAAAAGCTGCTGGATGTTACCAAGGAATCGCTGTATAAAGGGATTGAGCAAGCCGTTATCGGTAACCGGATCGGTGATATTTCCCATGCGATACAAACCTACGCGGAAGCGGAAGGCTTCTCGGTCGTACGCGAATTTATTGGGCACGGTATCGGAGAAGAGATGCATGAGCAACCGCAGGTTCCACATTACGGACCTCCACACCGTGGACCACGCTTAAAAGAGGGTATGGTCATTACAATTGAGCCGATGCTCAACACAGGCACATACCGCAGTAAAATTGATGCGGACGGCTGGACCGCACGCACGTTGGACGGCGGCTTGTCTGCGCAATACGAGCATACGCTGGCCATTACAGCAGAGGGTCCGATCATTTTGACCCAGCAATAATAAAAGCAGGCATCCACCGCAAGCATACAGACTACCGTGGTGAATGGTCTGGACATATTACAGAAAAGGGGCTGTCCAGAGGACAGTCCCTTTTGCTACGTGCATTCTATAAAGGTCCAGTACAAAAAAATTGCTGCGGCGGGTGAAGAACCTGAGCTTTTAGCCCGGAACATTCGTGCCTTACTGCGGGGAATAATGGTTTCACCTCCAAAAACCGATTTTGGCCAAAAGGCGAATATCGGTTTTTTTCATTTCATGAGTGCCAGGCCACCATTTTAACGAAATATACACTATGCCATCAGAGTGATCAGCTTAGTTCTGGACGCTAGGATACGCTAAGTGTGTGATTATGAATCTTCTATATAGTACAAAAATAACAATAATTTGAAAACAAATTCATAAGAATGAAATGAAAAAATTTCCTTTATTACACATTTAGTCCCTACCACATTTTGCAGAAATTGTTTGTTCATTGTTATATGAATTATTTTTTTGCTCTAATAGAACTATTTCAACTTTTTTCCTTGATGTCGATGTAATTGAGGATCACAAAAACGTATTCCTTTAGGAAGATGGAGATCCACTCGCTAAAACGAAAAACATGTAGGTTGCGAGTCAGATTGTCCTAGGGGAATATCGGTCACATCTTAAGTCTTGCGATTACAAACAGCAAGATATAAACATCAGGAGGATAACCATTATGAATTCATTCAAGAAAACGAAGAGCTTGATCAGCGCCCTGACCGGGGCTGCATTATTATTCTCGCTACCAATGACGGCAGGCGCGGAGAGCAATATCAACTATACTGGCATGTTCCTGGGCTATGACGGTAGTGTAAACACCAGTCCTGTCTGGACCTACAACCCTGACATCGTCTCCTATGATCTGCTGAACTGGAACCAGGGGGGAACCGATGCAGCCTCCATTACCTCCAATAGCGCCTCCGCCATCCAAGCCTTGGGGAAAATCGTCACCGTTTCCACCCACATGCCCAATCCCCAGGGTGGAAATGTAAACGCCCCGATGTCTGATTCCGATTTCGAGATCTTGGCTAATACAGACATTTCATCCATCAATTCGTCCAGCCCCGCATGGCTGCAAAATTATAAGGCCCAGGTTGACAATGTCGTGACCGGCCTGCAAAAGTTTAATTCATCCCCCGTTTACTACAGACCCTTCCATGAAATGAACGGAGGCTGGTTCTGGTGGGGGGACAAGAACACGACGGACTATAAGAACCTGTACATCAATCTGTACAATTACATTGTGACGACCAATGGCATGTCCAACGTCAATTTTGTCTATGCTCCAAATAAAGGAGCCAACGCGGCTGCTTATTACCCCGGCTCCAGCTATGTCACCTGGATTGGCATCGACGCTTACAGCGACGATCCGTCCAATGACAATGAAATTAAGATGGCTTACAATGACATCAAAGGACTTGGAAAAACTTATGGCTTCTGCGAAATTGGACCAGCCGTGGGTGGCGACCATGTGGATCGCAACAATAATCAGCTCAAGGAATTCGATTATTCGCTTTGGAACAAGGCCCTGAATGAAATCTACACCGGAGCAAGCTTCTTTATCACCTGGGACGGCGCTTATGCTCCGCAGAACAACATAAACGGCAGCACGCTGTTTACAAAAGAAAGCTCCCAGTAAGTGCCTAGCGCCCGGCGTCCGGGCAAGACGGAAATGTAGCCTCCGATAGACTAAAAAGACGAAAAGACCAAAAAGGCACGGCCTCCTGGCTGGGAGAACGTGTCCTTTTTTGGTCTATACAGCAATATGCTAGCAAGCATGTTAAAAAACCGTTGGTCAGATGCGGACTTCTGTCTCGTCCGGAACGAATTGACGATATTGAAAATACATACGGAGCCGCCAGTGTAACAAGGTGCCGAAGGCTAGGATGAAAAATAGCCCTGCTGTCTGCGGAATGGTAATGTAATGCTGAATAAATTCATGCAGTAGCAATCGGACGATCAGCAGGCTGAATAGGATAAAGAAGAAGGTACGTGAGCGTTGCACGAAAACCAGCCCTTCTTGCAACTCAAATTTGGTGCTGCGGATCAACGGGTAAGAAAAAATAAACCAGCCGACCAGAAAGGCGCCCAGCGCCCAAAGCCAGGGAACCCGTACTTCCGGCACCACGAACATCATAAAACCGGTGCTCATGCCGAGCGGAGGGATGATGATTTTTTTGGCATTAATCGGGCGATGACCTGTCTTCATACGGATGAAAATAGCCGATATAGCGATTAAGATCATACCGAAGGTTGCGCCATATTGCAGCAATGGGGTGCTAATATGAAACATGGACTGGCCCCCTCTATAAGGAATATAAGCGTTATTGGACAGACTGCAAACCTTTCACATTATACCACATATGCAATGGATATATTTAGTTACAGTCTCTCCCCCGGCAAGCGGATTATACGCCTCTTGGTGATAACACTGGCCCTATAATTGGGTCTCTTTCATACTTATGCGAGTTCTGTTGCTTGTACCTCTCCCTGAGCTGACTTTTTCTCCTTTCGTATGATATAACCCATGGCTACAATAATAAGGATAAAGGCGATCAGTGCGAGAAAAGGAATGGTGATGAAATCGAACCAGTTTAGGTAATCCTGTTCACAGGATACTCTGCCGCAGGAAGTTGAAGTTTGCGTAGCTGCCTTGGCAGCTGCATGGATGCGCTGAATGGTAAAATGATAGGCCGAAATCGCACCTCCAATGATAGCCAACGGCATGACATAACGGAGTATCCCCGAATCCCCTCGAAAATAGGCGATCCCGAGTAGAAGGGTCAGGGGATACATCAGAATGCGCTGAAACCAGCATAGCTTACAAGGCTCATACCCCAAAATCTCGCTGAGATACAGACTGCCCAAAGTTGCCACACAAGCTACAACCCAGGCGGCAAACAAAGCAATATCTGTTTTTTTAAACGATCCAATCATAGTAACGCTCCTTTTTTAATTCAAATGAGAACAAAATGAACTCATTATGTCTTGTCCCATCGGCAGGCATCTGCCGATATGTATGTCTTTATCCGTATTGTACTGTATTTTGAGTGCAGGGTCATACTTAAACATATTGACATGACTAACTATCATTTTTATAATTGCAGTAGTTTGGGAAGTTAATGAGGATTCAAGTTAGATATATATCATAAGAAATTAGGAGTGTGCCCAGAATGTCGAGTAGTCCAAAAAATGAAACCCTATCTACGATTAGTGAAAGACACGCGGTAAAGAGCTATGTTAAGGATTTTAAATTGCCAGAGGAAGATTTGGAGGCTATTTTGACTGCGGCGGTAGAAGCTCCTTCCGCTTGGAACCTTCAACATTGGAAATTCCTTGTTATCGAAAGCGAAGCGGACAAGCAAAAATTGCTGCCTATCGCCTATAATCAGGGCCAAGTAGCGGAAAGTTCCGTTACGATTGCCGTATTGGGTGATTTGGAAGCGAACCGCAACACCGTCATTTATGATCAGGCGGTAGAAGCAGGCGCACTGCCAGCGGAAATCCGTGACGCATTGGTAGGTCAAATCAACGGCGCGTACCAAAACCCGCAAGTAGCTCGCGATGCAGCCATCCTGAACTCTGCTCTTGCAGCACAAAATATTATGTTGGCTGCTAAATCTCTGGGCTACGACACTTGCGCAATGGGCGGTTTCATTCCAGCACAATTGATCGAGCAATTCAATATTCCAGCGCGTTACCTGCCAACCCTGCTTATTAGCGTAGGTAAGGCACAAGTGCCAGCACGTCCATCAGGACGTTTTCCACTCTCTGAAGTTGTTGTAAAAGGCAGCTTCTAAGAAGATTTGTGAATATAAAAGGGTGTTCCAGCAACCGTTCGTGGTTGGGGAACACCCTTTTTCACATCGTGTTAGGCTACTAAAGTCCTGTTGTCAGCCTTTGTTTAGTCCGAGCGCTTGGATACGAGATATACCAGCTCCAGCGTCAGGATCGGTAGAAAGACAGAAGCCGGATAGGCCAGATAGCGCGGCTCCCATTGCGGCTTGAACTTATCCTTAAAGCGCCGCAGCCCCTGAAAACCGTAAAAATGACCCCCGTATTGGAAAACAAGTCGAGCCAGCTTTTCCTCGCGCAATGCCTTTTCACTTTGTCCTACCTGGGACAGCGGTGCCATTCCCAGATTAAATGTCGTATATCCGCTCTCCTTGGCCCACTCAATGACCCGTGAGAATAAATAATCCATCGTGCCATTTGGCGTGTCAGGCAAGTGGCGCATCAGGTCAATGGAGACCGTCCGTCCATGATCATAGGCAGGGGCCATCGTAGCGAAAGCGATGACCTTCCCTTCAGAGTCCTTTAGCAATGCAATCGGAGCCAACTGAAGATAGGATTCTTTGAACCAGCCGAGTGAATATCCCTTCTCCTTGCGCCCGTCCAGCCAAATATTCGAAACCTGACGCATCTCCTCAATCAGTGACGCCTCTAGAGGCGGTTGGATGATTTCGAACGAGTAGCCATCGCGGTCAAAGCGGTTTTTGGCGCTGCGTAGCGCTTGATTGCTTTTGCCCGTCAGTGTAAAGGATTCCAGCGGCACCAGTGCTTCCTCGCCCAGTTTGAAAAAGCGATAGCCGTTCTCGTGATAGATGGACAAATACTCCGGCGATGCCTGATAAAATACAGCCGTTAACGCATACCGATCTGCGAACCGCTGAAATTCCTGAATGGCTTCACTCACACGTTCTTTTGGACCGAGTGGGTCACCTAATACAATCAGTTTGTCCCGGCTACGAGCGTAGGGAATGACAACCTGTTCATTTTTGGTCCAATACAGATATTTATCGCCCAGAAAAAGCATATGAGAGACGAGATTACCACCCTGCCGTTCCAAAAATTCTTTTAGCTTATCCAGCTCCTGCTCGTCGGGTAGATTAGCGATGCTACGCTGAGGTCGAAGAAAGAAATATACCGTCAGGAATACCCATGCCAAAATCAGACTAAACACGGCGGTAACTCCGTAATCGCTGCGGTTCATAAAAAAGTCTAGATGGACCTTGGCATGCAAATGGCGCATAAAGGGAGTGTTGGAGCCTGCCCCAATGATAAAATAAGCCCCGGTTACGAGTAGAGATAATCCACCCCATATTAAAATGTTGTGCCGATTCAGCGGCGCACTGACCCGATAAAACCGCGAACGCGAAATCCATAGCATTAACGCCACAAACAGTAGGAATAAAGCTTCTTCAAAATCCAGACCTTTAGTGAAGGTGAAAATAGCTCCTGTCAGAAGCAGTATCAATGTCAGTCGTAATGCTCTGCGAATACGCAGGGAGATTCCATGGGACAGGACGACAAGCATAATTCCGATGATGACCGAGATTTCATGCGACAAGCGCATGACGGGCAGGCTGAGCAAATGCTCAGCAAAACGAAGCCGATATAACAGACCGGGCGTAGCTGCCGACAAAAGAAGCACCACGCCGGATATGAGTACCAGCTTACCAAGCGCCCATACCCCTAGATCGGCCAAAAACCGGAATTGACCAGGCCAGCCCCATACCTTCTGCCAGGCATTAAGGGAGTAATCCCAACCTGTCTCAGCTAGCTGATTCAGGCGCTCGTTACGCGGAATCATTTCCAGCGCGGCTAACACCAAGCCGATGAGCCACGGGATGATGTAATAAAAGACGCGAAAGACCAGTAGGACAGCCAGTGCCCGATCTGAGTTGGCTCCCGCCATTTGCAGCCCGAGCAGGGCAATGATGTCGAATGCCCCGACCCCTCCGGGTGCAAGACTGATTAACCCGGCAATCGCGGCTATTACATAAATGCCGAACACAGCATGCATCGGCAGTTCATGGAGCAAGTGCGAGCCGATCCATGCAAAGGTAAGGCCAGCCAGCAGCCATTCCAGTAGGGAAGCACTGATGGAAGCGGAGATGGTGGACCAGGAAAGCTGTCCTTCTCCCTTGTTGAACCATGTGGAGTACCGTTTGGAGCGCTGCATGATCAGGAATAGCGGTAGGTACAATGCCATTCCCCACAGCGCCCAATGAAGCCACGGGTGAGCATCCAGTACAGGCTGTACCGGATACAGATGAACAATGGCTCCCCAAGCCAGCAAAGATAGTCCGGTAATGACGACTGGCGAAAGAAACACGACCGCAGAGGTGATGACACCCAACGGCACACCGCTTTTCTTATACAGCACTGTGCGAAGTCCCGCTCCTGTAAAGCCTGCAAAACCAAAGACATTATTAAAGGTATTGGAGATCCAGGCGTAGCGAAATGTTGTTCCAGGCTTGACCTGAAGCTTGAAATGATGTCTGATTACGTAATCATATGCACTCATAGCCGCCACAGCAACCAGTGAGAACAAGCCAATCTCGATGAGAAAGGTGGCATCCATTCGCCGCAGCTCATGAAGCATACGCGCCAGATTAAAGTCTTTTAGTTCTCGTCCCGCCTCCCATATAATAAAAGCCAGTACAGCCAACGGTAGCAAAATACGTGTCAATCGCTGCCTGTAGATGGTCATTATGAACTGTACGATTTTAAAAGACTGAATCGGTTTGTGATTAGATTTCATAGATTCACCTGCTTGGAAAAGAATGAGATATACACGGAATGAGGTGCTTAGATTTCATACCCGCTGAACATTACTATATATTATACCTGTAATAATCGCTTCAATAACAACAGAAGGGTTACGAAATGGGATTTCAGATTGATTGCTGTAAATAATTCCAATATAATGATGAAAAACCTAGTGAATTGCTTGGCAATGGAGCTGAACTGGACATGAGTATATGGGACCGTAATCTTTTTATACGTCGCCTGGAGCTGATATGGCCTCCAGATGCGGACAAGAGCCAATATCCGTTTAACTTAAAAGCCTTACACCAGTGGAACGAACTCAAATTTCATCCTTCCGTCACCTATATTATTGGAGAAAATGGCGTAGGTAAATCGACGCTTATGGAGGCAATCGCGGTCGCGTGGGGATTTAATCCAGAGGGAGGAACTAAAAATTTCAATTTTTCTACACAAGCCACGCATTCCTCACTGTATGAGCATATCCGGCTGGTGAGAGGGGTAGAAAAGCCAAGGGATGGCTTCTTTTTCCGGGCGGAGAGCTACTATAATGTGGCGACTCACATCGACGAGCTGGATCGAGAAGGAGGAGGGCGACCGATTCGAGATTCCTACGGGGGTAAATCGCTGCATGAGCAGTCGCATGGCGAGTCTTTTTTTGCTGCCTTTGTGCATCGGTTTGGAGGGCAAGGATTGTATATTTTGGATGAACCGGAAGCTGCATTATCGCCTTTGCGCCAGATGGCCATGCTTGCACGGATTCACGAGCTGGTGCAGCAGGGCTCACAGTTTATCATTTCTACTCATTCCCCTATTTTGATGGCGTATCCAGATTCCATCTTGTATCATCTGACACATGAAGGGATCGACACCCGGACGCTAGAGGAAACCGATCATTTTATCATTACGAAACAATTTCTGAATAACAGGGAAAAGATGATACAGGAGCTATTCGAAGATCCACAATAAAGTTCGTAGGGACCGCCAGACCGTTCCAGAAATTCATCCTGGTCGTTCGTTATGAGAGGGACAACATCGCCATTTCAAGTTGTTCCTTTTTGCTGTTCTGCCCAAAGGAAAGATTCAGGGTTATCGGAAGTATTTTATGATTGTTATTTGTCCTTCTCTCTATTAATATAATGAAGAGTTTTGCTGGAATGGTTGCAAAATAAGATTTTCGTATACGAAATAAAGAACCTGAGGAGGACAAAACGCTACATGTCAGATTCACAACAGTTGAAAATGGGGCCGCTGGTCATTTTGATGATTAATATGTTTATTGCCATGCTGGGAATTGGCCTCATTATTCCGATCCTTCCCAAGTTTATGAGCTCCTTGGGAGGCAGTGGTGAAACGGGTGGTTATTTGGTTGCCGTGTTTGGCTTAACCCAATTCCTGTTTTCGCCGTTAGCGGGAGAATGGTCCGATAAATACGGACGTAAAAAAATGATTATTATCGGTTTGGTAATCATGACGGCGTCTTCTGTATTGTTTGCGATTGGGGAATCGTTAACCATACTGTATATCTCCCGTTTGCTGGGAGGTGCAGGAGCAGCTTTTATGATTCCTCCGATGATGGCCTATATTGCTGATATTACAACGGTCCACAATCGCGGTAGAGGAATGGGATTGTTGGGTGCCGCCATGTCTCTTGGCTTTGTGATCGGTCCTGGTGTGGGCGGCTTGCTGGCAGATATCTCGATTCGTACGCCCTTATATGTTTCGGCGGCCGTATCGGGCGTAGCTGCACTGATTTCCTTGATTATGCTGCCCGAAACCTTGTCGCTGGAGAAACAGTTGAAGTTTCGGAATGTCAAGGCCAAACGGGATAATGTGATTAAACAGTTTGCCCTTTCTTTCCGCAAGCCTTACTTTATGCTGCTGATTATGATATTCACGCTAACCTTTGGATTGACGCATTTTGAAACGATGTTTCCTTTCTTCGTGACGGGCAAGTTTCATTACAATGAGCGTGATATTGCTATCATTATTACCGTAGGAGCACTGGTCGGAACCGTGATTCAAGCTGTGGTCATTAGCCCGATGTTGAATCGTTTTGGCGAAAAAGGTGTCATTATCGGTTCCTTTCTGTTTTCAGCGATTTCCCTTGTGCTTATGCTGCTCTCCGGCAACTTTTATTATGTACTCGGGGTATCGCTTATCTTCTTTACCGCTACGTCGTTGCTGCGGCCAGCTATTAATACTGCTTTATCCAAAATGGCGGGGGATGAGCAGGGAGTTGCAGCCGGCATGAACAATGCTTATATGAGTATTGGTAATATTCTGGGGCCTGCACTTGCGGGTAAATTGTTCGATGTGCATATCAATTTGCCATATATTTTTGGGGCAGTCATCCTCATCCTTAGTTTGGGGCTGGCTGTAAAATGGAATAGCAGAGATACGCAATCCACAGCGGTTTAATGTTGTTCTTGTCGTAAATTTAGTCTCTTTTGGTGTGAACTGTGACGTTCTTATGAACCACAGATGGCGCCGAAGGAGGCTATTTTTTTGCATACATTGCGAAACGTTAATGAAACGACAGAATCTTGGGTAATAATGCATGATGGTTTTACAACAAGACAAATAGTAGAGCTAAAAGCCAGATAATATGTAAAAAAAGCTAGAAGGAGCTGAGAGCCGATGGAAGAGCGAAATGAGCAGCTATTTTATACAGGAACTTATGCGTCTCGTCAGGAAAGAGGAATATATGTATGTGCTTTGAATGTGACCCATGGTGATCTGCGCATGGTTGGAGGTGTGGAAGGGATGGAGAGGCCCTCTTTTCTCGCGCTACACCCGGATGGGACAAAGCTGTATGCTGCCAGTGAAACAGAAGGAGGTGAGCTGTATGCGTATCAGGTGAATACCCAGACGGGGGAATTACATCCTTTGGATCGCAAAGGGACAGAGGGAGCACATACTTGCTATGTTTCCGTAACAACCGATGGACGATATGTGCTGGCTTCCAACTATTCAGGCGGCAATGCCGTTGTGTTCCCTGTGACGGAAGCTGGAGGATTAGGAGACATGTCGGGGCAAGTTCAGCATACCGGCTCAGGTATTCGCCAGGACCGTCAGGATGCGGCACATCCGCATTCGATTATTCCAGATCCTTCAGGACAGTATGCCCTGATATGTGATCTGGGGCTGGATCAGATTGTGGTATACCGTTTGACAGAGGATGGCAAACTGGTGACCCATCGTGAGACAGATCTGCCACCTGGTTCTGGACCGCGTCATCTGGTTTTTCATCCTTCGCGTCCATATGCTTTTGTCGCCAATGAGTTGAACAATACCGTCGCTGTGTTTAGTTATAACGAACGTAATGGTGAGCTTACATTGCTGCAAAGCCTGTCCACACTGCCAGAAGGCTTTATAGATGTAGAAAATACGGCAGCCGATATTCGGATTACGCCCTGTGGGCGCTTTTTGTATGTGTCAAACCGCGGCCATGACAGCATCGTGCTATACCATGTCGATCTGGACAGCGGCAAGCTGAAGACGGTTGAATGGGTGGAAACCTTCGGCAGCACACCGCGTAACTTCAACATCTTATCCGGTTATCTGGTAGTAGCGAATCAGGATGGAAACAATATCGTATCCTTTGCCATCCATAGTGAGGATGGACGGCTGACCCGAACGGGATATGTGCTGGAGGTTCCTTCACCTGTATGTATTGAACCTGTTCGCTAATCGGATAGCACGTGGCAAAAGAGTACGATATAAGTGAATGAAAAAATAAAACACGGCGCTTTGTTTCCCATGAAAGGCATGGGCAAAACGCCGTGTTCAGGTCTTGAAGTGGCCTAAAACTATTTGCTGCTATCGCCAGCTTCTACCGTTACTGTTTTGGTATGATTTTCTGCATGTTTGTAGTACAAACGGAACAAGATGTCCTGATTGTAGTTACCGAATCCGGTGCCGAACAGAGTAACCCCTCCCACATGCTGGGCATCATCCAATATGGCAATACGGAATTTCCATTGTTTCTGATCAATCAGCACTTGGCTTAAAGTCACGTCAGAAATTTGCTTCCCATCCATAAAGGTACCCTCGGAGGTAACGCGAAGTCTTTTGAGGAGACCATATTGATTGATAAAATCAGGCCACCATGCAGGTGTGTATTTACCACGGTTATCCCCGAAATCCCCTGGGCTGGTCCATGTACCCAAATTCACATCATTTAGGAAAAAAGTGATATCTGAAGGCCAATTATCATTGGTAAAAGGGGCCTCGGATGATAGTTCCATCGAAATTTCCAGTTCCTCAGCTTTTTGGCTGGACAGTAGGAAATTCGGCACCTTATAATCCATATATCCTTGGCTGAACCATAGAATTTTGGAATTGAAGCGCTCAGGGTCCAAGAACGAACGAGGCTCATCGAATTCACCAATGATCTTTTCGACGGTAGCCAGTCCGCAGGTCGCCTGTATTTCAAAATCTGTAAAATGTCCGACGGAAATCTCTGTCTGATGGAATTGCCGTACATCCTGCTGATAGCGTGGCATGGCGATTTCAATTTTGTCTGTTGCCAGTGAGCACACTTTCTGTACCCCGCCTCGTCCAGGCAGCATTTTGGTCGAAATAATGGACGCTCTCTCCAGTTTCTTGACATGCATCGTCATAATCGCACTGCTGAGCCCCAACGCTTCCGCCAGCTCACGTATATTCATAGGCTTCTCCGCAAGCAGAACAATCATGTTTAGCCGAACCTCACTGGCCAGCGCCTCATAAACGGGAAGTGATTTTTCAGAAATGTCCAGTTGCATAGTTCCTCCAATTCTAACGCACATCATAAATTGATGGTAGTTTAACATATATGGATTTTTTTCAATAATAATACATATAAAACGATATGATTTACATTTATATAAACAATATACCCTTTCCTTGATCATTGGCACAAGCCTAACCCCACAAAAATCCAAAAATTGTTCAAAAAACAGGACACCCCATAAACTCTTTCTTTGTTGTTGGGATGTCCTGTGATGGTATGTGATTTGCAGGTAGGATACGGGTAAAGGCATGTCCATTGGTGTTTAGGATCGGATATGTTCTTCTGCCAAAGAAGAGTCAGCCGTTTTATCTTTATCTGCTGCGCGTAAATCCTGATGTTGAGAAGCATCTGCCTTGATCAAGCCGGGATGACCAACATAAGGACGATCACTGCGAGAGCGGCCTCGGGTAAGTCGGAAGCCGATCAAGAACAGCACAAGCTGAACAGCCAGTATGTAGGGAGACGCTTCCGGTCCGATCCATTGAAGCAGGGCGACAGCGGCGATTACCAAGCACAACAGGCTTGTTGGAAAATGGGATGCCGTCACGTCCAGATCATTTTGCCTGCGCAGGGTCATCAGCCGGTACACATACAGTAGGGCGATCAAGCCTGAAACGAACCTCATCCATGCACACCCTATGAGCCATGAGGCAGATTGTGCAGTGTCGGGCAGACTAACATCAACATGGCTGGAGGCTGTCAGTTCCACAACCAGCCTTGTGACCAACCAGACGATTCCTGCCAGTGCCAGCGGACCAGCTGCTGGACGCAATAGCTTCCACAATGCTGTTCCCCAGCCCGGAGCATGAGATTCCAGCAGAACAAGACGCCGTTCCTCAATGAGTTTGTTCATTTCACGCTCCAGTGATTTGAGAAGCAATTCTCTGCGGAACGTATCACATTCCCGGAGGGATGCTTGAACCTGCTCTTGAAGGTGAGGGGTCAAATAGGGAGCAGCTTTGGCTTCCTGAAGAGCGTGGATGAGTCCGTTCTGGTACTGCTTTTCGCTGTTATTGAACCCGTTCTGGGTAGCGGTTTGGAGACAACCAGCTAATCGTCCATAGATACGCAGCGATTCCTGTAATTCTTCCAGCCGCTGCTGACGCGAATTTCGAAGCTGGGCTGCACTGTGAACATACAGCCATACCAGCAAAGACAACGCCAGCAGGAAGGCAATCAGACCGGGTGAGATATATGCGACTAACGCCGCGAAGTCCGTCGGGGACACCCGCAATCCCTCCTTCCATTGTTCTTTCTACACTATTGCACAGACCACACAGGCATTTCAAGGGCTTGTATATCTCTGACCAAGATATATGAAGTATTTTTTGGTAAAATAGACAACATTACAAGCAGGAAGAGGAGATTCGTCATGAATAAAAATATAGAAAATGCAACAGAACATCATGAGACATCAAATCGATATCTTGCACGGGTTTAAGCTGGAGATAAAACGGATAAATAACAGTAAGTAAATTATAGACAGGAAGAAGGCAGTGAATATGAAGGTTATTATTTTCGGGGCAACAGGAACAATCGGCAAAGCGTTAGTAAAGGAAGCTATCAAGCGTAAGTATCAGGTGACGGCGGCGGTGCGCGATCCGCAACGTATGACAGAGCAAAGTGAATATTTGACTGTGGTTCAAGCGGATATTCTGAATCCAAATTCTGTTACGGATGTGGCCAAAGGGCACGATGCTATCATTAGCGCATACGGTCCCAAGTTTGGAGAAGAGGAAGAACTGCTCGAAGCGACTCGTTCTTTGCTGGAAGGAACTCGGCGTTCTGGCGCGGAGCGCATACTTGTCGTTGGTGGAGCGGGAAGTCTGAAAACAGAAAACGGTGAACGCCTCATGGATACCGCCGAGTTTCCGGAGGAAGTGAAGCCGCTGGCGGCTGCCCATGCAGATGCACTGGAGCTGTATCGCGCTGCGGATGTAGACTGGACCTATTGTAGTCCTGCCGGAATGATTGAAGCAGGAAAACGTACAGGACAGTTCCGTATTGGTTTGGATCATTTGGTGGTTGACGAATTAGGCCATAGCCGTATCTCGGTCGAAGATTATGCGGTAGCCCTGATTGATGAGTTAGTAGAAGGGGAATTTGTCAATTCCCGTTTTACGGTTGGATATTAATAAGCAGGGATAGCCATACGGGAGGCGAAAAGCATGTATATGGTGACCGCCGAAGAAATGCGAGAATTGGATCGCTATACAATTGACAAGCTGGGTATTCCGGCCCTTACCTTGATGGAAAATGCCGGGCGCGCGGTAGCTGACGAGGTATTGAAGCTTTCACACACTGGGCCGGGGGATATACCGGGACATGGCGGTGTTGTACGGACAGAGACGTGGAGTCAAGGACGACATGACTTACGGGAACGAGAACACTGGTATATCCTCGTAGGCAAAGGCAACAACGGTGGTGACGGACTGGTGGCGGCCCGCCATTTAACCGATGCAGGGCTACGCGTCACCGTTGTGTACGTCGAGCCGCCAGACACGCTGCGGGGTGAGGCGGCTGCGCAGCGCGATATCATCGCGGCTCTGGGTATCCCGGTGATCCTCTATGGCCGGGATACCCTCGACCTGCGCGGCGCCTCCGGCATCGTCGATGCCCTGCTGGGCACGGGCACGCAAGGCCCGCCGCGCGAACCCTACGCCTCGCTGATCCGCGAGGCCAATGCCAGCGGCGTGCCGCTGGTGTCGGTAGACGTGCCTAGCGGCCTTGACGCCGACACAGGTGCACTGCACGAGCCGTGCATTCGTGCGCGCGTCACCGTATGCCTCGCCTACTTGAAGCGTGGGCTCGTCCAATATCCAGGCGCCGGGACCGCAGGCGATGTGGTGGTACGCTACATCGGTATTCCACCCGGCCTTGCCCGTGAGTGCGGCGTGCAGCTGCAGCTCTTGACCCGTGACACGCTGCGCGCTGCGCTGGACGTGGATGTAAGCCGCAGCCGCGTGCCGGATGGACACAAGGGCACCTACGGCCACGTTCTGGTCGCGGCTGGAAGCCTGCGCATGAGCGGCGCGGGCTTGCTGGCCGCACGTGCCGCCCTGCGCATCGGCAGCGGCCTTGTCACGTGGGCGGTGCCCGAAGCGCTGCTGCCGCGCGTCATTGGCGCCGCGCCGGAACTAATGCTCGCTGCCGCAGTAGCAGGCGGAGACGGCGAATGGAACGCCGACTCCGCAGACGAGCTGCTACAGCTCGCGCAGGCACGTGATGTGCTGGCCGTCGGCCCCGGCCTCGGCCGCTTTGCAGGGGACACCGGCTGGCTGCGCCGCCTGTGGGAGGAATACGGCGGTCCGCTTGTGCTTGATGCGGACGCCTTGAACATCCTCGCCTCGGCGGGGCCTGAGCTGGAGGCTTGGAAGCCGAGAAGTGCGGCGGTCGTACTGACGCCGCACCCCGGTGAAATGGCTCGTCTGCTGGGCATACCGACAGCAGAGGTGCAGCGTGACCGTATCACCCATGCCCGGGAGTACGCCCGAACACGTGGGGTCACGCTGGTGCTCAAAGGAGCGCGCACGGTCATCGCTTGTCCCGATGGAACGGCCTACGTTAATACCACAGGCCATGCTGGGATGGCGACAGGCGGTGCGGGCGATGTGCTAACAGGCATCATCGCAGGTTTGCTGGCTCAGGGCCTGAGTGCTTCGCAGGCAGCAGCTTTTGGCGTGTATTTGCATGGTGCGGCTGGAGAAACAGCCGCACGTCATCGCCAGCATCCTGCCTCTGTGATCGCTGGGGACATTATTGAAGCCCTATAGGCCATAGCAGCAGTGGCAGGAGGAAGGCCAGCATGATCTGTAATCCATATTCACGGTTCAGCCAGTGCCTTCCTCCATAATACAGCAGTGTAATCCCTGCACCTGCTATGCCGTTGCTCCATGAAATGCCCGTTCCGGCAGGCGACATCAAAGAACCTAGCAGGAGAAAGACACTGAATCCTGCAGCGAGGTATAGGGTGAGCTGCTCGGGCTTGCGAAGCCAGGGTAAAAGATCGCATAGCGCATCAGCGACAAGAGCGGCAGGAAGGGCAAAACCATAGGCCCACAGCTGCGCGGTCAGTTCACCACTATTGCCTGCTATAGTCAGAGGAACCCCTATTACTTCCTCTGTCAGATAGCAGTAGACCCATAAGAGACCAAAAACCAATCCTCCACAGGCCAGTTTATTCAGCGCATAACAACCAAGCTCCATCCGCCAAGGCATTTTGGAATTAAATTCATTCCAAGGCTGTCTCATGTTGCGACTCCTCCTCTGATCACACTCGGTATTCACAACCAATCAAGGAATTTATTTTCAATTACAATCCGCTTACCGTTTACGACATTTCAGTTTACGTTAGCTGTGTATCATGTTCCTAAGCAAAATAAAGATTGCGGATAGCCGCGGTACGGAAAGGCGGGGATTGCATGATACAGGCGGTTATTTTTAATCTCGAAAGTACATTGTTAGACCCCGGAGGACGAGGCTTAACCCAGGGAATGCGTGATATTTTCAGATGGAAAGGTATACAGGTAACTGAAGAACAGGTATCTCATGGGCGAGGAATGCCGATCCGGGATCATATTGCGAATGTGCTGGGACTTTCAGAGGTTCGGAAAAAATGGCTGGAGTGCTTTGGTGCGCATCCTGGCAGAGTGGATATTGAGCATATTTATCTTGAGCTTGTCCCTGTTCTCCGCTCCTTGATCCAAGGGGCTGAGCCTGCTATCGGTATAGATAGGGCGCTGCAGGAGTTGCAGGATCGTCGCATTCAGTCAGGTGCCACTGCATCCTGTCCAATGGAGATGCTCAGTCACGTATTTACGCCTGCGCAGTCACCCTATACGCTGGATTGTATGGTTGCCCCTTGTGAAGTTTCGCAGGGGAGACCTTATCCGTGGATGATCTATGAAATTGCACATCGCTTGCAGGTATTTCCGCTGAGCGATATTGTGAAAGTAGGAGATACAGCAGCCGATATGCAAGAAGGACGGAACGCCGGTGTATGGACGATTGGTGTCTTGAACCATAACGAAAGCGTGACGACCGTAGCTCAAACGACCAGCCATGAAGCGGAAGACAGAGTGGCTGAGGAACGGCGCAGACAGAGTGTATATGGTTTGAAAAGAGCAGGAGCCCACATCGTGATGAACTCGGTCGCTGACTTGCCGCGTATTCTGCGTGAAATCGAAATGCTCCAGCATACGGGAGGCTATCCTTCTTACACAAAACAGGTGAAAACAGCGGCGCTACCTCCATCATAAGAACGGGTATGATTCTGGGTTGCTTGAATACACACTTCTAGGTTATATGTATGCACCTACTCGGATAAAGGTGAACTCTGCTCGGCTTTCAAAACATAATAATGGAGCATTCGCTACGTTAGCGAATGCTCCATTTTAGTTTACTTTTTTTGTTTAGTTGAATCGAATCCAGCATCATATTTACTATTCAGCGTTTTTTACCCGGAACTGGTCGGCATGACGCTGCAGATTGTTTGATAGTGTGGTGAGATTGCGGGCTACTTCGGATAGTTCTTTTACCGCTAGGGCCTGTTTCTGAGCGCTTGCTGATACATCTTCTGTCATTCCGGCAGTCTGCTGTGCCGCGCTGGCTGTGTGATTTAAATGTTGATCTACGCTGTGACGTACCTCTTGCATCTCTGCCGTCAACTGAGCCAGATGTGCAGCTAACTCCTCAACTTCCCGTGAAACCTGGGTGACTTTGTCAACAGACTGTAGACATGCTGAAATTTGGGTTTCTTGTTCATTGACGGTCTTTATGTTTTCATCAAATTGATCACCCATTTGCTCAATTTGCTCAACAAAGCTGCTTAAGATTTCGTCGATTTCACGAATCGATATGGCGGATTGTTGGGCAAGTTGCCCCATTTCATGAGCGACCACAGAAAAACCCTTGCCAGCTTCGCCTGCACGTGAGGCTTCAATAGATGCATTGAAGGACAAAATCTGCGTCTGCTTTACGATGCCCTGTACCTGTTGACCGATGTTAGCTGCCTCGCGGGATTTTTCGGTTAACGCGTGGGACATGCGTTGCATCTGCTTGATACGCAGGGCGCTTTCTCGTCCTTTTTCTAATAACAGTTCATGCTCACTGGCTACCTGATTGCGAACCTCATTGAGATGATGGGCTGTATCCGTGAATTGCTGCACATGGCTTCCGACTTCATCCAGCGTTTGTCCTAATCGGTCAGATTGTTGAACTGATTCCACCGCTTGTTCTGCTTGGTTAATAGAGACATCGGCAATTTGCTGGAGCGTACGGGACAGTTCCTCAGTCTGATGGAGTGTCCCCTCCGTTGTCACGACGATATTCTTCGAAGCATGCTGGAGTGTACTTGAACTGCTTTGAATATCCACAATCATATTCGACATGGCTTCCACCATTTTGTTCGTCAATCCGCTGATTTCGCCTAACTGATCATAGGTTACTTGAGGCGATGTAACCGTAAGGTTGCCGTCGGCTACTTGCTCCAGTGTATTTTTAATAAATCTCACCTGACGCAGTATCCGCCGGGTTACCAGCATCATAGCCGTAATGGAGATGATCAGAATGATGGAGATAACAGGAATAACTAATCGGTAGGCCTCGGGCAAGGTATGTTCGTATACTTCAGTCACAGAGGACAGGGATCTATCGATTCCCAAATAACTAATGATGGTTCCATCTGTATCCTTAATGGGAGTAAAGGAGGAAAACATCGTCCCCCACTCAGGGTCCGTTGTAATATCTGTAGTCACTGTTTCCCCTTGTTTCAATTTCTCTTCCGTTTCTTTAAGGGTAAAACTTACAGGAGTTCCGAATGGACTGTAGTCTTTGTCGTCCCATGCGGCTCCATCTACCGTAATTTTCCACTCATTGCCCACACGGTTGTACATATAGATGTACAGGATTCCAGTTTGCAGCCTGAGCGTATTTAACTCGTTACGAAGTTGTTTATACTCGCTACTTTGCTCCGATGAATCCGTATTTAAGCTCTTGACTGCGGATTTGTCCAATAACTGGGCCGTGTTCTTTGCCAGCGTTTCATTATTTAGCTGCATGGTTGATAGAGAAGCATTCTGGATAGATTGATTGGTCGTCCACAGAACAATGACGCCAATCACTATTAAAGGAATGAGCAAGATGAAGTAGAGTTTGGATTGTAATCCCATTCTTTTTTTAACGCTTCTTTTCATAATATGCTCCTTACTATGTTTTTTTTACCTTCATATATATCGTGTACAAATAGGAAAATATGAATAGTTATTCAGATGTTTCATGATTTTTTTTGCGTATTTGCGTAAATTCTCATGAAAAAAGCCTTAGCCCGGTAAGTACCGAGCTAAGGCTGTATCTTATGACTTACAAATCGTCAAATCCGTTGTCATCTCCGACCTTGCCATAATTGCGTGATTTTGCTTCAAAGAAGTCCGTTTTTGTCGCATTCAGCGCTTCATCTGAGAATGGTTTAATCCAAGGCATACAGTTTACATCTACGCCTTCGTACGCTTTGTCCATACCAAGCAATCTCAGGCGCATATTTGCCATGTATTTGATGTAATCGCTCAGCTCGTTCAGGTCGATGCCGCGAACCTCTTTGAGCGTATAATGCGCCCAATTCGTTTCCAGCTCCACAGCGCGGTCAATCATACGATAGACATAGTCCGTATTTTCCTTGGTATTCAGCTCAGGGAAATCAGACAACAGCTGCTTAAACACTTCGGCAAAGAAGTAGCAATGCTGATTTTCATCACGCTGAATATACGAGATCATTTGGCTGGTTGCCATCATTTTCTGATCACGGGCCAAATTGTAGAAGAAAGCAAACGTACTATAAAAGAAAATGCCTTCCAGAATCAAATCGGCTACCATCGCTTGGAAAAAGGTTTGCGGGTTCTGCTCATCGCGGAACTCCTGGTAAATGTCCGAGATGAATGTGTTACGCTCCAGCAGGACAGGATCGTTTTTCCAGTATTCAAAAATTTCCTTCTGTTCCTGATCTGACACCAAAGAAGACAGAACGTAGGAGTAGGACTGGTTATGCACCACTTCCTGCTGCCCGATAATCGCTGAAATAGCTTCCAGTGACGAGTCGGTAAAATAGCGTTTTACATCCCCGACAAACATCGTTTGCATCGAATCCAGTACAGCCAGCAGGCCGATGTTAATTTTAAAGGTGCGCTGTTCTTCGGCATCCAGCACAGGGAATTGGGACGCGTCCTTGGACATCGGAATTTCATCTGGAATCCAGTGGTTCAGCAGTAGCACTTTATACAATTTGTACATATGTGGCATCCGAATATCGTTCCAATTCAAAATACCGGAGCTTTCGCCTTCAATAATACGGGTAGAGCGATTTGGCGCTTCCGTGTTAAAAATCTTCTGTAACTGCATGAGAGCTTCTCTCCTTTAGTTTAGGATGCGCAGCTATCACATTCTTCAATCGTCAGTGCGCGGCTGCGTACATAATAGGTCGATTTCATACCTGATTTCCAGGCATGGATGTGCAGCTCTAAAAATTCAGTTGCTTTAATATCAGGCCGTACATACAGGTTAAAGCTTTGGCCCTGGTCAATATGACGCTGACGTGCAGAAGCCATGTTGATCGAAGCGTGTTGATCCAGCAAGAAAGCCGTCTTGTAGTACCAGATAGTTTTTTCGTTCAAGTCAGGTGCAGGGTTAGCAATCTTGTAAGTTGTTTTCTCTTCATAGGAAAGCAGCTCATACAATGGATCAATGCTGGCGGTAGAGCCTGCAATAATAGACGTGGAACCGTTAGGCGCGATGGCGAACAGCCATGCGTTGCGGACACCGTTTTGTTGGACTTCTTCTGCAAGCTCACTCCACTCGGAGGTAGTGACAAATTTGCCTTCGCGTGTACCATCTGTATAGCCACGGGAAGTGAAATAGTGCCCGGTAGACCAGTCAGAGCCCTCGAATTTGGCATAACGGCCTTTTTCTTTCGCTAGCTCCATGCTGGATTTGACGGCCAGGTAGTTAATTTTTTCATACAAATGATCGTTATAGGTTACCGCTTCATCGGATTCCCAACGGATACCTTCCAGTGCGAGTAGATGATGCAGTCCGAATGTACCCAGACCGACAGCGCGATATTGGCTGTTCGTATATTGTGCTTGCAGTACTTCAATGTTGTTGATATCAATAACATTATCCAGCATACGTACCTGAATCGGCACGAGGCGATCCAGCACACCTGCCGGAACCGCACGAGCCAGATGGATGGAGTTCAGGTTGCACACCACAAAGTCGCCAGGAATTTTGGAAATAACGATGCGTGTTTGTCCGTCCTTGGTGACCAATTCTTCTTTTTCCACTACAGTTGCAGATTGGTTTTGCATAATTTCCGTACACAGGTTGGAGGAATACACCATACCATGGGCGCGGTTCGGGTTGGCCCGGTTTACCGTATCACGGTAGAACATGTAAGGCGTACCTGTTTCTAGTTGTGACTTCATCAGGCGCTTCATGATGTCGATAGCAGGCACCGTAATACGAGAGAGAATCGGATGCTGCGACGCCTCTTCGTATTTCTCGCGGAAGGTACCTGAACCGAAGGTTTCATCATAAAAATCTTCCAGTCCCAGTGGACGACCGTTGTCATCTTTCCAGCCCATTACTTTCTTCACTTCATGCGGACAGAACAGATTCCATTCGCCCCGTGCTTCGACCCGCTCCATGAACAGATCGGGCAGACATACGCCATGGAACACGTCATGTGCACGCATCCGCTCGTCACCGTTGTTCAGCTTCAGGTCAAGGAATGCGAGGATGTCCTTATGGAATACGTCCAGATATACGGCAATTGCACCTTTGCGAGTACCCAATTGGTCTACGCTAACAGCTGTATTGTTCAACTGGCGAATCCACGGAATGACGCCGGAACTTGTATTTTTATGTCCACGGATATCGGAGCCACGCGCCCGTACTTTACCAAGGTATACGCCGATGCCGCCGCCCATTTTGCTAAGACGGGCTACATCCGTATTGGAGTCGAAAATACCTTCCAATGAGTCGTCTACGGTGTCGATAAAGCAGCTGGAGAGCTGTCCGGCCACCTTTTTTCCGGCATTGGACATAGTTGGTGTAGCTGCTGTCATGTACATGTTGCTCATCGCCCAGTACGCTTCTTTGACCAGCTCCATCCGCTTGTCGGCAGGCTCTTGGTGCATCAGGTACATCGCGATGATCATGTAGCGTTCTTGAGGCAGTTCCATTACGCGTCCGTCAAAATCGTTGGCCAAATAGCGCTCAGACAGTGTTAACAGCCCGATATAATCGAACAACAGGTCATTTTTCGGCAAAATGGAATCGCCCAACTCATCAATCTGCTCCTTGGTATAGTAGTCGAGCAGTTCTTGACGGTAAATTCCTTTTTGGACCAAATCAGTGATCAGTGGATAAAAAGCGCCGTAAGGCTCGTCCGCATAGGATTTGTAACGGCGGTGAGTAGCCGCTTTTTTATACAAGGAAGTGAGCAAAGCACGTGCAGCGGCAAATTTCCAGTCCGGTTCTTCCTTACTAACCAATTCAAGGGCAGCCATTGCAAACGCGTTGCTAATGTCATCCCCCGTGACTTCGTCCCGGCGCAGCTTGCTAGTTACACCGCGAATGAGTCGATCCTTATCCAGCTTGTCCAGTCCGCTGAGTACACGGTCGGCATATAAGGAGATGCGTATTTCGTCAAAAGCCAACTGGCGATTGTTTGGTTTGGTTACGAGTTGTGGCATAGGATTAATTCCTCGCTTTCCTGATTTGGAATCATACTTGGGAATAGGCATGAAAATGATCATGATGAGAAGATAATGGCGAAAAAAGCGATTGGTCAGACAGCATTTGGGGGCTGTATGTAATCCAATAACATAGAAATAGCGATGTACCTGCCAATGAAGGGGGAAAAGATGGTTCCCGTACGATTTATCGGCTACATCACTATATTTAGACGTGTTATGAATATTTAACCCAACATATTGTGTGTAAAAACTTAAAATTTCAAATAAGTGCAAGGAGTATTATAGCAACATTCGAAGCCATACGTAAAGGAAAAGGAATGGAAAATCAAAATATACAGAGAAGTCGCGGGCTGTATTTGAATTGAGACAGTTTGAACGGTACAATGAATGATAAAGATGTTTCCTACAGAAACAAGCAGCATACATATGAACTTTTTTTGTGAAATAAGGCTGCTCGCTCTATAGAATGAAATTTTAGATTTTTAAAGAAGCGATGATTTTAATTTTAGGGAGGAACCTGGCGATGGCTATTGCAGAAGTGACAGTGATCCCGATTGGAACGGGGAGTACAAGCCTGAGCGACTACGTTGCCCAGATGCAAAAAGTGTTGAAGACGCAAAAAGGAATTACCTATGAGCTTACCTCCATGAGTACGATTATTGAAGGTTCGTTGGACGATGTATTCACCGCCATCGCTGCGCTGCACGAAGCACCATTCCTGTCAGGAGCGAAGCGTGTTTCCACCTCGGTCAAAATTGATGATCGCCGTGACAAGCCTTCCTCCAGTCACCAAAAGCTCCGCTCTGTAGCAGAGAAACTATCTGGCACCGTGACAGGAAATGTTACCGAACTAAATCCAAATCCTAGTTGAAAAAGTTGATGTAAGTGATTGATTTTTATGTAACTAAGAGTATAATAGTTTTTGTTGTCAGTTACACTGACCTGCTGGTGTAGCTCAGGGGTAGAGCAACGCACTCGTAATGCGTAGGCCGGGGGTTCAATTCCCTTCACCAGCATAGCTATCAACTCAAGCACAGCGCGGCTTCCAAGCTTTTTGGAGGACGCGCTTTTTTTGTTGGAGTGAGCATTTTTCTACCATTCTTCTAATCTTTAATCTAGTAAAGTGGGTTTTTCAGTGCTAATACTCTCACCTGTAATTGAATCGCCAATGTTTTTTAACACCGCCTCTTGGAGATTCGGAAGAACATGTGAATAGGTATCCAGAGTTACATTGATAGACGAATGTCCAAGTTGCTCTTGAACGTTCTTCGGATGAATACCAGCTTTGAGAAGTAAGGTTGGTTATTTTTACACTTTCAGGATTATGCGGTTCCAGAAATTAAAGCAGCATTTTTAAATCTTATTGTTAATGCGCCGGATAAGCTTTTAACCACCATCATAGCATTCACCCTCAAGTTACCATTGGAGGACTTTAAAGCAAAAGCTCTGCTAACCTTATGGTTGGCAGAGCTTGTTCGTTACCGGAACTCCGTATTTGTTTTCGCAGCCCCTATCGTTAGATACGCTTAATTTATTTCATTATATCGTTCGACTGCCTTGCTTAGCTTATAATTGAAATTCTCAGGTGTGCCATCCGTAGTGTTCAGGAACTGGCCGTTCAGGTCAGAATCAGATACAGGTTCCTTCTTATTGATGCGTTCAATAATTTTCGAAGCAGCCGCTTTTGCCTCAGTGGCTGAGTCAACATAGTTCCTGATACTGAAGCTGTTAATCCCTTCTTTTTGAACTCGATTCTTGTCTTTTGAGATTGTCATGAGCGCACTTAGATCTGCGGTCATAATGTCGTATTTGGCTTTAAACTTCGTCATATCAAGCTGCAGCACATTGTCGGCGGTGATACCCTGCTCATCCATTTCAATGGCCGTAGCCTCGGCATCTATCATGAACTTCAAGGCATTATACCTGATCTGCTGGTCTGAATCCTTGAGTTTTTGCAGTTCAGCCAGACGCTGCTCGTTACCCAATTTTTGCATAGCCGTGAAGTATTGTTTGGAGACAGTCTCGTAAGCGAGATTGGCACTTACCAGCTTGGTATGCAGCTGTTTTCCTTTTGCGAAGTCATCATCCACGTAGCCTTTTGTATCATAGTAGGCTTTCATCTCGTCCAGGACGGACAACAGATCATTGATGACCGGTGTCAGTTTGATCACTACGGGATCTGCGTTCGCAAAAGCAGGTTGGCTTGCGGTATAGCCGTTCGCTTTATCAATAACTTCCCGCTCAGTTTCAGCAACGCCGAGCATGATGAAGCTGAAGTTCTTCTCGATTACAGGCTGTGTATCCACTCCGAACTTCTCGAAATAATGAACCAGAACCTCATTGATTCTGCCTGTCATCAAGTTATTCAGCCTCACATACGCATTGTATTTTTCGATTTCTTTGCTCTCGCCGGACGTAACGCCTGCAGTCGCTTGATTCACGGTGGATGTAATGGCAGAACAAGCGGACAACATTGCACCCAACATGATAATGGAAATAAAGAATGATAGCTTTCTCAAAATAGTGATTCCCCCGACTGAGTAATTTAACGTGCTCTTCTTTTGTAAGATGTCTGAATAGAGAACAACTGACCTTTTCCGGGCGATTAAATTCCCTCTTCGCCGCATACCGATGTTAATTGTAAAACAATCTATTCAATTTTAAATTTATTTGGTGAATAGGTCTTGAGACTTGAGTAGCATAATTTTATAAATTTCTTTGCTGTTGACGATTGCTCTGCCAACTTCCTAAATGCTTATATTCCTCTGGTCTCAGTGGTGGTTTCCCCATTGGAAATATTCCTGAAATATGATGTCCCTTATTTCTTTACTAACCATAATCGTACTCCTCTCCTTCACATAAAAGATGATACCTTTGTTTACCTAGACGAACTCATTTTAGTACAATTTTGCTACATATTGGAATATCCTACCCGTTAGCTTAACGTCGCCGTGCAGACTAGTCTGCAACTTTTCAGTAGGCTGCTGTAATATGCCAGCTATGAAGGATCTGGAGATAAAGACAGGGAGGCGGATAATTCTACACTACAGGATATCGTCCTCTGGAGGACTGGAATCGCAATCAGAAGATATCATGCACGCAGGAGACGGAGAAGGGTACTTTAGAGAGCATTAGGCATCAATGCGTATGCCGGGGGTTCAATTCCCTTCACCAGCATTCTATGAAACTCAAGCACAGCGCGACTTCCAAGCTTTTTGGAGGTCGCGCTTTTTTGTGACTTTGGACAATCTTCTACGCTGAGGTCTTTTTAGTAGGATTATTATGCTAAATATAATTAGTTTTTTTGCTTTGTTTCATGCTAAAGGCCGAATTCTTACATTAGTTGCATAGTATATTGACAGATGGTCAATTTTGGTGAAAAATGAAGTTAGTTTTTAAAAAATATGGAATATTTAAGCGGAAGGTGGCTATGGCATGAAGCATACACCTACGATACGAACAGAATTAGACAAATACTTAAAACAAGAGAGCATGAGTCTAACGCAATTCGGGCATATAGCAGGCATGAATAGGGGAATAGTAAGCGCTATTGTGACGGGGAATAAGTCTATGTCTGTTAACCAGCTTGACCTAATTACTGAAGCTATGGGTTTACCGGAGGGCTACTTTTACGATTTATTCATAGAAAACTACATCATCGACACCCCACCGAATATGAGGCGAATCGAGCCGTTTTTGTTTCGCTGTGCGGAGTTGGACAAGTTAGGCGCGATCCGTCAAGTGGTGGGAACCATCATGGACAATCTACTCTATTCACCCAAACTATTTGAGATTGCAGAAATGTTATTAGCGCAGGGACGAAATGATGCTGCATTGCTGCTCTATGAGGGCGTAGCTGAAGCCGAGAAGTACCAACATTCTGAACGTTTAGCCATCTGTCAATATCGCATATTCACGATTCAGATTGGAGATGATCAAAGCCGAAATATCAAGGCAGCTATACTGTTTGAGCCTTATGTCGAGCGACTAGATGAATTAGATCAGCTTGACGCATTGAAGGATTTGGCTAACGTATATAGGTCTTTACGTAAATGGGACAAGGTTGATGAACTAGCCCGAAAAATGAGAGATAAAGCGGAAATCCAATATACTTTGAAACATGAACAGAAGAGTCGAGAGCGTAATGAATCTACTAAGAAGCTAACTCGTCCCTTGTTTGTATACATTTCTTATGCCGATTTATTGTGTGCGAGTGTCTGTGAAGCTCAAGGCAACTATCAACAAGCTCTAGAATATACATACACCTACGCTAATCTAGATTGGGTTAAAGAGACTGACGACGATACTCAACACTGGATTAGCTTGTTCAAAAGTTGGGCAGAAGGTAATACTTACGTATATAAACTGTTGTCAGGAGATATAAGTGTGCTTCAAGATTATGTTGAATATATTGCAGCAACATCCGCCACTAACGAGAATGAGAAAATCTCAAAACTGTTGAATGTTATAATTTCAGCAAACCAATATAGTATAGATGTAGAAGGTATACTTCAGCAATTTGAAGCCGAAATAAATGCTTTTGCACAACAGCAACTATCATCAGATGATATGTATACCCAACAAGTGATACCGGCTTATATCGCGTGGTTTGGTTACGAGTTATCTTATTATTATTTACATCGAGGTTCTTACATTGATGGTTTTAAACATTTGATGTATTCATTAGTAAGTTATCATACACTAAATAATGAGACTTGTTTTATAAACTGTTTGGGTTTGTTTTTACATTTTCGGGATTATGCGACTCCTGAAACCAAAGCAGCATTTTTAAATTTTATGGAAAAGGTGTGGATGACCAATGTTGAAAAAAATGGTACTGCTAATCATCGCGGCTAGCTTTTTGTTTATTGTTACTGTGCCGGATCAAGCCCTTAACCACCACAATAGTATTCAGCCTTACGTTACCATCGGAGGTGCTTAACGTAACAAAACCAATCCCCGCTAACCTTAACTGGTCGGCGGGGATTTTTGTTGAACAATCTAAGGGGAACAGTGTGTTGAGGAATCGTACTGGAAATTTAGGCTTTAACTGGTTCAGGTCTTTTTAATTGAAGAGGGGGAGGTATTAGCCAACCCTTTTCTTTATTCATTTTTAAAATACGAACTCCCAAAGCAGTCTTAGTTAGATGATATTTCGCAAATAAAGCCCCGATGTCTTCTCTAATGGATTGACCCATAGCTTGGCTGCAAGATGTCAATCCTACAGTGGTATCTAATGCGATTTTAGCTGCGATTTCGGGATCAGTAAACCTTGCACCAACCGGGATATCCTCAAGTTTCACAGGGGGTCTTTCAGGCAAAATAGGAGCTGGGGCAATCCCATTATCAGTAAGCATTGCATCGCATTCTTGGATTTCCAGTTTAGCTTGATCAATAAGATCATCCAGTATTTTTTTGAGTTCTTTGTCTCCTGCGTGGTTTAAACATGCTTGGTAAAATGAAACGCTGCCTTTCGCTAACGCTGAAAACTGCCATACACTATAAACTTCTCCGTAATGCATGGGCTCGTCTTTTGGATTCCCGCTTAGGATACCCATTATAAAAACCACTCCTTTTTAATTTTAATGATGTACGAATTTATGATTCCCAGTAGTGAAGATTTAATGTGTGTATAAGAAATAAGTTCAATTGGCATGCTAAATACATTAAAAAATTGATTGCAAACACAAATTTAAAGGAGTGGTTTAGGTATGTTGAAAAAAATGAAGATAATGGCTGTTGTTGCATTAATGATTTCAAGCTTTGGAGCGGCAGTAGCATTTGCTGAAAACAGTCAAAACAATATGGGCACAAACGACAATGGTAGAACACAAATGCTAACTACTACTAATAATAATGATAACGATAATAATAATAATTGGGGGTGGCTTGGCCTGTTGGGATTAATTGGATTGGCAGGTTTAAAACGTCGCGAGCCTGAAAACCACAGTAAAAGATAATCGTAAACAACAACTCAAAAACAACAACTCAAAAACAACAACTCAAAAACAACTAAACAATCCCCGCTAACCATGCTTGGTCGGCGGGGATTGTTTACTTTTAGGATTCACCACGCCGATCACCGAATAGCTATTAAGATTAACTAATCTTATTTTTCCGTGATCAATGTGAATTTAGAGTAAATGAAAGGGCTCCTCTACTTAAAACGTCAGGGTATCTTTTCTGTTTTATGGAGTAGTGGGTAATGCAGTTTCCTTCTCTTCGTTATTTTTAACTTTTCTTGTTATTTTCTTAGTTCTCCGTCTAAGAATGACGAACATATAAACTATAGCAATCAAAAGTGACTTTATATAGAAAATGTCATCTAATTGTTGATAATAGAAAGACAAAACCAAAATAAAAGTAAAGACAGAGACAATAATCCTTACCGCCAGATGATGAATAAACTTTATAAATTTACTATGTTCATTACTTTTTTGAAGATCAATTATTAAGTATAGTACAAAAACAGGTATGGCAATCGAAGCTCCTTTTAATATATCCTCTATTGATTGTGATCTAACTGTAATAAATATTAGATACGACAAAGCAAGCGTACCAAAAGTAATAAAGGAAGTGACGACATTTTTAAAATTTAAGAATCCTAATAACCATCGTACCAGTACTTTGAAAGGATATAATATAAAAATTAGTGCAAACAAGCCCATGAATACTTCTATCATATATTCCATTCTAACTCTCCTTATGTTATTTAGAACTTAATTCTATACACTTACTATTTTCATTTATTAAATGTTCTCATATATCCACATCGGTTGTGGTATTTGCTTTTTATCTGCCATACATATTATCGGTATTTCCTGTTATTTTCTTTGATTATTTGTTCCATTGAAACAATTTTCTAACTAATGTGATAATGTCTTGTTGCCTCAATTTACCTTCTAACAAAACCTCTTGATCGTGACATGGCTCCCACAATGATGGAAAACTGTAGATAATCAATAATCCTCTGTATAAAATTTCGGATATTTCAACCATAATAAGACAGCCTGTTTTATTCCAAACGTACAGAGGAGTAGATAAAATCGAAAAACAAATGGCTGTTGGCATTGCCGTTAACCTTGGCGCTCGTTTTTAGCATGACTCCGTTAGTAGTCGCGCAAGCGAAGGTAGGGGAGGAGAAGGGTTCTGCTTGCCTAAGTTCCAAAATGGTGCAACTGAAAGGCGATATGCAGAAGGTATGGATCGACCATACGATATGGACGAGGAACTATATTGTCAGCGCCATATCTAATCTTCAAGATCAGAAGGACGTATTGGACCGGCTTTTACGGAACCAGCAGGATATAGGCAATCTGATCAAGCCTTATTATGGGGAAGCCGCTGGTAATAAGCTGGCTGATCTCCTGAGGGAGCATATTCTGATCGCAGGCAAAATTGTAGCGGCTGCCAAAGCGGGCAATCAGGCGGATGTGAAAAAGCTAGAGGCGGATTGGCATACAAACGCCGACGATATCGCCAAATTTTTAAGTGATGCGAATCCGAACTGGCAGTTTAAAACGTTACAAGATATGCTGTATACGCACCTTCAGTTGATTACGGAATTAGTCCTTGACTATACCAAAGGAGATTGGAGAGCGGGGATTGCAGCAACCGACAAAAACGAGATCCATATGATTCATTTAGCGGACATTCTGACAGAAGGCATTGTCAAACAGTTTCCTGAAAAATTTTAAGTGAGCGCTATAGACGCTGCAAAGCAGATTAGCTTTCTATAAATACCCCAAAGGGTGGCTATGGAAAGCTTTTTTTACCGAGAAGCCGCCTCAAAATATATTTCAATACATATACTTGGAGCATGAACATTCGAAGAAATAGTTTTCGAGAAAAATAGGGAAGTTGGCTTTTATGCAAAATAATATTTTCTAATTTTAAAATGTAGAATGGAGGGAACTTCTTGTGCCACGAGCTTCAGTTATACTGCCAGTTTATAACACTGTGTCCTTTGTTTGGGAAGCAATCCACAGTATATTAGCTCAAACCTATTCCGATTTTGAATTGATTATTATTGATGATGGCTCAACAGATGGATCCGCTTTTGTTATTTCACAAATAACAGATCCTAGAGTGGTTAAAATATTCCATAGTACCAATCAAGGTTTGGTTGCTACTTTAAACGAGGGATTCAATAGGGCAACTGGTGAATATATCGTTCGTATGGATAGCGATGATATTTCTACGCCAGATCGATTGGATGTGCAAATATCATTCATGGATCAAAATCCCTTAATTGATGTATGTGGTGCTGCTTTTACTACTTCTAGTGGAGGGGCACTTAAGGTGAATCCGGCTAGTCATGAAGAAATTAGAACATGGTTGTTATTTCATTGCTGTATCTGCCATCCTGCTACAATATTACGCAATAGCATGATACATCGGCTAAACATTCAATATGATAGTAGTTATCCTCATGCCGAAGACTACGAACTGTGGAACCGATTAGCCTCTCAGGTACAAATAGCAAACCTCCCCATAAGCTTATTATATTATCGTCAACATAAAGGACAAGTGTCCATTCAGCACAGAGCCATACAAGACGACACCGCTCGGAGAATTCGTCAAAGACAGTTTAGCCAGTTGGGCTTGGAATTATCAGATGAAGAGAATCAGATGATGCTGAATATTCTTGAGTTTAAAATTAATCCCTATGATTATAATTGCTACACTAAAGCTGTGGGATTTGCAAATTGGGTGTTAGATCAAAACCGTAAGTATCAGATTTACAATCAGGAACTATTAAGCATGGCTTTTTCGCGGTGTATATCTCATCTTCCATATTAACAAAGATATCAGCACGCGATCGGAAAGTATCCTAATATTCCGCTGGCATGCGTAAATGGAGTGCTTTTTATGTTTACCTGAATGCCCGGTCATAAAACATATTTACACATATATTAAGATGAAGACAAATAAAGGAGGGCTAAAGCTATGAGCGGATGTGCAGGTGCAGCTGTTTGCGGTGTGTGGACTTCTACAGCGGCTATTTTGGTGCTCTATATCCTCTTGGTTATCATCCTTAAATCATGTTGGGTTTAATTTTGCGAAAAGAATTGTATGATAATGACCCATCAATCAAGTTGAACGACCTTCTTTCATTCTGTCCGAAATTAGATTAGATAAAAAGCTCTGCTAACCTTATGGGTCGGCAGAGCTTTTTGCATTTGAACAATTTCCTAATCACTTTATTTAGCCGGATAGAGTCCCTCTCGTTGTGTATTTAGTTGAATACTCGCTTAAGGGCTTGCATGATTAAAATTTATTGATTTTCTTTCGTGAGAAAAGAAGCTGCTAACAGTGTAGTATTCGTATAGCCACCTGAAATATTTTCATATGAAAAATTAGCGATAGGAACTCCAATAACTGTAGCAACGTCTCCTTCAAAAATTTCCCCACTTGCTCCCGGATAAACTGCCATTACTGTATTATCATTTTCATCACTAATATAAACGATAGCCGTTGTTCCTATAGGAATGTTATCTTCTTCTATATCTATTACATCGCCGCTTATTTTTACAAATTTGTTTAAGTATAAGTTCAAATTTTTATTTAAGTGTTTTGTTGTTACGGATTTGTCTACTAGATTAATGACTCTGCTTTTATCTGTGGAAGGAAATAAGTCACTGTTTTTAGCAATGAAGTCATAAGACGTTTGTTCCATAGAAGCTTGATCTTCTGTTAACATGGGGGTTCCATCTTTCATGAATTCAGCAAATAAATATTGTTTATCTGTGACCTGATTTGTAGAAGCTTGCTGAGCAGTATTTTCATTGCTTGCTGTTTGTTCAGTAGCAAAGGATGTACTTGAAGACCCAGACCTTGTCGTTGCTTCTTTGAAATTGCTTCCACAAGCTGTTAGAGCTACAGAAAGTAGAGCAATGAATAGAGCTTTTTTTAACATGACGAATTCTCCTGTGAGTATCCTCATCGGTTGAGGTAGTTGCTCATTTTATCTTGTTACCTTTATTATCGAATATTAGGGTTGAATAAATAAGCAAAGCACAGCTTCCAGGCTTTTTGGAAGCCGTGCTTTTTTTGTTTAAAAAACGATTTGCAAACTTTTAGTCTAGAAAAAATGTATCGTCCAGTATAGCAATTTAGGCGTGATTTTGAGATTAAGTAAATATAAAGAAGGACTTCATCGGCAAGTTAGCCGACATGAAGCCCTTCATCATGCTTATTTAGTTGAATATTCGCTTACTTCAAATGTGAGAATTTTGTTGAAGATTACGTAGTCTTTGCGATTGCTGAATGGACCTTTGTTGTTATTGTGCTTGTCAATGGCAAAGAAAGAAGCACCTCTACCAGCATCTTTAGCGTCATACCAAGCGATGAAGGCATTCAGTTCTTTTTTACTCAAATCGAATTCTTTATCAAATCCATTGTCCATCGTTACCGTCAGAATGGCGCGATCACCAGTTGGTTGGGAGGCCCCATCGGTATCTGACGGATCAGGCTTTGTAGATGGATCCGGTGTAGTAGACGGATCAGGCTTAGTGGACGGATCCGGTGTAGTAGATGGATCTGGTGTTGTAGATGGATCTGGTGTTGTAGATGGATCTGGTGTTGTAGATGGGTCTGGTGTTGTAGATGGGTCAGGCTTTGTAGACGGATCTGGTTTAGTAGACGGATCTGGTTTAGTAGATGGATCAGGCGTTGTAGATGTACCCGAATCTTGATAAGGTAAAAAACCTTCTGGTACAGAATATTTAAAAGCGCTTGCTCCAAAATTAGCAGTAAGTTTTTTTTCTGATGCATTGCCATTGTAGATTAGTGGGAACACTTGTGATCCAGCAAGCTCTGAAGGTTTTGCAATGCTTGTTCCTTGGGAAACCCCATTTTTGTACCATGTGACTTTGTCGTTGTCCAAATCTAAAGCTACACCAATCACGTCATTGCTGCCAAACATACTACCATAAGGAGTTCTTTGAATATTGTTTGATGTGTTTTTTGTTCTAATTAACAGTTGACCATCCAAGCCATATTTAGCCATCATTTCCCATGACGATGTGGGTAGTGTACCTGTTTCCCCAGTAATTCCTATTAAAGTTATAGAATCGTACCTATTATCATTTACGCTTACTTCCCAGAACCATTTGCCTGAAGCTTTCCCAATAGTTGCTTTGTCGGCATCACCGTTACTCCCAAGAATCCTTACTAAAGATCCATTTGTCCAAGTCACATTTGTAGTTTCTGCTTTTGTAACGGTAGGGAACAATGAGAACACCGAAGCTCCAATAAGAAGGGCTAACACTATTGTTCCTAGTTTTTTGAATATAATATTCTTCATGACTTCCTCCTAAATATATGTAATAACAAGTGAATTATAGAACTAGATTGGGAGAAATGTCCAAACATTAAATGATATAAATTCAAATATGAGTATTATTATGGAATTTAATTTGTTTCAGGGGAACCTAGGTCGTCGAAAGTATGAAAAGGAGAAAACTCTAAAAGATCTAATAACTTTGACGGTCATTAGCCAGTATGAAGAAATATTTCAGGTACATAAATAAGGCAACAGAGTTACGAGTCACAATAGCTCAACTTCAAAATTAGATTTGTATGAGATTTGGAACTTCATCATTCATAATGACCTGGCATATCCCATATGACTAAGTAAGTGCTTTTTGCTCACATAGAGGAGGGATATGATTGGATGCATTCGTAGCGCGCTCATTAGATGAAATACGATTTTGGTCCAGGATTATGAAGGAGCATTCCTTTTTTCTGGGGTTAGGTTTTAGAGCGGAAGATACTCAACTTAAAACAGAAGCCAATCAGTTTTACGCTATTTTCGAGGATATCGAGAAAAGGTCGCATGAATTTAATAACAAGACAGATCCTTATACAATCAAAGAGTTTAATACGGAAGTTCAGAATGCGGCGACGAATATTTGGGCATTTAAGAGGATGGTACTGGGCCTTATATTACAATGCAAGCTTCCTGGACAAACCAATTTTCCTTTACTGGTAGATCACGTAAGTCGGGAAGCAAATTATTTCAGAAACCGTTTAGGAGAACTGAATTCAGGAACACTTGAACCCTTACCTGATGCTATTATTGACGAAAATGTATTTTTCTTAAAAATCATGGCCGATCACGCAAAATTTATAGGCCATTTACTTGATCCATCCGAACGTAAACTGGTTGAACAAGCTAGGGAGTTTAGTAATGATTTTGATATGCTAATGTTTCAAGCGATTGACCTAAGTCATATGCGACCACAGTCACAAACCGTTCCACTCCTGAGTCAATTTGTTGATGAGAACCGTGTCTCTGTGAAGTCCTTGCGTGATTTTAAGAAAACAGCGCGTGATTTAATCGACGAGTGCCGAATAAAAAGCATTATCCATCCTTTATTAGCCGATCATGTATTTCGTGAAGCTGAGAGGTTCCTTTTTATTCTCGATATGTTTGATCAATCCTTATCAGGTGTTAAGGTGAATAAGAGAGAAATCATGCACTGAGAGAGCCCAGCCAAAAGAACACAGTTTCTGTAAAATATCCAGTGGAAATAAAGCTTTAGACTGAACAAAAAATCAAACAGCGGCGGACCAAGACTTGAAAGATAAAGTCTTAGACAGCCGCTGTTGTCATCCAACTAACGTGTATGAGCATATAGAAAATCCAATATGTCAGCATTAAGTCCCCTATGGAAATGTTCGCGATCAAAGCCGGGAGGGTCTTGCGATGGGAGAAAGGCTGGAGTCCTCATCGATTTCGGGAAGGGACTCAGAAAGGAGAAATGTCCGGCGTTTTTTACTGTTTTGTATTGTACCTTCTTAGGGTCCAGCACGCCATCCAATATTATACGCGCGTGTAAAGAAGGAGTGTACTGATCCTTCTCTGCATCCATCATTAAGATAGGTAGATTAACCGTACGCAAGCTATCTTCAGCTCGAAACCAGACCGACGCTGGCGCTAGTAAAACGAGGCATTTTACTCGGTAATCTGGTGTAACCTCTATAAGCTGGGGCTTTCCGTCCGAGGTCTCGTGAGGAAAAGAAGTCGGCACGCCACCTGCCGCTGCTAATACCGTATAACCACCCATGGAATGTCCAATGAGCGACACAGCATTCCTTATCAAATTGTCCTTGAAAAGCATACTATCGAAAAACCAATCGGTGGCCATATTAAGATGTCTAGGTCTATAGATAAGATTCTGGGCAGTCCCTTCCAGACTATTATCATTTCGATTGTTAAATGGATGCTCTGGAATGCCGACAATAAAACCATTACGTGCTAAATACTGCGCCAAAATCCGATACACAAGCGGTGTACTGCCAGTACCGTGAGAGATGATAACCAAAGGGAACCTTCCTTCCGATGGCCCTGCCTCTCTCGCCAACTCTAACTGGTATGGACCCAATCGCTCTATTTGTTCGGGTTCGTTCGTTGGATACATTACCATCATGGGAAATATAATGCCTAGAGAGGAATCCTTTATTTCTACTTCTCGCCATCCTGCATAACTATTCTTAAATTCTGCATTTCTTATCATCCACTATACTCTTCCTTTCTCGAAATTTTTGTTTAACTATCCCCCCTGCCCGTTGCTTAATGCAATAATAGACAGCTACGGAGTGCATACGCCCCATCTCCGATCAGCTTCAATTTTTCTTGTTCACTTCTAATTATTGCTATATATTCAAATCCAAGTATCATTGGCTGCCGTTAATTCTGACTCTGCTCCTCCAGTATTTACCACTCCCCTCGGCTCTACTAGCATGATATGGCACTCCTCATGGGCGAAAGGTTTATGTTCGACCCCCTTAGGTACAATAAACATCTCTCCCTGAGAAACTTGTACCCGTCCATCTCTAAAATCAATGAACATCTCACCTTCAAGTACAATAAAGACCTCGTCGGTATCCTGATGATCATGCCATACAAAATCCCCAACTATTTTCACCAATTTAAATTGATAGTCATTCATTTCACCAATAACTTTCGGAGACCAATGATCACTAAACTTAGATAACTTTTCATTCAGTTTGATGGATTGATACTTCATAATAACCTCCTTGGAATTTCCCGAAATTCAATTACAATAATAAGAATATTGAAATTTGGTACTTTTATCTACCACCTACAATGGTTAAATGATTGTTCACTCTGAAAAACTAGATATCCTCAGATGGATTTATAATCGCCAAAACCTGGTGATCCTCCCATTTTCCGTTGATCTTTACGTTGCTTCGAGAGATGCCTTCTTTGTGAAAGCCAGCCTTCTCAAGCACACGTATGGATCCTGGATTCTGGGGAGAGGCTTCCCCGAAGATCCGGTGAAACTTTAGCTCATCGAAGGCATAGTGAACCACTTGCTTCACCGCCTCCGTCGTATAACCCTTTCCGTTATATGCTTGGTCTAGACTGTATCCGATCATACAGCTCTGAAGCGGTCCTCTCACCACAAAAGATAGGCTTATGCTGCCTATAATCCGGTCGTCCTCCTTGTGGCATACCACGAAGGAATATTTCCGGTCTTCCATCATGTCGGCCTTGCTTTTAATAATCGTCTGGAGCTGGTGCTCCTCCGTATAGTACTTCTCTTGGTTGTTTGGCGAAAACTTCTCAAAGAATTCTCGATTGCGCTTGTACATTGCTGCCAACTCTGCGGCGTCCGTCTCCTCAGAGAACCGGATGTATACTCGCTGCTCCGACATCTGCACCATCCTTCCAAACTGTAATATTGAAAGAATTATATCACAGGATGAAGATTGGGAAATTGATTTGATGAATGGTGTATATCAGGCAGCATTCCTTTGAATGTTAACTAAAAATATATACCGTAATTATTGGATTGGATATAATGTTTTCTAAAAAAGGAGGATATATTGTAATGAATAATGCTTACGAAGTGCTTGAGGAGCGTATATCCGAATGGGGAATCTCTAATGAGGAAATTATTGCGGTTTATATCGTTGGGTCCCGGGCAAGAGAGGACAAGCCTTTTGATGAGTTTTCTGACTTGGATGTAGTCGTCTTTTCAACGAATCCAGATTACTATCTTCAAAATGATCAATGGTTACTAAACATCGGCAAAGTTTGGACCAGCTTTATGTTTCGAACGGCAAAAGGGGATCCGGAAAAACTCGTTCTCTTTGACCAAGGGGCTGAGGTTGATTTTCTATTCCGTCATATTTCTGATCTGGATCATATAATCAAAAATGGACGTATTCCTGAAGGATTTCAGCGGGGGGTCAGGATGCTGCTCGATAAGACGGGGAATGGAAATCAAATCATTTCTCAAACCACAACGATCCCGGATACTCCTCTAATATCTGAAGGTGCTTATCTACAGGTTGTTAACATGTATTGCTTCGCCTCTCTATATGTGGCTAAACAAATTTTGCGTAATGATCTGTGGGTAGCTAAGCAAAGAGATATGGACTGTAAACAATTATTGCTGCAAATGATAGAGTGGCATGCAAAAGCTGTACATGGATCGGAATATGATACTTGGCATGCAGGGAAATTCATGAATGAATGGGCTGATCAAGATGTTGTTACTGATTTGAAGAAATCTTTTGGGAAATACGATCCCAATCATAGTTGGGAAGCATTGGTCGTATCCTTAAAGTTGTTCAAACGATTATCCTCGGAAGTGGCAGCTAAGTATAAATACGCGTATCCGGATGAATTATTTTCCCATATTCAAAACTGGTTAGGGGGACAATATGATAAGCATAGATAAAAAGTCGAGCACCCTAATTGTTGTACTGCATGAGATTTATGGGATTAACAAGCATATACAAAATTTTTGTAGCCTATTATCAGATCAGGGTTATGATGTCATTTGTCCAAATTTACTAGGCAAAGAAACGCCTTATGACTATTCGCAAGAGGAAAGTGCCTATACCAATTTTATAGAAAATATAGGATTTGAACGCTCTTTCTATCATATCGAAAGTTTATTATTAAGTATTCGAGCTCGCTATAAAAAGGTATTTATCGTCGGCTTTAGCATAGGGGCAACGGTTGCCTGGCTGTGTAGTAAAGAAAAGTATGTTGATGGAATTGTAGGATACTATGGCTCTCGTATTAGGAATTATTTAGAAATAGCTCCACATTGTCCAACACTGCTTTTTTTCCCACAGGAAGAACCATCATTTAATGTGGATGAGCTCATTTCAATTTTAGATAACCGTAATATCCGGGTACATAAATTCAGCGGACAGCACGGATTCAGTGATCCGTACTCTCCCCGATATAACGTACATTCGGCTCAGCAATCATTTAACGAAACGGTAGAGTTCTTCAAGAGAGGTTGATCAATGAACAGCTTCATCCAGCCCACACCTGTTTCATTACTCTGGGGAAACGCACAGTCTTGATATGCGGATTAGTCATATGTATACACATCATTGACTATGAAAAGGAGACGTATGTGGCTGTGGCTACCTTTTTTTCATAATACCATTCAACCTTCTCCGGCAGATGGGGCAAAAGCGGCGGATCAGAGCGGGAAAGCTTCTTAATTTATCCTGCTTACTACGACAGGAGTTAACTTTCAGGACTCCGCCATTGCTATTGCCCAATTCAAACAGTCTGCTTGATTTGAGGTAATGCGAAAAATAAAAGGACTCTGATGATCTAGTCGACCTCTATCGAAAATATCTCTTTAAAACCTCTTTTACCCTCGGCTGTAATACGTATCGCTCGGGTTGTAGGCAGACGCTCGATCCAATGTAATTCGAATAATCTGTCCAGAATAGCACTTCCTAAAGCACCGGCAAGGTGATGGCGTCGTTCACTCCAATCCAGGCATTTATGTGAGAAAGAGCGGCGCTTTTGTCTTGTTTTTGTAAGGTCAATCTGAAAGTCAGTGAAGAAAGTCTCTCCTTGGTCCGTAATATGAAGCCCGTCCTGATCCTCGGAAAGAATCCCCTTTTGCATGAAAAAATTCATGAGCTGTACGCCTAATTGACCCGCAACATGATCGTAGCAAGTTCTTGCCAACCGTATGGCCTCGTTTTCGGAGGCTTGTTTGAATGACTTGATTGGAACAGGTGGAGCTATGGATAAAAATGACTCCATCACCCGGGCAACTTCGGGGTCTTGAATGCCATAGTAACGGTGACGCCCTTGTTTTTCCACAGTAACGACGTGTGCCTCGGTCATTTTAGCCAGATGGAAGCTGGCCGTTTGCGGTTTGATGCCTGCCATATGGGCCAATTCACTTGCCGTGTGGAATCTGCCGTCTAATAAAGCGGTGAGTATAGCTGCACGAGAAGGCTCGCTAACAAGAGAAGCAATCATAGCTACATTTGACTTGGTACTCATGGCACGGTTATCCCCCTTTGTAATCCATACTTCGATGAAGGTTGAAATATTTATATTTTACAATAGGGAGGTAGATCTGAATAGAAGGAGAAGAGATAATGAACCCAACAAATCAGATGAATGAGATGAATCATACCCCAAACGTTAAAACGATTAACCCTAGCATTTTATATTACGGAACCCCTGTGATTTTACTCAATACGGTGAATGAGGATGGAACGACCAATATTAGCCCGATTTCCTCCTCGTGGGCATTAGGAGATTGTGTGGTACTAGGCATTGGAACAGGTGGCAAAGCATTAGAAAATATGGAGCGGCATCCCGAATGTGTAATCAATGTTCCGGGACCTTCCATGTGGGAAAATGTAGAACGTTTGGCTCCTTATACAGGTAAGAATCCTGTTCCAGCGGAAAAAAAGGAACATGGATTTATGTACCATAAAGATAAGTATGAGATCAGCGGACTCACTTCGATTGAGTCGAATAGGGTCAAGCCTGCCCGAATTAGGGAGTGCCCTATTCAAATTGAAGCCAAGGTGAGGGATGTAAGAATTCCTGACCATTCTCCTTATTTTGCTATCGTCGAAACTCAAGCCATACAGGTGCATGTTCATCAGGATATCATCCTCGGCGAGAACCATATTGATCCGACAAAGTGGAGTCCGCTCATCTACAATTTCCGCCATTATTTTGGTCTGGGTGAGCATTTGGGCAAAACCTTTCGATCCGAAACCTGATGCTTTAAATAAAATGATAATATCCTACCTGAATAATGAGAATTATCTTCCCAAATCGTTCTTTTTGTGCGAGAATAATTGAAAAATCATCCATGACTACGCATACAGGAAGAGACGATTCATACAGCACGTATAACAAGGGAGGAAATAATCATGTCAGAAGAACGCAAGCTGTCATTCGAAACTCTCGCTGTCCATGCCGGACAAGAGATTGATCCTACTACCTTTTCCCGCGCCGTTCCGTTGTACCAAACCACTTCATATGGATTTCGGGATGCCGAGCATGCGGCTGATTTGTTCTCGCTGAAAGAATTCGGCAACATTTATACGCGTCTGATGAATCCGACCACGGATGTGTTCGAGCAACGGATTGCCGCACTGGAAGGCGGGGCTGGCGCGTTGGCCACAGCTTCGGGAATGGCGGCGATTTCCTTCTCCATTCTGAACATTGCGGGAGCTGGAGATGAAATTGTATCAGCCTCCAGCCTGTATGGCGGTACATATAATCTGTTTTCTACCACACTGCCCAAATTGGGTATTAAGGTGCATTTTGTCGATTCGGATGATCCAGAGAATTTCCGCCATGCCATTACGGATAAAACGAAGGCCATCTTTGCCGAAACGATTGGCAATCCACAGGGCAATGTGCTGGATGTGGAAGCAGTAGCGGCGATTGCGCACGAATATGGTATTCCGCTGATTGTGGATAACACGTTCCCAAGTCCTTACTTATTGCGTCCTATTGAATACGGAGCGGACATTGTCGTGCATTCGGCAACGAAGTTTATTGGCGGACACGGTACGTCTATTGGTGGGGTGATCGTGGACAGCGGCAAGTTTGACTGGAAAGCGAATGGTCGTTTCCCGGGGCTGACTGAGCCGGACCCGAGCTACCACGGAGTTGTTTACACCGAGGCGGTGGGACCTATCGCATATATTATCAAGGCACGGGTGCAATTGCTACGGGACTTGGGAGCTGCCATTTCTCCGTTCAATTCATGGCTGCTGCTTCAAGGCTTGGAGACACTTCATCTGCGGCTGGAAAGACATAGTCAAAATGCCTTGAAGGTAGCGCAATATCTCGAAGGCCACAAGGATGTGGAGTGGGTAAGCTACACCGGGTTGCCGAGCCACCCGTCCTACGCATTAGCTCAAAAGTATTTGCCGAAAGGACAAGGAGCAATCCTGACCTTTGGTATTAAAGGTGGAAGCCAGGCGGGAAGCAAGCTAATTGCGAATGTAAAGCTATTTTCTCATTTGGCGAATGTAGGTGATTCCAAGTCTTTGATTATTCATCCGGCAAGCACAACGCACCAGCAGTTGAATGAGGAAGAACAGGTTGCTGCCGGAGTCAAACCGGAGCTGTTACGCCTATCTGTCGGGACAGAAGCAATAGACGATATATTGTATGATCTGGAGCAGGCGATCGCGGCCAGCCAGCAGTAGTAGCAGTAGACTCTTCTTAGACTAAGTGTGACAGAGCATTCGTGTAGCATCGCAAGTGATTTTTCGACCCAGATCGGTATTCGTTCAGGGTTGATCAGGCGGGGGGCAACCTCCGTCTTTTTTTGCGTGTTGACAACATACCCCCATAGGTATATACTATACCCCATAGGGTATATAAGGAGGGGAAGAAGTGGGTAGAAAAATAGTTATTATTGGCGGGGTAGCAGGTGGAGCTTCTGCTGCTGCGAGATTGCGTAGATGGAATGAGGAAGACGAGATTACTCTGTTTGAACGCGGAGAGCATGTTTCTTTTGCGAACTGTGGCCTTCCCTACTATATTGGCGGGGTAATCCCTGCGCGAGAGAAGCTGTTTCTCCAAACACCTCAAGGGATAAGAGACCGTTTTAATATAGATGTGCGGGTACTGAAAGAAGTGATACAAATAGACCGGGAGCAGAAGCTCGTCCATTTCCGCGATATGGTTACAGGGGAAACAGATGAGCAGCCATATGATATTGTGGTATTGTCGCCGGGAGCCAAACCGATGATACCGGACATTCCCGGATTACATGAAGCTATGAATCTATTTACATTAAGAAATATTCATGATACGGACGTTATTAAGGCATATGTAGATGAAAGACATCCAAAGCATGTCACGGTGATCGGGGCCGGATTTATTGGGCTGGAGATGGCCGAGAATTTGCGAGAGCGTGGACTTGCAGTAACTATTATTGATATGGGACAACAATTATTGAATCCGCTGGACCCTGAAATGGCTAAATTGGTAGAACAGCATATGAGACTGAACGGGGTGGAGGTGCGTTTAGAGGAAGGAGTCACGGCTTTTGAAGAGCAGGGTGCACAACTTCGTTTGACCTCCGGGGGTGTGCTTCAGACGGACATGGTTATTCTGGCGATCGGTGTTGTTCCTGAAAATGAGTTGGCCAAGCAAAGCGGATTGGAACTTGGTTTTCGCGGCGCCATCCTGGTCAACGCCCAACTGCAAACCAGCGATCCGGCCATTTATGCGGTGGGGGATGCCATCCAGGTCAAGGACCGCAATCATGGGTTTGCAACGATGGTATCGCTAGCTTGGGGAGCCAATCGTCAGGGGCGCTTGGCAGCGGATCATATTAACGGTCAGACAATTTCTTATGATGGGGCGCTCGGAACATCCGTCATTAAGACCTTTGCATTGACTTCAGCATCTACAGGTAATAATGAAAAAACATTACAGCGGCTGGGTGTTCCTTATCAGGCTGTTCATATTCATCCCGGTTCGCATGCTGGTTATTATCCTGGCGCATCACCCATCGCTATGAAGCTGCTCTTTAATCCCGAGAATGGGATGATCTATGGGGCGCAGGCTGTTGGAGCTGATGGAGCAGACAAAAGAATTGATGTCATTGCGACGGCTATTCGTGGTCATTTGAACGTCCGAGAACTGGCTGATATTGAACTTGCTTACGCACCTCCCTATTCTTCAGCAAAAGACCCTGTGAATATGGCTGGCTACGTGGCTTCGAATATCATGGATGGGCTGGTCCAAACGATACAGTGGCATGAAGTTGATGATTTTCACCGAAAGGGTGGTCTTATTATTGATGTTAGGGATGCAGTGGAGCTACAGGCAGGAGCCATTCCAGGTTCGATTCATATTCCTCTGGCCGAGATTAGAGAGCGGATGGCGGAAATCCCTAGTGATCTGGAGATCGCGGTATCCTGCCAAGTTGGTCTGCGAGGCTATATTGCGGCCCGAATTTTGATCCAATACGGTTATCGGGTGAGGAACGTTGATGGTGGCTATAAGACGTATTCGGTTATGGCTGAACGTGATCATCTCTTAAAATAGTTCATCACCCATCCAATCTGGTTGAGGTGATCTGTTACTTCGCCGTGCAGCGCACCAAAGAAAGTATCTTGTAGCTCCACGGTAACGGTACCCTTTTCTGCTAGTGCGTGGTAAGCCTGCTTAAGCTCGTCCTCACTTTCACAGTCGAGAATGATTTGTACATGCTGTGCTTTCAGCGGCTTACCGTAGGAATCCGAAAAATGGATATGACTGCTACCCAGGTGAAGTTCAGCGTGCAAGAGTCTGCCTTCCTGCTTGTTTAGCACTTTGATTTTTCCGCCTAAAACCGATTGGTAATAGTCAATTGACTGCTGCACGTCGTTTACAATGACAAAAGGGCTTGCACTTCTCATGGAATCATTTCCTTTCCTGTCTTTAATGTAGGATTGCTACTGTACATTATTTACGTTATTCGCAGAGTTTACCCCTTTTCTGATCAAATTATGGCTTGGTTCACTGTGTGACGTCTGTTACAATAGAAGAGGCATATACGAATGGATAGAAAAGAGGTTGAACAGTGGGCACTTCAGTGATTTGGGAAGCAGTTATATATTGGGTAATCTTGGTGATTTCCGCTCTGTGCGTGATCGCAGTATCTGGTAGTCGGAAGACGGCAAGCACGATTATTTTGGCGCCCGTTGTTTTATTCTGTACCATATTTATGATGCAGGGCTCGGTGTTTACTGCCATGCAGCACCCGACGATGGGGTCTAATGTGGGTTTGGGTATGGCATTTCTGACAACATGGGTAGTCAGCGGAATATTGTTTGCTGTAGCGCTTGTAATTGCTTTTATTAAATATAGCAAGAAGAACAAGGCGTAATTTAGCCCTAACCTCATATGAATAAAGGCTTTCGGTGATGTGCCGAAAGCCCTTTTTGTATTCCTTTTTAACCATGCAGGATGTCGCCGCTTATCTGCGTCTTCTCATAAGCAACACAACGATCAGCACGACGATGATCACGATCAATAGGAATTTCATATTCGATAACCTCCTTGGTCTGTCTCATATTTGGTATTAACCATTTTTAGTTAGTATGCACCGATGGATCTCAAGCAAGTATCTATTGTCGAGTTCTTGGGGAAATTTAGAATGTGGGATCAAAAAGAGGTTTACAGGCTTAGCTGGAAAGTGTATACATAAAGTAAGGGAGGCGATTGCCATGAGTGATCGTGCATTTCATTTGTTCTATATTATTTTCTTAACGGTTCTGGCACTTGGAAGTGTTGGTGGAGTCGCTTGGTGGCTGCGCTCTGTCGGTCGTCAAGAGAAGGAAAAAGGCTGAATTCAACATGGGAATACAAGCCCAGTGCATCTTCCAGTAGGAGGGTGCATTTTTATGTGTTATAATGGGAACATATGTTCTTTTTAGGAGGGAAGACGATGTTGCCAGATTTGGAACGAAAGCTGCTACGTATTTTGTATAATTATTTCGCCCAGCATCGCCACATGCCTACAATGGCGGAATTGACCGTAAAAACGGGCAAGCGAGACGCTGAAATTACAGTCGCCTTGCGACATATGGAACAGGAGCGCTACATCACTTGGGAAAACAATTCGGGTACCCAACATGTTGTTTTACTGGAAGGATGGGAGCGTCCCTCGACCCAAAGGCGCACTCAAGCCGAAACAAGACGTTCCACTACGCAAACGATGCCGACCGATGGTACAGAATATTGGACGAATTATTAAAAGGTATATAAAACTGGAGAATTAATGAGTTTTTAAGGTGCATATCATTTAGTTTTAAGAAAGCGAGACTATAATGACCCTATTAACCCCTTTTTGATCAAGCTATAGGCCCTGTCGATGTATCGACGGGGTCATTTTTTTGTTCATGATACGGTTTCCGTAAAATGAAAAATCCCCCGGGGATCATCCGGAGGATGGGTGCAGTTTGCATGTACTGCACAGCTTGCCCAAACTTCATCGTTTGATGGCATAATATATATTCAACCCCTGCTACCTTGCAATATATGGTCAGCATGTTCATAAGGGGCAGTGTGATTCCACTGTTCATTTTCCAAACGACAAAAGCCCTACCTCTCTTTCGTCCTTGCGGCTCCGATGACCGCGCCAGTGTGAATGTGAAAATCTTCGGCAAAAGCTCAAAATTCTACATTAGGGTTATACATAAAATTTGGAGAAGCTCCATACGGTGATTAGGAGTAATAGCTTGTTGCGTGGAATCTTATGGGGTTAATACATACTTTAATAGTATAGCAGGAATATATCTAAAACACAAGGTGTGTTTGGTTTCTTAATTAAGAATAGCATGATTTCCCATCTATAAATTGCAGACTAAAAGCCGTCTTCGTATTGTAAAATGCTCAAGCAAGAAGGTAAACTTTTGATGGTTGGACTCCGATATTGAATACACAAGATATTTTAGAGTGTACGGATGAAAAGAGGGGTAGCAATTTGCCGACCTATAAGCGCTTTATTCAGCATGTTATCCTGAACTATATTATAGGTTCGTTTATCGCTGTATTGTTGGTAGGTATGATTTTTGTATTTTCCACCTTAAATGTAGCCCACCATGAAATTTGGGGTCTTGTTAAAATTATTGCATTTTCCAGTGTTATTATGATTGCTTGTGAAACCATAGTGTTTCGAGTCCATTTGAGACCGGTTCATCGTTTTTTTCTAGGTAACCAGGAAACACTCAAGGATGTAGAAGCGGTGTATATCCGGGTTCATCATCTGCCTAATTTGTCAGTTTTACGTATTGTAGGACCGCATTTGTTAGGCTTCTCTATCCCGGCAACCGTCATTGCGTTATGGATGATACATACTGGACAACTTACCTTTCCCTTGTATTATGTAGGAATCGCCTGTATAGGAGCTTGTCTGGTCGCTTCCATGCACGCACTGGTTGAATTTTTCCTGACCATGAGAGCAATCAAACCACTGCTGGAGGAAATTCGGGATCGAACCTACCAGCAATATGGATTGAGCCTGTCCCTGCGAGGACGAGTCCTGCTATCGCTTCGGCATAAATTTCAGTTAAGTGCGACGCTCATTGGTGCTTTTCCTTTATTTTTATTTTGTTTAGCTACACAGATTCGCTTGGAACGTTTGGAGGCGGCGAATTCTAGTTCCTATTGGGCATGGGCGGGTGCGATTTTAATCTTTGGTGTAGCCTTTGCTTATCTGGGAGGCAGGTTGCTGACCCGTGAGATCGAACAGCCGATCCACCACCTGCTGGAAAAAATGAATGAAGTGAAGGAAGGCCGCCTGAACAGTAATGCCAGCGATTTGTATTCGGACGAATTTGCGGAGCTGGTCGAAGGATTTAACATGATGATTGAGGGCCTAAAGGAACGGGAAGAAAAGAACGGTCAGCTATTGGACAGTTACTTCGCCACCTTGGCGGCAGCACTGGATGCACGAGATGCCTATACCGCAGGACATTCTTTGCGTGTAGCTGAATACTCTGTACTCATTGGGCGCAAGGGAGGTTTGAATGAGGCGGACATCGATTTGCTGCGCAAAACAGCCTTGCTGCATGATATCGGTAAAATCGGCGTGGCTGACGCTGTGCTACTCAAGGACGGCAAGCTGACGGACGAGGAGTTTGATCAGATTAAAATGCACCCGGTTATGGGGGAGAGCATTCTCCGGCAAGTTGAACCGGCTTATGCTATGGCCCCTTATTTGCCTGGCGTGCGCTCGCACCATGAACGTTATGATGGCAAAGGATATCCTGACCAGCTCGCTGGGGAAGATATCCCCTTATTTGGACGAATCATTGCTGTAGCGGATGCTTATGATGCAATGACGTCTAATCGCCCCTATCGGCAAGGTATGAAGGAAGAGAAGGCGGTTATGATATTGGAGGAGGGAAAGGGAACCCAATGGGACCCTTATTTTGCCGAATTATTTGTCAAGGAGTGGCGCCGGAACAAAGGCATCACAAGCTGATTCTATAGGTATCAGCACATTAGAGCGAGCCATTGAGGTTCGCTTTTTTATATAGGGAGCTAAGCATCTTTTGACATGTCGAAAGATGGGGCTTCATGTTATGATGTACAAGAAAGGCAAACGCGGTTAACATAGGCCTGGCATCCAATTTTTTGCGCTATGGGAGTGTGAGTCCATGCAATTTTCAATGATGTTTTTAATGAATTTAGGGATGCTGATTGCCGTTGCTTATGTGGCGAACGTGATTTATAAATATGGTTTGAGTCGTACCTCTTCGCGGTTCAAATATGTCAGCTCCGTGCTGCTAGTGATATTTGGCGGATGGGTCAGCTCTTGCTTTGGTTTTAACTTTAGTGAAACGGTTATTTTTGATCTGCGTTTTGTACCGCTGATTATCGCGGCATTGGTGTATCCCCGCTCCTATACGCTTATTATTATTGGGGTCGCAATCGGACTTACGAGATTTACCTTCGGTTTGCATATGGCGGCGTGGGTCGGCTTTTTGAATATGAGCATTCTGGGCGTCCTGTGCGCCGGATTGAACTACTGGATGCGGCGTTCCACCTGGCGTCTGATTATCAAGGCATCGGTGACCATTTTAGCGGTTAATATCGTAAATACGTTAAATATAGCCTGCCTGGGCGTCATTCCCTGGCGCTATTATGTAGCGGAGGTTGTTCCTCTGACACTGCCAATCGGCATCGTCCTCAGTTTTCTATTTGCTCTGATTTTACGGGACTTTCAGATGGAGCAACAGCGGAATCATCAGATTAAGCAGGCGAATGAGTTGTTATCAGAGCAGCGAGATGAGTTGCAGAAGACAAAGGTCATTCTAGAGGAACGTGCCAAGCAACTGATGATGGCTTCCCAATATAAATCGGATTTTATGGCAACGATGTCGCATGAGTTACGTACACCTCTTAACAGCATTATTAACCTGGCGCAGATTATCAACGAGCAGGGAAAGGAACTGGATGAGGACGAGTTATACCAGTACAGCGATCTCATCTATGCCTCGGGGCATGATTTGCTCCAACTGATCAACGACATTCTGGACTTGTCCAAGGTCGAGGCTGGACACATGGAAATCGTAAGTGAGCCGGTCAATGTGCGTGAAATTGCGCAGGTGATGATGATGCAGTTTGAAGTCACTGCGAAGGATAAAAACCTGGAATTCAGCTTAAAGGAGCATGAGCCTATACCGAATGAAATTCGGTCCGATTCCAAACGAGTACAGCAAATTTTGCGTAATCTGTTGTCCAATGCCTTTAAGTTCACTCATGAAGGACGTGTATTGCTGGAAATCAGTACACAACATCTGGATCGAAAGGGACAGGAGGGAGATTGGGTTGTATTTGCTGTAAAAGATACGGGCATCGGCATTTCCAAGCTTCAGCAACACGTTATTTTTGAGGCATTCCAGCAGGCGAACGGTTCCATTAATCGTAAATATGGAGGAACTGGGTTGGGATTGTCCATCAGCCGTGATTTTTCCCGCTTGTTGGGCGGGTTTATCCGTCTGGAGAGTGAGGAGGGCAATGGAAGTACATTTTCCCTGTACCTACCGATGTGTCCGTCCAAAAGCAAGGAGGCGGACGAACAACCCTTTAAATTAACCTAATCGCAATTGTAGGAGCAGGAGCGTTATGGCACAAAGGAGGTCTATCATGGAACGTAAAGCGGTCGTTGTGGGTGCAACAGGGCTTGTCGGGGGTTATGTTGTACGAGAGCTGCTGGTGCAAAAGGAATACAACCGCGTCATGGTTATGGGCAGACGTCCGTTGGACATCAAGCATCCCAAGCTGGAGCAGGCGCTTATCGATTGGGAACAGCCACAGAAAACGGCGTTCGCCTTCGAAGGGGTGGATGATGTTTTTTGTTGCCTTGGGACAACGATGAAAAAGGCTGGCTCCAAGGAGCAGTTCCGTCAGGTGGATGTGGACTATCCAGTGCTAGCTGCCCAGTTGGGCAAAGAGGCTGGTGCTGTACAGATGCTAGCTATCTCAGCGATGGGGGCCGATCCAGATTCACGCGTGTTTTATAATCGCACCAAGGGTGAGGCTGAAGAGGCGCTTGCTGCTATCGGGCTGTCTGCGCTGCATTTGTTCCGTCCGTCGCTGATCTTGGGAGCGAGACCTGAACGACGTTTGGGCGAAGCCGCTGCCGCTGTTGTCATGAAAGCGCTGGACGGTCTGATGACGGGCAAGCTGGCTTCCTACCGTGCCATCCCGGCTTCGGTCATCGCACGAGCCATGGTACGAATCGCTCTTGCGCAGGCGAGCGGCGTACATATTTATCCGAACGACATCATTCGGGTCATCGGTGCGGAGCTAACATCCGATGTTGAGGAAACTGGTTCAGGAACGGGTGCGGATGCGGATGTAAACGTGTAAAACCACGTTTAGGATTAAAAATGATAATAACGCCGCTGTTGCCCGATGATTCGGGCAGCAGCGGCGTTATTTGTGTTTTATGGGTGGTCTGTATGTTGCGGCACATCGATCGTAATCTCTAATTCATCAAGTGCGTTAATCCGTCGCACGGAATAGTGGCTTTGGGCTTCACATGCTATAATACGGTGAACCAGTATCAGGAAGGAGAATCCAACCCATATGAAAAAAACAATTGCGACTGAAAAAGCACCCGGTGCTATCGGCCCTTATAGCCAAGCGGTAGAGGCAGGCGGGTTTGTTTACACTTCGGGACAGCTTGGACTGAATCCGGCAACAGGTGAGTTTGGTAAGGATGTACAGGAGCAGGCACGCCTGTCCTTGAGCAACGTACAAGCCATTCTGGAAGCGGCAGGCAGCAACATGAACCAGGTTGTGAAAGCGACTGTATTCCTGAAGGACATGAACGATTTTGTCAGCGTCAATGAGGTGTACAGTTCTTTCTTTGAGCAACCCTATCCAGCACGCAGTGCGGTGGAGGTAGCCCGTCTGCCTAAGGATGCACTGGTAGAGATTGAAGTCATTGCATTGAAGGGCGAATAGTCTGTACCCGGTGTAGATCACTCAACAAGCAAGCTTATAGATTTGATCAAAGTCTATACCTAATCATATTGGATAAAATGAATAAACAAAGCAAGCGAGCTTGGGCTAGATGATTCAGACCCGAACTCGCTTGTTTTTGCTAGTAGATATCAATAGTTTCTTTAATCCCGGTCTCGATTACGGGCAAAGAATAGCCATAGGGCGTACACCAGAATGATTGCTGCCAAGATCAATGCAGCCAGCCGTACATTTTCATGGTTCGGATGCTCGACGGCGATGGCGACATAGGCCCATACAAATACGAGAGGATAAATGCTGTCACGATAAGGAAAGCTGACCATGATCGCCAATATGGTGCCGATGAGCAGGATAATGATCGCCCATGTCGTATCGCTGAGTCCCCAGCCACTCCATTCATTCTTTTCCAGTGCCACTGCAATATTGATAATAGTAGCAACGGATACCCAACCGAGGTTGAGGCTGAACGGTAGCTTGACGAACCACATTTCTCCGCGGGTTGGCTGAGGTGTGCGGGTACGTACATACACGACGCCCAAGGAAAGCAAGTATAAAATAATAACGATGACGCACAGTTCTACGTATACATACTGCCAGAGGAAAATCCAGATGATATTGAAAAGACAGCCTAGAATAAAAAAAATACCGATGGATTGAACGCTTGTCTTGGCTTGCCCTGTAGGTGTAACTTGATACACAACAAAGCAGGCGAGCAGCACGTAGATGACCGACCAGATGGAAAAAGCGTAACCCGCTGGGGTGATCAAGGTAGGGTACATGTTGGATACAGCAGCAGTACTTCTGCCACCGATAGGAAGTGTAGAAGCCAGAAAGTTAATGAAAACGACAGCAATAAATACAATAATATTCCACCATTTATACGGATGGCTTCGTGACATTGGGATATCTCCTCCTCAACGAATGATGATCCAAAATGACTGACTGGTCACAATCTTCTACTATGAATATACCCACTTTACTTTCGAATATGTCGGAACGGTAAAAGTTTCTTGATCCCGGCATAATCATAAAAAGTGGTATGTATATGCAGTCATATGTAGTACAATGATAAAAATTTTAAGCACTATATAAGCTGTATTTCCTCAAATTCAACTTATATAGAAGTAAGGAGATAAGTTGAATGAATAGATTGGAGAAAGTAGGGAAATTTGTAGGAGGGACCTTTTCCATCTGGGTACTTTTATTTGCATGCTTGGGATTTTTCTTTCCTGCGGCGTTTACAGGGTTGAAAGGATACATACAGTTATTTCTGGGCATTGTCATGTTCGGGATGGGGCTAACTTTATCTGCGGCTGACTTTCGCGAAGTATTCCGGCGTCCAGTGGATGTGGCTATTGGTGTGGTCGGGCATTATCTGATTATGCCGTTTCTGGCCTTTGGATTGGCATTAGTATTGCAGTTGCCACCGGATATTGCGGTAGGTGTCATTTTGGTTGGCTGTTGCCCGAGTGGAACTGCGTCCAACGTAATGACGCTTTTATCCAAAGGCGACGTGGCGTTGGGGGTATCGATTGCTTCGGTGTCGACGCTGATTGCTCCACTGGCTACCCCGGCGATGATTAACCTGCTTGCTGGACGTTGGATGAATATTGATGCGAAGTCGCTGATCATGGATATTCTGATCGTGGTTATTGTCCCGATTGTGCTGGGTGTTATCGTCAAATCGCTATTTCGCAAGCAGGCAGAAGCCAGTGTCCAGGCGCTGCCGCTCATATCAACACTGGTGATTATGCTCATCGTGGCTATTGTGATTGCAGGCAGTAAAGGCAAGATTTTGGAGACAGGTCCGATTATTTTTGGTGTGGTTATTTTGCATAACGGAATCGGGTTCCTGCTTGGATATTGGTTTGCCAAGCTGTTCGGCATGGATCTTTCCAAGCGTAAAGCTGTTACGCTGGAAACGGGAATGCAGAATTCCGGACTGGGTGCTGCGCTGGCAGCAGCTCATTTTAACCCGATTGCTGCTGTACCGAGTGCGATTTTTAGCGTGTGGCATAATATTTCCGGCTCGTTGCTCGCGACTTGGTTTTCCCGCCGGGAGGAGAAGAAAAGCACAACCGGGAAGCATTAAGCTTTGTTAGTGGCTTGTGCCAAGTGGCTACGGTTCAGCTTTTTCGAACAGTTTAGGGATGGTCAGAAAGGATAGATTTGACTTTATAGTTGCGGATCATTATACTGTGGTTATTATAACCACTGTATTTAAGTAAGCAACAGTAGTTTGAGTCGTTATGGAGGAAAACTACATCGAATTCGTATTTGGCTTCATGCTCAACAGCCTTATATTATCTGATCTGATTTAACTGAAGGAGAGAGAAAGAATGAACCCAAAATATAATTCTCTATTTGAAGCTTTTACCCTGCCATCCGGTGTTACGTTGAAGAACCGTATTACCATGGCACCTATGACTAACTTTGCTTCCCACGAAAATGGTGAAGTGAGTGACGAGGAACTGGCATACTACCGTGAACGCTCAGGTGGTGTGGGCGCAGTTATTACCGCTTGTGTGTATGTAACTCCAGATGGTAAAGGATTTGTTAATGAGTTTGGTGCGGACAAGGATGAAATGATTCCTAGCCTGCGCCGTCTGGCGGATACGATTCATCAGGAGGGCGCGAAAGCGATCCTGCAAATTTATCATGGTGGCCGCCTGTGTCCACCGGATCAGATTCCAGACGGACAACCGATTAGTGCAAGCGCAGTAGCTGAGGAAAAAGAAGGCGCACCTGTGCCGCGTGAAATGACATCCGACGATATCCATCGCGTCATTCGCGCCTATGGCGAAGCAACTCGCCGCGCGATTGAAGCAGGCTATGATGGTGTGGAGCTGCACGGAGCGAATGGTTACCTGGTGCAGCAGTTCTTCTCCCCGCACTCCAACCTTCGTACCGATGAATGGGGAGGAAGTGTTGAAAAACGAATGACCTTCCCGCTGGCGATTGTTCACGAAGTGAAGAAAGTGATCGCAGAACATGCAAAGGGGCCATTCATTTTCGGATACCGCTTGTCTCCTGAGGAAGGACACACGCCAGGCATCACGCTGGATGATACGATGGTGCTTGTAGACCGTCTGGCGGATCAAGGGCTGGATTACCTGCACATTTCCGTAAATCATTTCTTCGGTGGTTCGTTCCGTGACCGTAGTGACGAACGGTCACGTACCGTTCTCATCCATGAGAAGGTAGGTAACCGTGTGCCGATTATGGGAGTCGGATCGCTGAATACACCGGACGAGGCGCTTGCAGCACTGGAGACAGGTGTACCGCTTGTATCGCTGGGACGTCCACTTTTGATGGAGCCGCAATGGGTTCAGAAGGTGCAAAACGGCACAGAAGATACCATTCGCACGACCTTATCCAAGCAAGCCCAGCAGGAGCTAGTCATTCCTGACTACCTGTGGGGTGCGTTGACGACCCTTCCAGGCTGGATGCCTGTTACGGACTAAATTTTGAATGACGGAGATACCCTAGGCTGCTCTCATGCACCTGGGGTATTTTCCTGTCTTGTGACCGTGAACACAATAATATAGGAATAACTGAGAAAGAAGGAAACTGACAATGTTACATGGAGCTAATGGCGCGATTTTGATGGAGTCAACCCATCCGGGGCTACAGATTCGACTGTTGCAAGTAAATGATGCAGAACGTTTATTAGAGATCAGACGTGAAAATTTTGATTTTTTCAAACCGTTCGAGCCAGAACGGCCTGAAGTTTACTTTACCCTGGAAGAACAGGCGCGTCTGATTTCCAACGGTTTGGAAGCGGCACAAGCCGGACAGGGATATACGTTTGGACTTTTTTTGCCGGAAAATAATAAGCTGATTGGCAGAATAGAGCTGTCGGGTGTCGCTAGAGGCCCCTTTCAAAACGCCAATCTGGGCTACTTTGTAGATCCTGCTTACCACGGACAAGGCTATGCTACTTCCGCAGTGAAGGATATTGTACGCTACGCCCTGAATGAGTTGGAATTACACCGTATTCAAGCTGGAGTGATGCCAAGAAATACGCCTTCCAATCGAGTGATGGAAAAGGCAGGATTTCGCCGCGAAGGGCTAGCTCTCAACTACTTGAAGATTAATGGTGTGTGGGAAGATCACGTGCTGTATGCGATAACGGCTGAGGATTTGCAGAATGGCGTCTTCTGAACTCGCCAGGCGTGACACCCTCCAGTTTTTTGAACACCTTGCCAAAATATTTTTCATCCTGATAACCGACCATACCGGCAATATGATGAAGGCGCAGCTTGTCATTCAGCAGTAATAGCTTTGCCTTGCCCATCCTGATCTGGCACAAATAGTCCGACAGATTAACCCCGTACTCCTGCTTGAATTTACGAGAAATATATTCCCGACTGAGGTAAAAGCGGCTCGCCATATCCTGTAGAGAAATGTCCTCGTCGTAGTGTGCATCCAGATAGCGGGCAATATCACGGATGGTCGGGTTGTTTGGACTATGGCTTGGTGTAAGTGCCTGACCGGCTGCCAGCAGTCGGTTTTCGACCTGTCTTTGCCATAAGGGCAACGAAAGCATGCCGCGGTTGTCGACCGGCAAGGCATGAATGGAGCCGGACTCATCTGCCATCTCCTCGCCATCGGTATCTCCAGGTCTGTCATTCAACCAGCGGGCCAGCATCCAGTCCAGCTCTTGATTCCAACTGGCTAGCTGCTCTGCTGTAACCGAAGGCAACTCGGCTACGGCTGCTATCCAGCGGCCTACCGCTATAGACACACGACTGGCATTACAGCTGAGCGCACTAAGCCGTAGTTCCTCTTCCATGTCAGGTAACTGGGGAAGACGAATGCTCTGCCGTGTCTGGGTACTCTGGTGCATCCAGTCGGCTTGCAACACATCCCGTTTCCACAACGCTTGCCTTGCCTCTTGGTAGGCAGTGGCTGCCGCTATGGGAAAGGCACCAAAAGAGCCAACCCCGATGTGCATGTAGCACCGCAAAGCGGTTTTGATTCCTGTATGAATATCCTGCAAGAGCTTTGACCAACGAGATGGATCGCCCCAATATAGCAGAATAATTTCGTCCATACGCTCCAGATGACGGAATGCAACTCCGGTTTGAGAAGATCCGAGAAATTCGTTGCAGATGTTAGTGAGGGAAAAGCTCAAAAGCGCACGCCGCGTTTTATATTTGTCCAGTATATCGGCATCCAGCTGAGTAGTACTCATCACAGCTGCATTACATATCTGAATAGCTGCGGGAAGACGTAGCTCCTCGCGTAAGGGCGTAATGGAAAGAGGGGTATTCGCTATCCCGGAAACGATTTCAGTCAGGAGCTTATCAGTATAGTGTGGCCTCATCCGATTGACTTCCATGGCCTGCATCGTCTGCCTGTTCCGGTCTTGCTCTGCTGTCCGCCAGGCTTGAGTGGCTTTTTTTACAGCCTCGTTAATCTCCACTGGATCCACGGGCTTAAGAATATAGTCCATGCCTCCCCGGCGGATGACCTGTCGAACCAAGTCAAAATCATCATAGCCACTGACCACCACGACTCTGGTTGCTGGGGAATTGACTTGAATCCACTCCATCAGTGCTATCCCATCCTTGCCGGGCATCCGCATATCCGTGAGTACAACGGGTGGGGAAAGGGCGGTAATGACCTCAATCGCCTGATCGCCCGACTCGGCTTCAATCACCTCGCTCACACCGCAAGCTTCCCAATGTACGAGCATCCGTATGGCATGGCGCACATGCTTCTCATCATCCACAATCAGGACTTTCATTGACAGATCACTCTCCCTTAATATGAATCTCCGTATGGGCTTCAGTGCGAATTTCGAGTGTGTACCGGACACCATGAGGCAGAATGTTGTCTACGCACAGGGTGTTAGAACCATCCTCCGAGTGAAGCTGAATACGCAATAGAACATTACGAAGGCCAATGGAGTCCTGCTCGCTAGTGTCTGGCTCCTCGTAGGCTTTTAGCGGACGTTTTAACATATGCTGGAGTTGCTCCAACTCGGCTTGTGGAATGTTAGTTCCGTTATTTTCCACTGTTATTTTCACAATGCCTTTCCGGATTCGGCTGCCTGTAATGCGAATTTCACCGGGCCCCAGCCGGGGATCGGCACCGTGCTTAAAGTAGTTTTCCACCAACGGTTGGAGAATCATTTTAGGCACCCGATCATTCAGGACCTCATCCTCCCACTGGTAAGTGACTTCTAATTGCTCACCGAAGCGTTCCTTTTGCAAATCAAGATATTGTTTTACATGTTCGGCTTCTTCCTTAAGTGTAACGACCGTATGGTCCCTCATATTATAGCGCAGCATTTTGGCAAGGGAAGAGAGCAGCGAATAAATTCGCGGCACCTCATGCTGTAGAGCCAGGGTTCCAATAGACTGTAGCGTATTATATAAAAAGTGAGGATTAATCTGTGCCTGAAGCGCTTTCAATTGATGTGTCTTGTTAGCCAGCTCCAGCTTGTATTCCCGCAAAATGAGGTTATTGATGGTATCCATCATCTGTCTGAAACGGCGCGACAGTATTCCGATTTCATCGTTACTCATGGCCCGAATGTCTACATCCAGTTGACCGGACTGAATCTGGTTTATGTAACGAGTCAGTCGCTTAATAGGTGCCGTGATTTTTATCGAAATCCATAACGTGGCAACAATGGCAAGTAGCAATGCTGCGCCTGTAATGACCGCATTGATCTGAGTCAGGCGGGTAGCCCGTAAATACAGCGTACGATGTGGAATTTTCTTGACGAGTGTCCAGCCTGACAAGTTGGCATCCAGCTTGCCGTACACGTGCAGTGCTGTATCATCCTCAATCACTCCGTGCTCGCCTTCTTTAGAAATTCGATTGAGCAGGTCAGATTCCTTCCAGTGTGTTCCAATTGATGCTTCTTTTCCGCTATATATGATCGTTCCGTTTCGATCGATCAAAAACAGCTCCTCTGTATCCGCATCATACAATTGACGGCAAATACTGCGCAGCGGCTCCAGATCAACATCTATAGCCAGTACCCCAAGCGTCTCTGAGGCAGGAATGTTCCGAATCGCCCGATGAAGTGTAAATACTTGCTGCTCTGTGCTGTGCTCCGCATAGGAAACCGCCGAAAAGCCGTACAAATGCTTCATATGCGTGGGCTGTATGAACAGTCCGGAAGGCCCATAATGAATAAAACCGGTAAAGGGCTCCAGCCGGAATTCCCGTAGAGGAACCGTGCTGGTAATCAGCGTAGATTGCCCGGCCTCAAAAGAATGCAAATACACCTGGTCAATGCCTGACGTAGCATTCATCATCGTTTGCAGAGTGGTGTATATTTCAGCGACGGCCCGGTAATCATCCGGAATTTTGGCCAGATTACGCAGAAAATGAGGGTCATTATAGACTCCGATGGACGCGCGATTCAAACCCTGTAAATAGTTATCCAAATTCGTAATTCCCTGAAAAATAAGCCGCTCATTTTCTTGTGTGGCCTGCTCCCGCAAGGAGTGCTTGGTGAGAACGAAGGTCATGGTCATCGACAGCAGTAGCGGCAGGGTGACCGCAATGAGCAAAAACCAGATTAGGCGAGAACGAATACTGTAAAATTTCATGCAGTGAGCTCCTTTCACAATTCAAGGCGAGCCAGAGGTCAATATTTTCCCCCTTAATGGTTCACGATCCTACGTGTTCTCGAGAGCGCTTATTCGACATAATGAACATGTGAATCGCATATCCTTACGGCCCAAACATCATACTGCTGAAAGAAAGCCGTAAAGGAGCGTTCCAGACACCAATAGACAACATAAGGGGGGATCGGTTTGAATCGCGCCAAGTCGTCGCAATGGCTACAGCAATGGATTTTTGTAGGGCCGTCGACGTTATTTTTCGTTATCATTATTGTAATCCCTTTCATGCTCGGAATGTACTATTCTTTTACAGAGTGGAATGGAGTAGCCAATCAGGCAAAGTGGGTCGGGCTGGATAATTTCAGTCACATTTTATGGAATGATGACAAATTTGGGACAGCGTTCTGGTTTACGGTCCGTTTTACGGTGGTAGGAGTGGTGGCTGCGAATATTTTTGGCTTTCTGCTGGCGTATTTTCTAACCAAACCGTTGAAAACAAAAAATGTACTAAGGACCATCTTTTTTATGCCCAATGTGATCGGAGGTCTGTTGCTGGGCTTTATCTGGCAGTTTATTTTCGTCAAGGGATTTGCAGCAATCGGAGAGAGCACGAACTTGTCCTTCTTCAATCTGTCCTGGTTGGGAGATGAGATCACGGCCTTCTGGGGCATTGTAATCGTGTTTATCTGGCAAACTGCCGGGTATTTGATGGTGATTTATATCTCTTCCCTAACCAATGTGCCCCGCGATATGCTAGAAGCAGCCGAAATTGACGGAGCTAGTCGGATGCAAATTTTGCGGTCGATTATACTTCCTTTAATCATGCCTGCCGTTACGGTTTGTCTTTTCCTGGCGATATCATGGTCATTCAAAATGTTCGATCTTAATTTGTCACTGACCAAAGGCGGTCCCTTCGGGTCCACAGAGTCGGTTGCACTCAATATTTACAATGAAGCGTTTGTGAATAATCGTTATGGGCTGGGAACAGCTAAAGCACTCATTTTCTTTATCATTGTTGCTCTGGTTACGAGCCTTCAGGTACGACTGACGAAAAGTCGGGAGGTGGAAGCGTAAATGGAAACAAGCAAGCGCTACCGCTTTGGAACATGGGCGACCGAGATAGTGATGATCCTCGTCGCATTGTTATTCCTCGTCCCGTTTTACTTTTTATTCGTGAATTCGGTCAAAAGCTTTGGTGACCTGCTCACCGATTCTGCGGCCTGGCCACAAACCTTTGTATGGAGCAACTACGCTAGAGCGTGGAGCATCACACGTTTTCCCGAAGCTTTATGGAATTCATTCGTGGTTACGGTAGTTAGTAATCTGCTGCTCGTACTGATCAGCTCAATGGCAGCTTACCGAATGGTCCGGCGTCCGACGCGTTATAATCGAGTGTTGTTCAGCCTGTTCGTAGCTGCTATGGTTATTCCTTTTCAATCGGTGATGATTCCTTTGGTCAAGGTTGTAAGTACACTGGATTTAATGAACAGTATAAGTGGTCTGGTCATCTGTTATCTGGGATTCGGAGCTCCAATGTCGATCTTTCTCTTTCATGGATTCGTCAAAGGTGTGCCAGTCGAGGTGGAAGAAGCAGCTACGGTGGACGGCTGTACGCCTTACGGAGTGTTTTTCCGAATTGTGTATCCGTTGATGCTGCCGATGATGGTAACTGTTATTATTTTAAATACGCTCTGGATTTGGAATGATTATCTCCTGCCTTCTCTGGTACTGCAAAAGGCTGAGCTGCGCACGATTCCGATTGCGACCTATGCCTTTTTCGGACAATACACAAAGCAGTGGGATTTGGCTTTGCCTGCTCTGGTGCTGGGCATCTTGCCAGTCATCGCATTCTTTCTGGCTATGCAAAAATATATTATACAAGGTATTATGGCGGGTTCGGTCAAGGGTTGAGTGTGGGATGAGCTGAAAATGTACACGGTGTGCCACTCCGCAAACGAGGGTGCTTACCATCGCTGTTAGCCTCCAGATTTCCCTGAATAAACGAATAAAGGTGGGAATCTAGAGACAAAGGCGAGCGCTATCGCTTGTTCAGCACCATTCCGTTAGCTCCGTTTCCACATGAATTTTTCGAGTTCATCTGGTATGAATTTAGAATAGAAAGGAACATCAAAATGAAAACGCATACTTTTAAAAAGAAAGCTCAAGCATTAATCTTGCTTCTCGCGGCCTTTGCCCTGGTTTTGGCAGGTTGTAACAGCAGTGGCGGACAAAACGCAGGCAAAGAGGAAGTGAAGGAAAAAACCATTCACATTTTTCAATTCAAGGTAGAGATTGCAGAAGCGCTGAACCGCATGAAGGCGGAATACGAAGCGTCTCATCCAGGGATCAAGCTCGATATTCAGACCGTGGGCGGGGGCAGTGATTACGGAGCGGCTTTAAAGGCGAAGTTTGCTTCCGGGGAGCAGCCGGATATTTTTAACGTCGGCGGTTACCGCGAGCTGGATACGTGGCTGGAATATTTGGAGGACCTGTCTGACCAGCCTTGGGTTGGGGATGTGGTCGATGTCGCCAAAGAGCCGATGACCAAAGACGGCAAGCTGTATGGTCAGCCGATGAATCTGGAAGGATACGGCTTTATTTATAACAAGGATTTGTTCAAGAAGGCGGGGATTACGGAGACCCCTAAAACATTGTCCGAACTGGAGGGAGCTGCACAAAAGCTCCAAGCCGCTGGGATTACTCCATTTTCTAATGGATATCAGGAGTTTTGGGTGCTGGGCAATCATTTGCTGAACGTGGCATTTGCCAATCAGCCAGACCCTTCGGCCTTCGTTAAGGGACTGAATGATGGAACTGCAAAGATTCCGGGCAACGCTGTATTTGCCGAGTGGGTTAAGTTGTTCGATCTGACACTGAAGTATGGGAATACGAAGCCGCTCACGACTGATTACAACACGCAGGTAACGAACTTCGCCACTGGAAAGGCTGCCATGATGCAGCAGGGGAACTGGACTCAAGTCCAAATTGATGGAATTAATCCGAAGCTGAATCTGGGTATTTTGCCTATGCCGATTGGTGAAGACGCAACAGCCGGAGATAAGCTGTTTGTAGGTGTCGCCAACAACTGGGTGGTTAATAAAAATTCGTCTGTCAAACCCGAGGCGAAAGAGTTCTTAAACTGGATGGTAACATCCGAGCAGGGTAAAAAGTATATCACCAAGGAATTCAAGTTTATTCCAGCGTTCAAGAGCATCGAAGGGGCAGAGGCTGATATGGGCCAATTGGGTGCTGAAGTGGTGAAGTACAGTAAGGAAAACAAACTGCTGGGCTGGTTCTTTAGCCGCTATCCTGAAGGAGCACAGCAAGAATTCGGAAGTCAGATGCAAGCCTATGTGGCAGGTAAATCGGATGCTGGGAAGCTATTCGATGATTTCCAGAAAACATGGGAAAATTTGAAGACTAAATAAGAACAAAAGCACGCGATAAAGCCTTCGTATGTCAGGGAAATTGCATGATCCTGAACATACGAAGGCTTTTTTGCAAAATTAATTATATATGGTAATGGAGAAGAACAATATCCCCGCGGCGTTCTATTTCTTGGAGTTCAAACGTACTTGGTAGTGTTCCCTCTGGAAATAACGGTATCCCTTGTCCAAGCACTTTGGGAATGATCGCAATGATAGCTTTCTCCAGCAGTCCAGCTTGTAAGAAGGCCTGGACTAACTGGCCTCCACCGACTAGCCATACCGCACCTTCCGATTGTCCTTGTAGACGTGGAACCAGTTCAGTCAGAGCTTCGTCCGTAAATGTAATATGTGGCGCCTGCTGTTGCTCCGTTAATGCTCGTGTGAGCACATAGCATGGCTTTCCAGCATAAGGGAAATCATCTGAGAGCTTCAATACTTCCTCATACGTCAGTCTGCCCATCAGCACCGTACCAACGGTATCGTAAAAGTCGGCATATCCATTGTCCCCACCATCCCCTTTAACATCATACAGCCAGTCCACCGAACCGTCCGGCAAAGCGATATACCCGTCGAGACTCATGGCAATATACAGCACAACTGCGTTTGATTTCAAATCCTTCATAGTGTTCATTCACTCCTTTCTATATCCTAATGTTACAATGTATTTATGACATCGTATGTCGTAGTTAAACGGTCATTTTAAATTAATTTTTGATTAGAGGGGTACCTTATGAACGAACGCAGAATTGCTCTTATGAGGATACTGGATTCCCGAAAAAAATATACGGCGCGTGAGCTGGCTGAACGTTTTGGTGTCTCCGTCAGGACGATACAGAGAGATCTCGACTATTTGCAGCAGACCGGATTACCCCTTTATACCGAAATGGGTCCTCATGGCGGGTATCGGGCACTTCCCAATCGGCTTCTTCCTCCCCTTCATCTTGCTCGTGACGAGGCCTTGGGTCTTTTTCTCATGCTGCAACTGTTGGAGAACATTCCAGATATCCCTTTTGGCTCAGTTCGTGAGCATTTATCCGAGCACTATTATGCCGAACTTCCACAGGATGTGCAGGACAGCATCGATCAATTAAAGGAGTACATTTCTTTTCGTATGCTACCTACTCACGCAGAGTCACCCTACACCTCAATCATTTTGGAGGCTGCGCTGAATAAGCGCCGGGTGAACATGCATTACCGCTCCGCTTCCGGGGCAAAGTGGACTCAGGTATATCCGATTGGACTGTATTTTGATCACGGATATTGGTACATGCCAGCGTATAGCAGAGACCGCATCATTTTGTATCGTTCAGATCGGGTGATCACAATAACGATGCTGGACGACACCTTGGACACCCTTCCTACACTTCAAGAATGGTTGGCTTCGGAGGATTCCCGTATAGGAATTCCGTCCAAAATAAAATTTACCGCATTGGGTGTCAGGCTGGCCGGATCAGATGCCCTCTTCCAAAATGTTTCCCATCAGGAAGGGCAGGCTCAGGAATGGCAGGGATATATTCCGGTCGAAGAGTTTAGATATGTATCCCGACTTTTGCTAAAATACGGGCCAGAGGCCGAGGTCGTATTTCCCAAAGAACTGCGTGTACAGGTCAAGCAACTGTTGCAAGACAGCCTGAACCCTTATCTGAAGGATGCAAAAGCGGATGATGAAGAAAAAGACAATTAATCCTGTAAATTGATTCTCTTATTTATAGTTAACCACATGAATATTTAAGGTTATTGACTTATGACTTTCCATTTATTTTTGTGATAAAGTTTTGAAAAGAGCCCGTTTTCGTATATGATGAAGAGTAATAATTCAAAAGGCTGGACGGGAGACAGATATGAATCAACCGCTTTATGGGATATGGCTCGGAGATGTGTTTTTTTGCTTTTCTGGTGAGACGTCGGAACCACGTATCGATGCGTGGAGCAGTGTAATTCGCAGGCTGACGCTAAAGGGAGACCTTCGGCCGTTTCGGCAGGCTGCGTTGCGCCTTGCCGAGGTACGAATACCGAACACTGCTCGTGTGGAAACCGCGGGCAGAGGTGGCAAAAGACGTTCCATGCTGGGGCGTACATTGGAGGGCTTGGCGCTGGAACCGCGCGAGACGATGGCACTGCTGACCCGCATGGACGAGAAGGGCTGTGCGGCATCGGGCATTACGCTGGGCGAGGAAATGCAATATTGGCAAAAAGCCGCTTATTTTGCGCTAGAGCTGATGCAGCGGGGCGAAATTACGCCATCGCTTACAGAGGCGCGTCCATCGGGACCGCGTCGTCGCGGTCCGGAAGCGGCTGTCGGGGTGTGGATTCCTCGTCTGTATCAAGAGGAGGACATACGCCGCTTTCATGAGCTGGCTGCTGCAATGCCGGCTGTTTGTATGGCGGCTCCTGCCGTTTTCGCGGGTAAGGAGCCTGAAACACGCGAGGATGCAGCCGGAATCGTGCTGTACTCCTTCTTGTGTGCGGTCATCCATGCGGAAACGACCGCGGTGTTGGCAGCATCAGACCGTGAGCTGGGACGATATCGTGCAGAGTATCGGCGCGGAGGATCGCCGCTGACAGAGCTATGGTGGAACAGTCTGCTGACAGGTTCCCGCCCGGTGGCGATTCAGGGAACGCCCGCGGAGATGGAGGAGCTGGTTCTCCAAGCGTCCTCTCTTAAGGGAAGCGCAATGCCTGTCACGGAGCGGGAAGACAAGGAGCCGATAGAAGGGCAACTGCGGTTGTGCCTTCGTTTGGAGCCTTCGCTGGAAGAGAGTGTGAAGGAATGGCGCATTACCTTTTGGGCAGAAAGCGATGCTGAGCCGGGGTTGCGACTGCCTGCTCTGGCACTGTGGGCGCATCCTGAACGCGATCTGGTTCGCGGCGGAATTGTATATCGTCAAGTGCAGGCGCAACTGCTAATGAGGCTCGGACAGGCTGCTGAAGCGGCACCTATATTGCAAGAAGCGTTGAACCGCCCTTATCCCGAAGGGCTGACACTGGAGCCGGAGATGTTCTTCCGCTTCCTGACGGAAGCCGTTCCCGCATTACAAAAGAACGGTATTACCGTGCAAATGCCTTCACGCTGGAGCCGGGAGGGCCGAAGACGTGCAGGCTTGCGGCTCAAAATGCGTTCGACAGAGCAGGGTGCCAAGCCGGATGGTGTGATTGCCGATACATCGACTGTCGGCATTAACCGCATGATTTCGTTTGATGCCGAGGCTGTGCTGGGTGATACAACTTTGACGATGGAGGAACTGGAAAGCATTGTCGCCGCTAATTTGCCGTATGTACGTCTCGGAGGGGAATGGATCGAGGTCGATCCTAAGGAAATTCGTCAGGTGCTGCGCTTTATCAAGCGCGGTGAGAACGGTGAGATGAGCTTGTCCGAATGGATGCATCTGGCCGCAGAAAATGAAAGTGCAGGCGAGGCCTCATGGAAAGGCTTGTCCATCTTTGGCGCGGAATCCGCCGGATTGCTTGCGTCTTTGGCTGAGGGCGGCGTACTTCGTTCGGTAGAGCCGCGACCTGTGCCAGAGACGCTGCACGGCGCATTACGGCCCTATCAAGAGCGCGGCTTTCAATGGCTGGCCGCGATGCGTGGATTAGGTTTTGGCGTCTGCCTTGCGGACGATATGGGGCTTGGTAAAACGATTCAGGTCATCACCTGCCTACTCGACGGTGGCATCGGCGCAGATGATCAACGTCCGGCGTTGATCATCTGTCCAACGTCCTTGCTCGGCAACTGGCAGCGCGAGTTGAAACGCTTTTCACCGGATTTGTCACTGTATATTCACCATGGAAACCAGCGACTCCACGGCGAGCTGTTTCAGGAAAGTGTACGTGAGTATGATATCGTCCTCACTACCTATCATTTGGCGGGACGGGACGGTAGCGATTTATCTGCGGTATACTGGTCCTCCATCGTGTTGGATGAAGCGCAATATATAAAAAATGCACGAACAAAGCAAGCACAAAGCGTCATGAAGCTGTCTGCTCCACATCGGATTGCCATGACGGGTACCCCGGTAGAGAATCGGCTGAGCGAGCTGTGGTCTATTTTTCAATTCCTGAACCCAGGTTACCTCGGTACGGCGTCTTCATTCCGCCAACGGTACAGTCTGGCGGGAGAGGAGCGGGGGTCTGCGTTGCGTGAGCTTCATCGCCTCGTCTCCCCGTTCATGCTGCGTCGACTCAAAAGCGACCCAGATATACGCAAGGATTTGCCGGAGAAGCTGGAGTTGAAATCCTACTGTGTACTGACACCAGAGCAGGCCGGATTGTATCGGGGCGTAGTGGATCAATTATTGGGAACACTGGATGGGCAGATCGGTATAGCTCGCAAAGGGCTTGTTCTGTCTTCACTGACCAAGTTGAAGCAGATTTGTGACCATCCGGGTCTGATCATTCCGGGTCGGGCTGATAGTGGTAAAACGCAAAACTCGGGCAAAATGGAGCGACTGCTGGAATTGGTAGAGACGATTCGCGAGAACGGCGAATCGGCGCTGATATTCACCCAATATGTGTCGATGGGAGAATTGCTGGTCTCCCGTTTGGCCAAAATCTTCGGGGAAGAGCCGTATTTTCTACATGGAGGACTGGCGAAAACCAGACGGGATGAAATGGTTCACAACTTCCAGCAGGGAGAAGGGCCGAATATATTCGTACTTTCCCTGCGTGCAGGTGGTGTGGGCCTGAACCTGACACGTGCCAGCCATGTCATTCACTATGACCGCTGGTGGAATCCTGCAGTGGAAAATCAGGCGACAGACCGCGTATTCCGTATTGGTCAAAGCCGCAATGTACAAGTGCACAAGCTGATTTGTCAAGGTACACTGGAGGAGCGAATCGACGAGCTGATCGAGAGCAAAAAGGCACTTTCCGAGCAGGTTGTCGGCTCCGGTGAACATTGGCTCACCGAAATGTCTGATGATGAATTGCGCGGTCTGATAGCGTTGCAAAATGATGTATGGATTGAGTGAGCAGAGAAAGGATGAAGGCGATGACGAGGCCGCGAGTGAAGCTGAAAGTAACTGACGGTCAATGGATAGCGGAATTAGACAGAAATGGCTTGGAAGGCGAATCAACGGGTGTACCTTCCGCACATGCTGTCCAATGGATGGGTCCAGCGCCTGTACTAAACCCCGAACAGCGAAAGGCATGGCTGGAGCAGCTAAAAGCAGATCCTTTGGACATCTACCGCTTTTTGCAAGGGAAAACCTGTCTATCGCTGGATGAGATCGTTCAGCTAGCAGCTGAGACAGCCACTTCCAGCATGGAGGATGGCGTGGGTGTAGTCGACGATGTGAAGAAGGCTCTTCAGACCGGGATGGAAAGCGAGCCGCAGACCTGTCTGGAATTGATCGGAATGACGCGGGAAGAGCTGCTGGAGTACGTATTCAGTGCTTGGGCCGGAGAGTTATCTCATGTGCAGGGGACATCCCCCGCGCTTGAGTCTACCTCGCGGCCGGAAGGCGGACGCAGTGGATCGGCTGCGATTAGCGAATGGATTGCCGAGTCAGCGGCAGAAGGAGCATTACATCGTCCCGGTGCAGGTTTTCATGCGATTGAGATTCATCTGCCGCAGAAGCTTGTTCCTAAGAAGGAAGCGGATATTACGGCTTTGCTGCCGGGTTTACCCCGTGCGGAAGAGGCATTGAAACTCATACGTGAACGGGTAGCCGAGCGGGCCCGAGCTGCAATTCCGCAAAAACGTCATACTCCGTAACAATTCGGGTATATACTTCCTTTTTCGAGTCTATTCGCCTTCATCGAACGGGATAACGGCTTCGAAGAGTGTCCAAAGTTCAGTTACAATGGGGGAACGGAAAAGTCACTGCAAGTCATGTATCAATTGCAATATTGGAGGAGATACCAGCATGAAACGACATATACAACAGACGCGCACATCTCAGCGATGGACCAAAGCGCTCATTCCAGGGCTGATCCTGCCAGGGCTATTACTGGCAGCCTGCCAGCAGGGAGGATCAGGTGGACAGGAAAGCGAGCCGTTAAAGTCATCTACAGCGGTACAGGAGAATGTGCAGCCTTCCACCCAGCCGGATGCGGGCAATGGTAGCACTAGTGCTGGACAAGCCTCTGCGGGTACAGAAAGTGGACAAGCCGACCCAGTGATGGCGTTGCGGAGCCAGAGTGCGCTGCAAGCCACGGTTAAGGAAGAGGATGGAACCGCGATTGTCACCAATGCGACTTCGGATACAGTCGTTGTGAACAAAAAGCGCAGCTTGCCTGTGGGCTATGTCCCAGACGACCTGGTGGAGCCGCAGGTGCAATTTTCCTTCGAGGGACCGCACGAAAAGCGGCATTTGCGTAAGGAAGCGGCAGAGGCACTGGAGAAGCTGTTCGACGGTGCGAAAAAGGACGGCATCGAGCTGCGTGCGGTATCGGGATACCGTTCCTATAAGCGTCAGGTGTCTATTTTCGACAACAATGTAAAGACAAAGGGACAGGAATATGCCTCTAAAGTCAGCGCTGTACCGGGTACGAGTGAGCATCAGACGGGATTGTCCATTGATGTATCCAGCCCAAGCGTAGGTAATGCGCTGGAGCAATCCTTCGGAGCTTCCAAGGAAGGCGAATGGTTGGAACAACATGCACCGGAATACGGATTTATTATTCGTTATATGAAGGGTAAGGAAGATGTGACCGGCTACGTGTACGAGCCTTGGCATATCCGTTATGTGGGAATAGACATTGCGGAGGATGTAGCCAAGCAGGGGATGACGCTGGAGGAATATTTCGACGAGAACAATATCAAGCTGTAGCAGCTAAAATCAAGCCGTAATCCTAGGGATTGCGGCTTTTTGTCGTGTTTTTCTTCCAAATTGAACCTTTTCAAGGTAGAATCTCGTATAGTGATCAACGACAGAAGCGCTTTGATTTGTTGCAAACCTCATGACAGAAGCGTACAGGAAGGGAAGGGAATCATCATTTATTATTCATTAACGTATCGCGAATGGTCGGAAGACACTCAAAAGGAACTGCGCAGCCTGACACGGGAATCCGTATCGGGAGATGAGCTGTTTCTACGCAAGCTTGTAGACGCTACGCGTCTCCATGACAAACTATGGTCGCATATCTCGAATGAAAGTGAGGAACATACGGATCATTCCGTCTATGTGACTGAATTTACAGGGGAACGTGCAAAGCCTTACGGTGCGTCTATCACAGACCTCGTGCTTGCCAGTGAGGGAGGTTACACTTCCACATACAGTGCAATGTACTGGATATGGCATGAACCTGCATTCCGTAGTATGGATCAGCGGGAAGGTTCGGTATTTACTTTGGAGTTGGCCCAACGGCTATTAGATCACTATACAGTACTGGGTGGCAAAACATATGAATTTATATATTCGGTACTGGACCCTCAGCTGAAAAAGGTACATCTGTTTGTGAAGGAGGTCGATCTGTGATGGAGCATTCTTGGGAAAAAATGAAATCCAAGCCCGGCTCTCGTACACGGATGGCGGCCTTTGCCCTGATGTTGGCTGTCCCGGCCGCTCTGACGGGTTGCGGTGACGACGAGTATTATGACTGCGATGAGCTTCCTATATCGGAACAAACGGCGTGTCGGGATTCAGGCAGCAGTGGGTATTACTATGGCGGATCGACTTATTATAGTGGAGGCTCCTCATACCATAGCAGTCGTTCTTCTTCCAGCTCATACCGCAAAAGCTCATCCTCATCTTCCAGCTCACACAGCGGTTTTGGCAGCAGCGGCTCACGCAGCGGCTTTTTCTCTGGGGGTTAAGATGAGCATGCGCACGATTCGGCAATTGCCTTATGAACATGATGAGCTTTTTAAGGGTGAAATCAGCCGTATCATCCCGTATCACCGCATGTATGGCAAGCCCTATTGCGTGCCGGCCTTAACGGTATATCGGGAAAGCGAGCTGGCAGAGCTTCAGGTTGCTTCTGAGGCGGTACATCGTATTTATCGCAAGGTTCAGCAATTCGTTCAGCGCTATATGCCGGATGAATACCTGGTGGAACGGTTGGGGATTCATCCGGGCTTGCTGCGTGCTGCACGTATGGAGGCCGAGCCGGATGGGATAACCCGCCAGGACTGGATTGTGGGGGAAGCGGGTATCAAGTGCATTGAGAATAACACCGATACCCCAACAGGAATTCCCGAGGTGGCTTATCTCGAAGGAAAGCTGCTAGAGGTGCTGAGTAAGGGAGGAATGTCGGAGGATGACAATGCACTACATGGACCCTCAACTGGAATGGACGAGGCGATTCAGTCTGCCTTGACGGAGCTCATTCATTTTTATAGCCGCAAGGGATTAGGGACAAAGGTGTATTTCACTTGCTATGACTGGCACATCGAGGATCAGACGAACACCAAATATATTATGCGTTTATGTGAACAAGCCGGATTCGAAGTCGTTTATGCTCCTTTGGAAGAACTGGAGATTATCCCGAATGAAGGATTGTATCACCGGGGAGAGCAAATCCGCATTCTCTATCGCCTGTATCCGCTGGAGTATCTAATTGATGACCGGGAGGAGAATACGGGGCTTGAGGTGGGGCAGGCGCTAATGGATATGGTGGCAGACGGGAAAATAGGATTAATCAACCCACCGCAGCATATCATTACCCAGAGCAAAGGGTTCACCGCAACCGTTTGGTCACTGTATGAGCGCAATGAGCAGACACCAGAGTTCTGTGGTTTTCGTTTGTTTGACGATCGCGAGCTGGAGGTGATACGAACCTACCTGCTGCCTACGTATTTTGAACCCTCGGTGTTTATGCAAAATAAAGAGCCCTATGTGGCCAAAGGTATATGGGGTCGGGAGGGTAAAGGGACGCACTTGATTGAACATACCGAAGACGAGGAGAGACTAGAAGGTGTCTTGGGAAAGGTTCAAAATGCGAAGACCGACCATCCTGATCTGCTTCACCAAGCTGATGCCCCACGAACGCCTGAGCAGGAGGAAGCCGCACATGTTGCCGCTTATTATGAAGGACAGCCTAAGATTTATCAGCGGCTGTGGCCGATGCAGACCGCAGAGGTACAGACCGAGGAAGGGCTATTTCACGGCTATGTGTTAACAGGCATATTTGTAATTGGGGGGCGTTTTGCGGGTGTCCTGCCGCGAATCGGTGAAAAGGTAACAGGTGATATGGCCTACTATTGCGCCGCCGCCGTTGCCACCGTACATCCTAATCCGCCGGTTGTATAAGCTAAATTGAAAAATATACAATATTCGAACATATCTGTTTCATTTTCACAAGTGAGGATTTTGCAAAATCCTGAAGTATCATAAGGAGGAAAAAAATTGGACTCTCATATCAGTTTGGGCAACGCACTGGGCAATGTAGGTATCGGCCTGCTTATCCTGTTTGCCATCTTAATCGTAGGTTATTTTGTGTTCAGCTTACTGACACGTTATAACGATAATCAAGAAATCGCACACGGCAATGAGGCGGCAGGCATCTATATGGGGGCAAAGCTGCTAGGTCTGTGTATCATCGTGGGGATGGTGTCGTACAGCAGTCATTCATGGCTCGATATGCTGGCCTGGTCGGCTGTGGGCATTGTAGTGCTGTGTCTCGTCTATGTGATTTTTGATCTGGTGACGCCGCGTACCAAGGTGTGCGAGGAAATTGCCAAGGGCAATGTGGCTCTGGCACAGCTGCTGCGTTCAATCATCGTCGGGGTTTCTTTTGTGGTAGGTACATTTTTGATGTAGTCGATATAGAGAAGGAATACCAAGGATCTGCAACACCGGACAACGGAGCTGCAGATCCTTTTTTTATGAGACATTGTATTCACTACCGGCATCGGACTGTTGAATTAAGGGTTGCAACGATCACTTCCTGTGGGGACTATTCTACAAAGCAACGGGTGATACTGCATAGCAAAAGGAATTTGCTACAGAGTTCAAACCAAATTGAAGAGAAGGGAGTTCTGAACATATGAGTACCACCACCTTCCCAACCAAACAAATTCGGATGGGTATCATTGGCCTGGGTCTTATCGCTGAATATCACATGAGATCACTCCACACCATCTCGGGGGTATCTATTGTGGCCGTTAGTGATGTGAATCCCCATCGCCTTCAAGCCATCGGAGAACAATTGCAACTGCCTGCTTCCAAGCGGTACGCCCATTATGAAGCATTAATCCGTGACCCAGAAGTAGATGCGATTCTGTCGCTGACACCCAATGATGTGCATTTTGACATTATTCGTATTGCGCTGGAAAAACACAAAGCTGTACTGGCAGAAAAACCATTGACTCTCACATGGGAGGAAGCGGATCGGTTGAAAAAGCTATATACAGCGAATCCGGTGCCTTTGCTGGTTCACTATAAGCATCGCTACGGCGCGGCCTTCCAATATACCAAGCAACTGCTGGATGAGCAAAAGCTGGGTAAAATCTATAACATTCAATTTCGTTATCTAATGGATGCATTTGCGCCGTATCGTCAGCATCCGTATACTTGGCGTCACAATTTAGCCAAGGCTGGTTCTGGAGTAGTGGGGGATACAGCCTCACATATCATTGATCTGGCCCGTTTTTTGGTGGGTGAATTTAAAAGTGTCGCAGCGCTGCTACATACCATTACACCCGAGCGGCTCGATCCGATCACGGGCCTGCCTGTAAAAGTGGATGTGGAAGATCTCGCTGCCTTTCATGGCATCGTAGGCGACAATACCGTGGGAACCTTTATCACACATAAAAATGCCATCGGCATACGGCACGATATCGAAGTCGATATCTATGGAGAACTGGGTACGCTGCACGCCAGCCTCAGTAATCCGGAAAGTATCCGCATTGTGCTGCGTGACCTAGAACACCCGGATGCCGAATACGAGACTTGGACTGTCCCTGCAATCTATAATCATACGGCCTATGAAGATTTTGTTGAGCTGGCAAGGGGAGAGTCTGTGGATCGTGCCCCCTTATTCGAGGACGGCTACAAAAACCAGTGGGTACTTGAGAAAATACTGCAATCATGGAAAGAGAATGGACGTTTAGTAGAAGTGTAGGGACCCGCAAGAGGGTTCCTTGGAAAGAGCAGCCATCTTGCGGTTTAGCAATTCAATTACCTGTAAAGACATCTTTTTCATCATTTTCGCATCGCAACGCTTATAGGGCCTTCGCCTTCACACTCCTTTACCATCAATTTTGTTCCGCATGCATAGTAATGTTTCATGTGAGCTCCACCCTTGTATCCCATTTTTAAAATTGTAAATGTTACTCTTTATCCCTTTTCTTGCTGCGTTCTTACCCGTCTAGCCCCGATCAGCCGCCAGCCTGTTAACAATGCCGCCACAAGACAGATGGACGCAGACGTCATAAAGACTACATGCATGCCTGCCAGAAAAATTTCTGGATGACCCGGGACCAAGCCGGTGACCCGATAACCAGCCTCTTTACTCATAATATAAAAGAGGATTGATGTGGCCAAGGTGATCCCCACAACCATACCGACGTTGCGAACCAGCGAATTGACGCTACCGGCTGAGCCGAGCTGTGTGCGGGGTACCGTGGACATAATCAGCGAGTTGTTCGGCGATTGGAATAAACCACTGCCAATGCCCAGCATGGCAATCCACAGACCCACGAGCGGGATGGAGCTGCCTGCATGCAGTTGGGCCAATCCAATCTGGGCAATGACCATAACGACCAGCCCGGCGAATGTGAGCAGTTCAGACCCGATTTTATCGGAAAGCGCACCGCTGAGTGGGGCCACAATAACCATAGAGATGGGGAACAACATCAGCAGGAACCCGGCATGAAAAGGCGACAAGTTCAGCATATTCTGCGCATAAAAAGGTGAAATGATGTTAAAGCAAAAGTTAGCGACGAACACCAGAAAAGCACACAAAATACTGAGCGAAAATAACGGATTTTTGAATAGCGCGAGCTGTAGCAGTGGCTGTGGACGACGAAGTTCCAATCGAATAAACATGGCAAAAGCAACTACAGCCATCACCAGCGAAGCAACGATACGTTTGTCGCCATACCCGACCTGTTGTCCCAGCAACAATCCGACGAACAAAGTGAGAATAAAAATAGCAAATACCAAGCTACCGGGAACGTCAATTTTATCGTTCACCTTGATCAAATCCTTCGGCAGAAGCTTCCAGCCAAGAAAGACAGCGACCAATCCTATCGGTACATTGACCCAGAAAATGTACTGCCAGCCGAGCGAGGAGACAATAATACCGCCCAAGCTTGGCCCGGCGATACTACCTAGAGAAACGAAGGTTCCAATGAGGCCAAGTGCTTTGCCCCGTTCATTGGAGGGGAAGACATCTGTCACAATCCCCTGGCTGTTTGCCATGGTCATGGACGCCCCAATCGCCTGAATAATGCGGGAAATCAGCAGCATAGAGAGTGAAGAGCTAAGACCACACAATAGGGAGCCAAGAATGAATACGACTGTGCCGATTTTAAATATTTTGATTTTACCGACGATATCTCCAAGCTTGCCAAAAAATAAAATAGCGGTACATATCGCCATTAAATAGGCGGTTGTCACCCATTCAATCTGTGCTACGGGTAAATGTAATGTGCGAGACAACACAGGAAGAGCGATATTGACGATGCTTCCATCCAATGTGGACATAAATGTAAACAGATTCAAAACAATTAAAATCAGCCAACGTTTCTTCTGGACTTCGATATTCTCTTGATAGGTTGTAGCCGTTGTAGCAGTTGAACTCATCATTACACCTCGTTATCGTTGACAATTTTCATTTAGTTGCACGCGCAACTAAATGAACGGTTCTAGTGTACAGCAAATTAGTTGCGTGTGCAACAATATTATTGTAAACTTTGCTTTGGTCCCAACTGGGGATGTGTCATTTTTAAGCCAATGAGGTGTATTTGATGAGAAGAAAACAACCGATTGGAAAGCTAATTTCCCACCTGTACCGTCGTAATCAAAAAATATTGTCCAAAAAACTGACTCCTTACGGAATCGGCAGTGGAGGACAACACAGCTTTTTAAAGCTCATTTTGCAGCGGCCGGGCATTACACAAGAGCAGTTGACGAATGAACTTAAATTTGACAAGGCAACCACGGCGCGCTCTGTGAAACAATTGGAGGAATCAGGCTATATTGAACGGAAAACAGACCCAAATGACCGCCGTTCCCATCTTTTGTCTCCTACAGCCAAGGCGCTAGAATTTTCCCCTGTCCTACAAGGAATATTGGACGAGTCCAATGTCAGCCTTGTCCACAATCTATCCGAAGAGGAAGAGGACCTTCTGATCGACCTGCTGCAAAAAATTAGTATAGACCCTGACGAATAAACAAATCAGGAACTAGCCAGAGGATCGTGGCAGGTAAAAGAAAAAGCAGCCCTCACAGAGGATACTCTGTGAGGGCTGCTTGATGCCACGTCATTCAGTCCAAACCAATTCCTTTGAACGCATTCATGACTAATTGTCGTACATAGGAGTCGTCTAATGGATAACCGGTTACCAACAATCGATAAAAAACGGGCCCATAAATGAGATCGATACATAATTCAATATCGAGATCCTCCTTCAATTCTCCGCGCTCCATTCCGCGCTCAATAAGAAGCCTGGCCTCAAGTCGCCGAGGGTGGAAATATCGGGTCCGGTATGCCTCTGACAATCCTGAATCAAGTTGCCCTTCGCCTATTAACTCCGTAATGATTTTACCCTCTCGACTTATTAAGAACCGCACTAAATTTGTGGCATGAATGAGAATATCATCTAATACAGAGCCCGTGTCGGGCACGGGCAATCTTGCTATGGTGGCTGACAGGAAACCATCCATCACTACGGCAGCTTTGTTAGGCCACCATTTATAAATGGTGGCTTTGCTAACTTTCGCTCGTTCAGCAATTTTTTCTACCGTAACCGCCCCAAAGCCTTGCTCCAACAGTAAATCATAGGAAGCGTTAAGGATAGATTTATGCGTCTCGACATTACGTGGACGTCCTCTTTTGCTCTGCACTGGAATGCTCACCTTCTTAATAGATATAAGTAACCACAAAAAATAAACTATACGTTCAGTATATCAAATACCATATAAAAATAAAAAGTTGATTTTGCCTATTTACAAAACGAAACGTTCAGTATATTATTTAACTATCGAATTAATGAACTATACGTTTAGTATTTAAATTAATGAGGAGGATTATCATGCAAAGAGAACAACAAGCCTTAGAAAGTAACCGTATCTCAAATTGGATGATGTTTTTGTTAGCAGCCGCATGCGGCCTTATTGTTGCCAACCTGTACTATGCTCAAACCCTTGTAGGACCTATTCATATTGCTATGGGTCTTTCTTCTACAGCCGCGGGCTTCATTGTCACCTTGACTCAAATCGGCTATGTGGTGGGATTGCTATTTATCGTACCGCTCAGCGACATTATCGAAAATCGACGGCTCATGGTCGTATCGCTAATCATTACAGTCTGTGCATTGGTTGTTGCCGCTTTTGCTACCAATGCCCCGTTGTTCCTGACCGCATCCTTGTTCATTGGAATTGGATCTGTGGTAGCCCAAATACTGGTGCCGTACGCCACCTATTTAGCATCCGAAGAGCAACGCGGCCGCGTTGTTGGGAATGTCATGAGCGGACTCTTGCTAGGCATTATGTTCGCACGGCCAGTAGCAAGCTTTATCACCAGCATCTGGGGGTGGCAAGCCGTATTTATTTTGTCAGCCATTGTCTTGACGCTGTTGACGATTCTGCTCTCGCGAGCTCTTCCAGAACGCAAGCCTGTGCCTACGGTATCTTACAGTAAATTGATTTTCTCGTTAGGTACTCTTCTAAAACAAACGCCTGCATTGCGTCGCCGTGCCCTCTATCAAGCCTGCCTATTTGGTGCATTCAGCCTATTTTGGACTGTTGTTCCTCTACGTTTGGCGGATGATTTCGGAATGTCCCAACAAGGGATTGCATTGTTTGCTTTAGTAGGCGTAGGTGGTGCGGTAGCTGCTCCGATTGCCGGGAGATTGGCGGATAAAGGCTGGAGTAAAGTATTAACCGGGTTAGCTATGATCATTGCAGCCTTGTCTTTTTTACTCATCTATCTTTTTCAAAGTCATTCGACGGTTGCACTCGTACTTCTCTTTATTTCAGCGATTACACTGGATATGGCTGTATCGGGAAATCTTGTACTTGGACAGCGTGTGATTTACTCCTTGGGAAGTGAAGCGAGAGGGCGTTTGAATGGATTATTCATGTCTATTTTTTTCATAGGCGGAGCGATTGGATCATCATTAGGTGGTTGGTCGTATGCGTTAGGAGGTTGGAATTTCAGTGCTCTGATTGGAGTCGTCCTGCCTGTGCTGGCTTTGCTGTACTTTTTCACTGAGAAAGAAACGAGTGGAGATGTGCGAAAGAAACAAACCACCTGATAGAGGTCAGCTTTAAGTTATGCCGTACGCAAAAACATAATGATTAAAATGGCTGTTCCCAAGAGAAAGCAAAGGGGCGAATAGAGCACACTGTCCCATTTTGCAAAAACGGTTCCTTTCTTTCTCTTGCAGAACCCTACCCATTTGAAATCTCCTATAGAACGTAAAATAAATACGCACGACAACAAGCCTGCACCGTAGGAATGAAAGGACCTGAAAAACAGGAATTGTGTAACTCCACCTAGTTCTAGGACGAACCAAGCGGCTAAAGCTAGTAAAATGGCAACGGTCGATGTCCCTATTTTGGAGGGTTTAAAGAGTAAATCCGTTCCCGTGCTTGGGATCGCTGCCTTAGCGCCTTTTTGTCCGCCGAATACCCAATATAAATGCATGCCGCTCAGTACCCATAGAATTCCGCCAACTGCCCATGTAAGTAATTCCAACATCCCACATCCTCCTTAATTGGGTTCATTCGAAATCCACTCTGTCCAAATCATGTGAATATGCTGTTGAATGGCTTCGTCACTTAATGTCTCTTGCTTGTGACGCTCATACCAGCCTAAGTAGTAATGGTACAACATCCATGATCTCTGAAAGGCTTTCTCTGCCTGCATTCCCTTCTGTATTAAAAGCTCTTTCATAAATTCCATTCTCATCTGTTCAACTTCATCGAGCAAGGAACGGTAACTATCATCCTTCAATGACAGTTTTCGCAGATAAAACAGAAAATCTCCTCGTTTCGTCTTCCCGAACATCTGGGTTAACAACTCTTTGATCCGCTCATCTGCAGCAGCATGGATGATGGACGCTGCAATCACCTGTTGTGTCGTCTGTTCCTTCCATGTCTCCACAATCTGTCTAATGTAGCTGCTGCGATTGTTAAAATACCAATAAAAACTGCTCTTACTGCACCCCAAAGAAACGGCCATTTTTTCAACTACGAGTTGATCAATTCCACCCTGTTCAAAACGTTCGATTCCTTTCCGAATCCATTGTTCTTCTGTGACAATAATTCTAGGCATCTCTCCTTCTCCCTTTCTGTACGGTGTCGTCTAGATAAGTGTATATTATAGTGTTTTCAGAGCTGTGTAAATATGGATACATAAACGCCCACTTGAAATACCTGCGAATTTGATCTATAATGCTGTAGCATATAGTGATATTCAAGGCATTGACCAAAGACATGATTTCCTTGAAGGGCCGTTCAGAGAGAAAAGACGAGGCTGAGAGCTTTTCCGGCAACCGCATGTGAAGTTACCCCTTTGTAGCCGTGACGTTGAACATGTAGCTGTGCAATCTGGCAGTGACATCAGTAAGCGCCTACCGCTTTATCCCCGTTAACGGATACCAATGGAGGGTCACGCATGTGTGCATGAGCATGTTCCGATGAACATGAATGTACGCACAGGAGCGGGCCGAACTAGGGTGGAACCACGAGCTGAACGCACTCGTCCCTTGAGGGAGAGAGGCGTTTTTTTGCGTTCAATTTTTGATATAGCACACAATTTGAATGGAGGCTTTAATCGTGAGTATTCAAGTGAAATTGCCGGATGGAGCCGTACGCGAGTACGAGCAGGGCGTAACGATCGCCGATGTGGCGGGTTCGATCAGCTCCGGGCTGAAAAAGAACGCCGTAGCAGGTAAAGTGAATGGGAAGGCTGTAGACCTGAACACCGTTTTGGACCAGAACGTTGACCTTGAAATCATTACGCTGGACGGTGCAGACGGTCTGGAAATTTATCGCCACAGTACAGCGCATTTGCTCGCTCAAGCGCTCAAACGCATTTACGGTGAGAAAAACGTGAAACTGGGTATCGGTCCGGTCATCGACAGCGGCTTCTACTATGACATTGATATTGAAAACCCATTGTCCGTTGACGACTTGGCCAAGATTGAGAAGGAAATGACGAAGATCGCACAGGAAAATCTGCCGATTACACGTCGTGTGGTCAGCCGTGAGGAAGCCACTCGTATTTTTGGAGAGTTGGAAGACCCACTGAAGCTGGAACTGATTCGTGATTTGCCGGAAGAAGCGGAAATTACAATTTATGACCAAGGCGAATTTTTTGACCTGTGTCGTGGCCCACATTTGCCATCTACTGGCCGCATCAAAGCTTTTAAACTGTTGAGTGTAGCGGGTGCATACTGGAGAGGCGATTCCAACAACAAGATGCTGCAACGTATCTACGGAACAGCATTCCCGAAAAAAGCACAACTGGATGAGCACCTGCATTTGCTGGAGGAAGCAAAAAAACGTGACCATCGCAAGTTGGGTAAAGAGTTGGAACTGTTCATGTTCTCCGAAGAAGCACCGGGTATGCCGTTCTACCTGCCTAAAGGTATGGTTGTCCGCACTGCATTGGAAGATTACTCCCGTGACATTCAACGTCTGCATGGCTATGAGGAAGTACGTACACCGCTGATGATGAACAACCGGCTGTGGGAACAATCGGGACACTATGAGCATTACAAGGAAAACATGTACTTCTCCGAAGTGGATGAAACTACATTTGCTCTGAAACCGATGAACTGCCCAGGGCATATGCTTGTGTTTAAAAATGAGCTTCATTCTTATCGCGATCTGCCAATTCGTATAGCCGAATTTGGACAAGTGCATCGCCATGAGCTGTCCGGTGCGTTGAACGGTATGATGCGTGTTCGTACATTCTGTCAGGATGATGCGCATATTTTTGTCACACCAGGTCAGATTGAACAAGAGATTTCAGACGTAATTAAGCTGATTAACGAAATGTATAGTGTGTTTGGCTTTGACTTCACAGTGGAATTGTCCACACGTCCAGATGACTTTATGGGCGAGCCAGCACTGTGGGATCAAGCGGAACAAGCTCTGCAAAACGTGCTGGATCACCTGGGCATCAACTACCGTATTAATGCGGGAGATGGAGCATTTTACGGTCCAAAAATTGACTTCCACATTCTCGATGCGCTCAAACGCAGCTGGCAGTGCGGAACGATCCAATTGGACTTCCAAATGCCTGAAAAATTCGACCTCACTTATGTGGGCGAGGACAACCAAAAGCACCGCCCAGTCGTTATTCACCGTGCCATCTACGGTTCAATTGACCGCTTCATGGGCATCCTGACTGAGCATTTTACAGGTGCATTCCCATTATGGTTGGCTCCTGTTCATGCGAAGCTGTTGCCAGTATCCGAGAACTATATCGAGACTGCTAATGAGATACAGGATGCGTTGCTGAAAGCGGGTCTGCGCGTCGAAGTGGATACTCGCAATGAGAAGCTTGGTTATAAAATCCGCGAGGCGCAACTAGAGAAGGTTCCATATATGTTCGTTATCGGGGAAAATGAAAAAACAACCGGTACTGTAGCGGTTCGTAAACGCGGCGAAGGCGATCTGGGATCACTCAGCATTGCGGACATCGTTGAGAAAATCAGCACAGAAATCCGTGAGAAACAGTAATATTTGATCGAAAAAATGTGTAAAAGAGCCATCAAAACCATGATGAACGTGGTTTTGATGGCTCTTTTTTTGTACATTACAGAATTCAGCGTAAGACTGAACCAACGTTTTTGCAGCCTCGACGGAATTCTTAAGTTATCTTACACACAAAAACTTAGCAGGTTTGTGGCCGTGAAGTGGCGTGATCTGCGGGGAGGGAGAGTGTCTTCATGGACGACTCTTCGGATGGTTTCTCCGGGGTTTCTTCCGCATCCTGTTCCTCGCTAAGCGATAAAATTTCGCCGCGCAACTTCAGCATTTTCTGATCCAGCTCGTAGGTTGCACGTGCGGCTTCGGTCAATCCATTAACGACATGTTCAGGCACTTTCTTATCGAACTTATAATACAAAATATGCTCCATACTGGCCCAGAAATCCATAGCCAATGTACGCAATTGAATTTCAACCTTGATCCAACGTGTGCCCTCAAACAGGATCAGTGGAATTTCCACAATGACATGCAGGCTCTGATAGCCGTTGGGCTTAGGATGGGCTATATAGTCCTTGACCTCCAGAATACGAATGTCTTCCCGAGTGTGTAGATGATCCATCAGACGATAAATATCTTTCACAAAGGCGCATACCACACGCATCCCCGCGATATCATGAATTTCACGCAATATATTGTCCAAGGTCACTTCATGCCCTTTGCGCCGAACCTTTTCCACGATGCTGTGGGGCTCTTTGATTCGGGTTTTAATATGTTCAATCGGGCTAAAACCGTCTAACAGCTTCCATTCCGTCTGGATCAGCTTAATTTTATTCTTTAATTCTTCCAGAGCCAGCTGATAAAGGACGGGAATCTTTCTCCACTCCTCTAGTTGCTTGGCGTCAACACTGTTTTGATCCAGCTGTAGCTGAAATTCCTGCAAGGGTAATGGGACAGCATTCAGGTGCTTCCAATCCGGTTCATTCACAGAGCATTCTCCTAAATGAGGCTTATGATGTCCTCGATCTTTTTCGTAAAAATGCATTATCGTATACATTGTACACTATGTCAAAACCTACAGGCAAAGGAGAGACGGACAAAGAAAAAAAGAAATACGACAAGAATTATAGTGGTAAAACCGAGTAATCCGATGTATAATTACAAAAATGCTGATTTGGAGCATTTAATTCTTTGAAAAAAATCACAAATGTAGAGTATCCATCATTAGATTAAAAATATAAATTACAGAAAAGAGGAAAAGAAAAATGGCAAAAGTAGAAAGTTTTCAATTAGATCACACGATTGTAAAGGCTCCTTATGTAAGAGCAGCGGGAGTAGAGCATGACGAAAAAGGAAGCACAGTACAAAAGTATGACTTGAGATTTTTGCAACCCAATGAAGATGCACTTCCGACAGCAGCTGTACATACGCTGGAGCACTTATTAGCCACGTATCTGAGAGATGAAATCAAAGGAATTATTGATATCTCTCCTATGGGATGCAGAACGGGGTTCTACTTGATTTTATGGAATGAACATGAGCCTGAGGAAATTGCACTCGCTTTGGAAAAAACCTTGAAAAGAATTCTGGAAACGACAGAGGTCCCGGCTGTTACTGCTTTGGAATGTGGGAACTACAAGGACCACTCCCTTTTCTCTGCGCAGGAATATGTGAAAATTGTATTGGAAGCAGGCATTAGCCGCGATCCTTTCGAAAGAGTATTTTAAAATCTATGATTTCGATTGACCTATCTCATCAGACAGCGGTAGTGACAGGCGGTAAGTCAGGCATAGGCAAGGGAATTGTAGAGCTTTTCATTCAAAGCGGAGCTAAAGTGATTTCTGCTGATATCTCTTATGAAGAGCCGTATAGAGTGGTCAATCCACAGTTGGTTGAAACTCAATTGGACATATCCAAACCGGATGATATCGAAAGATGGTGCGATTTACTAATCAGCGAAGCGGGAGTTCCTGATATATTGGTGAACTGCGCGGGTACTTCTACGATGGATTATGTCATTGATAGTGAGTTGGCTGATTGGGAGAAAGTATTTTCGATCAATTCAACCGGATTATATGTAACGTCCAAACGTTTTGCCAAAGAAATGGTGGCTGCTCGTAAAGCAGGACGAATTATTCAAATGGCTTCGCAGGCTGGAAAAAATGGATATCGGGCGATGGGCGGATATTGTGCTTCCAAACATGCGGTTCTCGGCTTGACCAAGGTGATGGCCATTGAGCTTGCCCGGCAAAATATTTTGGTAAATGCGGTCTGCCCTGGCATTGTAGAAACGCCGATGAAGCATCGTGAACGGATTGAAGGAGGCGTCATTCGCGGAATGACCGCTCAAGAAATATACGAAGAAGATTGTTCACAGGTCCCTTTGGGGAGAACGGCCGAGGTGGAGGATGTTGCCAATGTAGTGCTGTTTCTGGCAAGTCCGCTCTCTGCATACATGACAGGACAAGCGATTAATGTTACAGGTGGAATGACGATGCACTAGCATACTAGCATGATCTGGGGGAAAACAACATGAGAAAATCGTTCGTTTTACTATTAGGGATTAGTTTATTATTAATTGCCGCAGGATGTGGTACTAAAAGTTCGGACAGCAATGGCTCCGGCGCCGCTTCCGGTTCGGAAACGCAAAAAGTAGTCATCGGATCCATGGGCTCTGACGCCCAGATATGGAAGCATATTGCCCAGTCCCAGGCCGCCAAGGATGCCAAGCTGGACATTGAAGTGAAAGAAATTAACGGTGGAATCGAAACGAACAATGCAACCAAAGAAGGCGAAGTAGACGTGAATGCATTCCAATCATGGGCGTACCTGGTTAGCTATAACAAAGAGAGCAAAGCCGATTTGAAGGCGATAGCCACAACCTATCTGGAGCCGATGGGGATTTATTCGCAAAAATTCAAAAGCATCGATGAAGTGACTGACGGGGCTCTGGTAGCTTTGGCAGATAACCCGGCCAATACGGCAAGAGGTTTGAAGTTATTGGAAGCCTCCGGTTTGATCAAGCTTAAGGCTGACTTTAATGATGCCTTGGGTACAGTCAATGATATTACTAGCAATCCTAAAAACCTGAAATTTGAACTCATTGATGACAAAACAGGCCCACGAGTGATTCAAGATGTAGGCTTGGTGCTGATTGGGAATACGATTGCTTTAGAAGGGGGCCTGAATGTACTGAAAGATTCCTTGTTCCATGAGGAAATCAGTCAGGCAACCAAAAATAATATTAACGTTCTGGTGACTTCATCTGATAAGGCAAATAACAAAGGGCTGCAAAAGTTAGCGGATCTCTATCATAACGAGGATACTCAAAAATTCATTAAAGATGAATTTGGCGGTACCAAAGTAGAAGTTAAAGAGCCGGTTTCTTATTTGGAAGGACAAACTACAACAAAATAAACTTATGAGGTCAGCCAGTTTTTCGGGTTGACCTCTTTTGTTAGTAGTCGGCTTGAGTTTGAGCATGGGTTTCGATTCGATAGTGTTTGGGGGAGAATCCCTTTATCTTTTTAAAAATTTTCGAGAAGAGTAAAGGATCGTTATAGCCGACTGAACGGGAAATATCACCGATCGAAAGTTCAGCGTTTCCCATCATTTCACATGCTTTGTTGATCCTATAGCGAACCAAATAATCCTGAATGCTTGTGTTCACTTGTTGTTTGAATAACGAACATAAATAGCTCCGATTGAGTCCGATAAAATTTGCAATGTGCTCAATGGTAATCTTCTGAGCATAATTCATTTCGATAAAATCCTTCACTTTTTCCACGTAAATTTCCGCCCGGCTTTCCTTTTGTTCAGGAGGTGTTACCGGGCCGAACTCTATAAGCTCCGATAACATTAGGCATAGCAGACCGGTCAGTCTGGTTTCCCGAGCTTTATGGCATCCACTTGATTCGTTCATGAGCTGCAAATACTGATAAATCAAATGGTCTCCTTCAAAGTTGAGGATTGGACGCGTCATCGTTAGGCCTGCTTGCTTGAGGAGTGTTTCTGCCAGTACCCCGTTAAAACCAAACCAGCAATAAGACCAAGGATTCACCACATCGGCTTGATAATAAGTGATGACTTGGGGGCAGATTAGAAACCACTGTCCTTTCCGCAAGCGATAACTGAACCCGCCAACCTCGAAGGTACCCTCTCCGTCCAAAACATAATGGAGCAAATAGTGATCTCTTATCGCAGGTCCAAAAAAGTGACTGGGTATGCATTTCTCTATACCAAACTGAGTTAGATACAATTCAGAGTGCTGTTTACTACGTGGCAAATACTCTATCACGGTAAAATCTCCTTATGTAAATTATCAAGCATTATAACATAAATAGTGAGCACCATGCCATGTACTTCATATCTAAAATTAATATATGATTTCTGTAGAACCTGCTGCTATATTGTTGGATCTTATCAAGCTTTACACCATATGAGCTTAGTTGATGCCTGCTACATAAAGATTCTTCTAAGTGCCTTTTTGGTGTGGATCTCCGATGATTATTATCTAAGAGAGGGGTTATTTTCCCAATGGGTATCATTGTTCAAGAGCAAACGGGGCTGTTTCATCTACAGTCGTCGGGCATGAGTTATATTATTCAGGTTGTGGATGGATTTCCTGTGCATGTATACTGGGGAGATAGGCTGAAGCATCGCGAATCAACGGCCGATCTATTGCCTCACACTTCTGCGACGGCTGGATTGGATCGGCTTCCGCAAGAGTATCCGCAGTATGGGAGTGGAGACTTCCGTACCCCGGCGTATCAGGTAGAACTTGAGGATGGAACTCGTATTACGGAGTTGAAGTACGATGGTTACCGTATCATGAAGGGAAAGCCATCATTAAGCGGACTTCCGGCCGTATATACCGAGAATGAAGACGAAGCGGATACGCTGGAACTGGAATTAAAAGATGCCTTTTCAGGTCTTAAAGTGGTTCTTCTTTACACCGTTTTCGCGGATCGAAACGTAATCGCTCGTTCGGCTCGTTTGAGTAATGCGGGGGAAAAGAATCTTAGGCTCCTTCGTGCACTAAGTGCCAGTGTCGATTTTTCGGGTAAAAGCGATTTGGAATTCATGTATCTTTCGGGAGCATGGGCTCGGGAAGGGAATATTACCCGCAAACCAATTCTTCAAGGTGAAACCCGAATTGATAGTAAAAGGGGCATGAGCAGCCATCAACTCAACCCTTTTACTGCATTGGTCACTCGGGAGACAACGGAAAGCTATGGCGAGGCATTCGGCTTTAGCCTTGTGTATAGCGGGGGCTTTGAGGCGGGAGCAGAAATGGATTCATTTGGCTCCACACGGTTTAACATCGGCGTGAACTCCTTTGACTTTTCGTGGTTACTGAGCCCAGGGGGGAGTTTCCAAACGCCAGAAGCCGTTATGGTTTACTCCGGTCAAGGCCTGGGAGATATGTCGCGGACGTATCATCGCTTGTATCGGACTCGACTTTGCCGAGGGAAATATCGGGACGAAGAAAGACCTATTCTGGTCAACAACTGGGAAGCTACCTATTTTGACTTCAATGCAGATAAGTTGGTATCGATCGCGAAAGAGGGGGCTGAGCTAGGCATCGAACTATTTGTCTTAGATGACGGTTGGTTCGGAAAACGAGATTCCGACAATTCGTCTCTTGGCGATTGGTACGAGGATCGTCGGAAGCTGCCAGACGGACTTGCGGATGTCGCGAAACGTATCAATCAGCTGGGTCTTGAGTTCGGGCTCTGGTTTGAGCCAGAGATGATCTCTCCAGACAGTGAGTTGTACCGGGAGCATCCGGACTGGTGCCTTCACGTTCCGGGACGGAGGCGCAGCGAAGCCAGATGGCAACTAGTGCTGGACTATACCCGCAAGGAAGTGCGCGATTTCATCTACGATTCGCTGGCTGCCATTTTCTCCAGCGTGCCGGTTTCTTACGTGAAATGGGATATGAACCGCTGCCTGACGGAAATCGGTTCCGCTGCTCTGCCGCCGGAACGCCAATCCGAGACTGCCCATCGCTATGTTCTTGGATTGTATGAGTTATTGGAGCGCGTCACCACTGAATTTCCGCATATTCTTTTCGAGAGCTGTTCAAGTGGCGGAGGACGCTTTGATCCAGGCATGCTTTACTACATGCCTCAAGTCTGGACTAGTGATAATACCGATGCGGCGGAACGCCTGAAGATTCAATATGGAACTAGCCTTGTCTATCCTGTAAGCGCAACCGGGGCGCATGTCTCGGCAGTTCCGAACCATCAAGTTGGACGCATAACGCCCCTTGATTTTCGAGGTGATGTAGCCATGTCCGGGAATTTTGGATATGAGCTTGATCTCACGAAATTCACCGATGAGGAAAAAGAGACGGTCAAACGCCAAATCGCAGTCTACAAGCAGATTCGTGGTTTAGTACAGAAGGGTGACTTGTATCGCCTAAAGAGTCCGTTTGAAAATAACGAGTCGGCTTGGATGTTTGTTTCTGAAGACCAAGAGGATGCCATCGTCTACTATTTCCAAGTGATGGCTGTCCCGAACGCGCCTTGGCGAGCCCTCCGCCTTGACGGACTTAATCCAGAACTCGAATATGAAGTTCAGTCAGGAAATAGCGGGCAAAAGTCTATCCATGGGGGGGGATAGGCTTATGAAGTTGGGGCTTCCTCTTGTCTACAGACAGAAAGACTATGAAAGTGGATGGTTCAGGCTCCGGGCAATAAGGTCCGGCAAGGTCTAAAGGATCAGTACAACAGTAAACTGCCAAAAGAGAAAAAACAATCGATTAGGTTATGCCCCTTTTTATATGAAAAGGGGCATTTTGCGCGTAGCAGCCGCACTGATCTGAGAGGGGGGAAGCCTTGTTTTTTATACGAATGATGAATGACATGAAACTGAGGAAGAAGATGACACTTACATTCATTTCGGTAGCCGTTCTTCCCTTGCTGTTATGCGGCCTGTTTTTGACTGGGAAGCTTCGAGATATTGTCATTAAGGACGCCTTTATGCAAGTATCCAACAATGTTGAAAGGGTGCAAAATCGTACAGAAGAACTGATTAATGTGCCACTGGACATCTCGTACCGGCTAACCAATGACAATCGGATGAAGAGGGTGGCCAGTCAAAAGTACGAAAGCGATATCGAAGTCATCCATGCATACCGGGAGTATACGGATATTCGTGATTACCTCCAGTTGTACAAAGAGATATCCGGCATCCGTGTCTATGTCTCTAATCCAAGAGCACTTAACAACTGGGAATTTATCCAGCCGGACGATAGCATCACAACCGCAGATTGGTACAAGGAGGCCATAGAGCAGAAAGGCTTGGCCGGATGGAATTTAATCGAGGATGAGAGGGACGGTTCCAATTATCTCAGTCTAATTCGTTCATTTTCAGTGGATTCACTAGGGCGGAAAGGGGTTCTGGTCATGAATGTAAACAAGCGCCAATTAAATTCAATCCTAGAGCAGGAATCGTTCCCTACCTTGATCGTGGATAACCGAAATCAGATCGTTGCGTCCAATGAAGCAGAGTTGTTCGGGAAGAATCTTTCTGAAATTCATGCCGACGAAAATATACTTTTCAATCAGGAAGGAAGTTACAACACGTTTATCAACGGAAAAGCATCAAAAGTGGTTATCGCAAATTTAATTCCACAGAACAGCTGGAATGGGCTTCGGGTCATTTCTATCTTTTCCGTTTCAGAGATCACCCGCGATGCCAATCAAGTGATATGGCTTGGCGGAATCGTGATCACGGCCAGCCTGATGTTTGCAGTCTTACTTATCTATGCTTCTGCTTCGCTATTATCCAGAAGGCTTCTCCGCTTGAGCAAACATATGACCAAAGTTGGCGCGGGCTCATGGGAAACATTTCTCCATATCGACGGAAAAGATGAAGTCGGTATACTATCAAGGCAATTTAACGCGCTCGTCAGCAGCGTGAACAATTTGGTGCAGGAGGTCCAAGAAACGAATCGTCAGAAAAATCTCGTAGAGCAAAGACAAAACGAGATCAAATTTAAAATGCTGGCCAGCCAGATTAACCCGCACTTTCTCTTCAATTCGTTGGAGTCCATCAGAATGGAGGCCCACATTCGCAAACAGGACGATATTGCTGAGGCAGTATGGCAGCTGAGCACGTTGCTTCGCAGCAGTCTGGAGGCTGGTAATGATAAGATTCCGCTACGCAAAGAACTTGAGCGGGTTAGCTGTTATCTTGATCTTCAAAAGTTTCGATATGAAGACCGTTTGAATTATCGTTTAACGGTTGATCCGAATTTGGAGGAGATGTTGGTCCCGCCGTTGATTATTCAACCTTTGGTGGAGAATTCTATTGTGCATGGCCTGGATAACCGAGCAGAAGGAGCTGTCATTGAAGTGAAAGTAAAGGAAATCCTGGAGGGGGTCCGAGTTATGGTACGTGATAACGGGGCCGGTTTCACGGCCGATCGTCTCGCTCTTGTACGGGAAGAGCTTGCTGCATCCCTACATGAACAGGAGGTCCAGCGGATTGGATTGCGAAACGTAAACGATCGTCTCGTCTTACTGTATGGGGCTTCTAGTGCCTTAAAAATCGAGAGCGAGCCTGGGAAAGGCACTTGTATTCAGTTTTTCATTCCTGGAGGGAATCCAAATGATTAAGGTAGTGATCGTTGATGATGAACCGAAGCTTCGTCAAGGCCTTCAAACGCTGATTCCATGGGAAAGTCTCGGATTTACCGTTATTGCTGCGGCAGCTAATGGAAAAGAAGCATTGAAAGTCATTGAGGAAAAGACTCCCGATGTCGTAATTGTCGATATCCGCATGCCGGTTATGGATGGTTTACAGTTGATTGAGCACTTGACATCTGACGGTCATCATTTGCATTTTATGATTCTCAGTGGATATGCCGACTTCGAGTATGCCAAACAAGCGATCAAATACGGGGTTGTCGGCTATCTCCTTAAACCGGTGGACGTCGCTGAAATGTCGGCCAACTTAAAGCGGATACGCGAGCGGATTGAAGAGGAGCGACTTCAAGGAGAGTGGCGTGAGAGGGAGATTATGAGTCGTGATTTTTGCCTGCATAGCCTGCTCATCCCGCAAGAGAAAACTGAGGATCCTGCCAAATTGAGAAGTAAGGCAAAAGAAGCGGATTTGTTGTGGACCAGCTATGAAGTCGTAGTCGTCTACCCGCGTGTTTCTGAAGTGGATCGTGCCGATGTGGTAAATCGGCTTTCGATTGAGTTAAAACCAAAGATAGAAGGGCAGATGATGGGGCTTGTAACTGTGATTCCCCCGTATACGGTTCTTCTGCTCAACGAGCTGCTGCGCGGGAGAAAACGACGTGAAAGTCTGTATAACGAGATTCGTAACGCCGTGGGTAATGTACGGTTCGTTGCTGCAACCGGAGGGGGAGTGTCTGTTCCCCAAGATATTTGCAAATCTTTTTTTAAGGCCCAGAAAGCAGTAAAACAAGCTTTTTTCAGCGAGAAGAACCGACTGATAGATCCGTATCCTCTCTTTTCGTCCTCGCTGGATTCTCCCCGATTGTCCGTCAATAAAGCCGAAGAAATGATGGAGGATTTCATCTTCCGCCTGTATTACAGTCTGGAGGTAGGAAACCAGGCTATAGTACTATCGTTGTTGAAAGAGGCGGCAGCATTTTTTCTCAAACAGGGGCAAGATGAGAAATCTGTTAAAGAATCCTTCTTCTTTCTGTCCAATGCAGTCATTCACAAGCTGACCGCGGGTTTCTGCATTGAGTTGAAAGAGACGGAAGCAGTTTCCCGCTTTTTGAATGGGATATACCAGCATGATAACCTAGATGATCTTTTGGAAGAGACCCACCGTTTCCTACTAGCATTGGGAAAAGACTCCGAACACCGTGGAAAGGAGCAGGAATTCAAGAAAATGATCGACTTCATTCATAGGCATTATGCGGACAATCTGAGGCTGGAAACGCTAGCCGGACTACTAAACTACAGTACCGCCTATTTAGGCCAGCTTTTCAAGAACAAGACTGGGGAGTACTTCAACACCTATCTGGACCGAGTCCGCATCCAAAAGGCCAAGGAGCTGCTGGATCAGGGAATGAAAGTATACGAAGTCGCTGAAAGCGTGGGCTATACAAGCGTCAACTACTTTTACAGCAAATTCAAAAGGTACGAAGGCCGTTCACCGTCGGAATATAGAAATCCATAATTTGTGTATGATTTTTTCCGAAATCCGTTGTATGGGCGCGGACTCCTCTCTGTTTTATGATGGATTTTAAGAGAGGGGATGAAAAAAATGAAAGCGGTAACAGTGGTTTCGGAAAAGGCATACAAAAAGACGGAGAGGAATGCTTGGAAGGTATTTAAAAGCCAGAGGTATCTTTACTACATGTCCATTCCGTTTGTTATTTGGGTTTTTGTCTTCCAGTATTTGCCGCTATGGGGCTGGACAATGGCCTTTCAAAAATATAAACCCGGTTTGAGTTTTTTTGAGCAAAAGTGGGTGGGCTTGGAGCATTTTCGTACTTTGTTCCGAGATGATCATTTCTACCAAGTGCTGCGGAACACGCTGGCTATGAGTCTTATGGGACTGATCGCCGGTTTTATCGTGCCGGTTGTCTTTGCTTTACTGCTCAACGAGGTTCGTATCCAGGTTATAAAACGATTTGTTCAGACGGTATCTTATCTGCCGCACTTTGTTTCATGGGTGGTTGCTGCAGGCATTGTCACCAAAATGCTTTCAGCGGATGGCGGTGTCGTGAATGATATGTTCATGGGTCTAGGCATCATCGAACAGCCGATCCAGTTTATGGCCCAAGGTAAATTATTTTGGTGGGTTGTAACCTTCGGAGACATCTGGAAGGAAACAGGTTGGAACGCCATTATTTATCTGGCTGCCATCGCCGGTATTGGTCCTGAATTATACGAGGCTGCGCGGGTCGACGGCGCTAGCCGATTCCGGCAAATGTGGCATATCACGCTGCCAGGGATCCGGCCGACCATTATCATCCTCCTGATTATGTCTATTGGTCATTTGCTCGGTACGGGATTCGAGAAACAATTTTTGCTGGGCAATCACCTGGTCATTGATTACTCTGAAGTACTTGATTTGTATGCGCTTAATTATGGTCTGGCGATGGGACGTTACTCTTTCGGAACGGCAATTAATATCTTTAATTCGGTGATAAGCCTGATCCTATTGTTTGCGGCTAACGGAATCTTTAAGCGCTATACCAACGAGAGTATTATGTAGGGAGGATAAAGGACATGGAGGCTGTCAAAAGCAGTACGCCAGTCGGCCGATTAAACAACTGGCTTAAGGCGAAATCACCACAAGATCGAATCTTAGAAGTCGTTGTTTATCTTTTCATGATTGTGGTAACCGTTCTAACAATCTATCCGTTCTTAAATGTACTGGCTATCTCTTTTAATGATTCGGTAGATACCATTAGAGGGGGAATCACCATCTGGCCAAGACAATTTACGTTGAAGAATTACGATTTGATTTTCACCTATGAGGGGTTAATCACTGGATTCAAGATATCCTTTCTGCGGACCGTCATTGGCACCGTAGCGGGCTTGGCCAGCGGTTCGATGCTTGCGTATACGCTTGCACGAAGTGACTTTCAAGCTCGAAGGTTCATCTCAATCTTTCTTGCCGTCACCATGTATGTTTCCGGGGGATTAATCCCAGGTTTTATCTTGATGAAGGAATTGCATTTGATTGATACATTTGCCGTCTATATTTTACCCGGCCTTGTAAGTGCGTTTAATGTCTTCATTATTCGTTCCTTCATTGATGGTCTGCCTTATGCGTTGCAAGAATCAGCTAAGCTAGATGGTGCCAACGATTTCACGATATATTGGCGCGTTATTCTTCCTCTTTGCAAACCAGCATTAGCGACCGTAGCGCTCTTCTTGGCAGTAGGGCAATGGAACTCTTGGTTCGATACTTATCTGTTTAATGGGTCTAACGAATCGTTGACGACCCTGCAATATGAATTGATGAAAATTTTGCAGAGTACTACAACGAGCGCAACCAATTCTCAGGATGCTGCCAATATGGCTGAGCGTATGGCACAAGTGTCTCCGGAATCGGTCAAAATGGCAATCACCATCATTGTTACAGTCCCGATTCTTATCGTCTATCCTTTTCTACAAAAGTATTTTGTTAAAGGTATGACGCTTGGAGCGGTAAAAAGCTAAAACGAAGCAGCAAACATTCATTATACAGGGAGGTTTCGCTCCATGAAGTCAAGAAAAAACAGAATGATCGTATCTTTCGTAATGTCACTGACTTTAGTGGCGACCCTTGCAGGGTGCAGCGGTAATAATCCGTCCGAGGCTACCAAGGCCGTAACAACGGGTGACATCACGCTTACTTATTTCTCGGAAGACTCCAGCACAAACTGGAATAGCATGAAGGATGAAGTCGGTAAGGTCATCGCTGAAAAAACGGGAGTAACCCTTGATGCTGAATTCGCTGTCGGTGACCCGGTCCAAAAGATTTCATTGATTGCTGCCACAGGAAACTATCCTGATTTAATCGCTGCTAAGGCGGATGTTGGCAAACTTGTCGATGCTGGCGCAATCATTGATCTGACGGATTTGATCGACAAGCATGCACCAAACATCAAAAAAATGCTGGGTGACAAGCTTGTTCGAACAAAGTACAGTTTGGACGACCCATCAATCTATGTGATTCCAACTTGGTCTGCTGTCGAAGAGAAAAAAATCAAACCCGACGTAGGATTTAAACTCCAACACCGTGTCGTCAAGGAAGCGGGATACCCAGACATTCGTACGGTACAGGATTTTGAAAAAGTCATTAAGGACTATCTAACCAAGCATCCGACGGATGAAAATGGCAACAAAAATATCGGACTGTCCCTAAATGCGGACGATTGGCATATGTACCAGGTAACGAACTCAGGATTCCAAACAACAGGGGGACCAGACGATGGTGAATACTACATCGATCAAAAAACACACCAAGCGACTTATCATTTCCGTCGACCGGAAGAAAAAGAATATTTTCGCTGGTTGAATCACATGAATGCCATTGGATTACTTGATCCGGAAAGCTTTGTGCAAAAGACTGACCAGTTTAAAGCGAAAGTGGCTTCAGGTCGCGTACTGGGCCTGGCCGATCCGGAATGGGACTATGGCGACGGACAAAATGCGCTGAAGGCGGAGGGCAAATTCGATCAGACTTACGGTCATTATCCAGTTACCATGAGCAAGGAGTACAAGGATACCAACTTCTGGCTGCCTGGTTTTGATGGGGGGTACGGAATCTCAATCTCTAGCAAATGCAAGGATCCGGTACGCGCTATCCAGTTTCTCGACTTTCTAGCATCGGAAGAGGGGCAAGTCCTGAATAACTGGGGAATTGAAGGAAAGCATTACACGATGAAAGACGGCAAACGGACGATTACTCCGGCTGTACTTGAACGGATAAACAATGACAATGCGGCTTTCCAAAAAGAGTCTGGAATCGGCCTATATTGGAACTTGTCGGTCCATTATGGTGATGGCATCGAGGACTCAACCGGCAACTATTTCACTCGTAGTTATCCAGAACTGCTGACAGCGACTTACAATAAGTCGGAGAAGGAAGTTCTTAAGGCTTATAAGATCGAGCACTGGAAAGATCTATTCCCGAAGGAAGAGGAATTTCCGCCTAGAGCATACGGAGCAGCATATACAATGTCTCTTCCCAATGACGATCCGGCTGTTATTCTTGGAGCCAAGATGAAGGATATTACATGGAAACGAATTCCGGAAGCTGTCATGACTAAACCGGAAAACTTCGACAAGGTTTGGGATGCCTATATGGCAGAACTAGAGAAAGCTGGAGTGCAAGAAATGGAACAATCCTTTACCAAGCATATCCAAGACCGAATTAAGCTGTGGTCCACGAACTAACTCGTTTCGCATAAAAGAACGGGGCCGTTTCCACTTTCCTGCCGGAGAGGAGACGGTCCTTTTTCATAATGTTCTCTTGGTTAGAAAAGTAGCTACATTAACGAAACGGGAGAATAGAAATATGGAGCATTTGAGGTACAAATAAACAGCGGCTACCCTGGTTATTTTCAGAGGCGGCCGCTGTTTGTTAGAGGAAGACTACTTCGTTACTTTACGACGCTGGATGGGACGGTATAGTTACGGATACGTTTAAAGTAATTTACTCCGCTTCATTTTTGGACGAAGTAAATAGGTCTTGGGGAAGCTCATCCCTCGTGATCACGTAATCGCTGTTGAACACTTTTATGAGATGATCCAGGGAGTTATATTGTCCGTTGCGGATGAAGTCGCCTGTCCATGTGGTGAAAAAGAGCCAATGCGCTGAATATGTTTGAAATAATTCAGGATCGCCAATCGGACCGTTTTCGGACAGACCAACCAGCTTCTTGCCTTGCACGAGATTCACCAAGCTGTCATACTTGCCGATACTTGGGCTATAATTAGCCGCCTGGTTGTAGATATCCACACTTACAATATCGATGACATCGTCTCCCGGATACCACTCGGGGCTCTCGGAGTTCCATACCCAGATCAGGTTGTTCAGGTGATGGTAGTTTGTTAGGCGGTCGTACATGATATGGTACAGTTGCTTGGCGGAGTCTGGCCCTTGGGCGCCCCACCAGAACCATTTGCCCTCCGCCTCGTGCAGCGGTCTCCACAGCACCGGAACGTGAGCGTCTTGGAGACGTTTCAACTGAGCAGCAATAGCATCGATATCCCTTAGGATAAGCTGATACTCTTCCGACTCGGGATGAGTGAGCGCATATTGAACGTCGAATGTAGTAGCGTCCTTGTAAAACCCGCGCCACCATTCTTTGCCGGGAATATCATGCAGTCCCTTAGGAGCATTCCAGTGCCATGCGAATGTGACAATTCCACCTTCTTTGGCCCATTGAATCGCCTTTTCCACTTCAGTTGAGGTGGCGCCATGTTCGATGCGAGAGGGGGAATAATCCATCATGTCCGTTGATAACATCGCAGGATACTTTCCAGTTTGGTCTTTAATCCACTGGGCATCCTCAAGAGTGTGCTGACCGGAAAGAATATTGCTGCCGTAACTATCGACGAGATAACCCATAAGTGCCTTGGTTTCCGCAGTCGCATTCGGGTTTACTGGCTTTTTCTCAATCTGATGCAATTTCGGGGGGGACACTGCTGACAGCTTGACGTAGTCGATATGATATTGGTCCGAATCGACATTGAACTGTATGGTATTGTTTCCCGCACTCAGCATCAGTTTACCGCCAGATACCTCTGTGTAGCTTGCTGTTGTCGGGAGTGATGTTTCGCTGGTCTGGCCATTGACCACCAATTGAGTCTTTTTGTCTCCATTGGGGTTACTGTAACCGATTGCAAGATTGTAAAGCCCGCTTGAGGCTGCGTTATAGGCAAAGGTTAACGACCCTGTGCCTTTAAAGGCTGCGTAACCGGTACCGGAATAACCCGTATCAGCAGCTTCGATGCTGACCTCACCAGTAATGGCTCCTTCTTCGGCTTCCATTTTGCTTATGGCAGCAGGCAGATTGGCGAATTCAACCTTCACATACTCGATCCCGTAATATCCCCAGCCTCTTGAAAAAGTCAGCTCGTTTGTGCCAGCATTCAGCATGATCTTAGTTACCATTTTCTCGTTCACCGCCGCACCTTTCGGAGGAGCAGCCAGCGTTACGTTTTCAGCCATTGTGCCATTGACCTTGATGCTGGTATCCTTGGAGCCGGTGTCCGCCGGAATGTAGTAGCCGAGGCTCAGCCTATAAAGACCTGCTGTAGGCACGTTCACTTTAAACGTAGCCGTCCCGTCAGACTTTCCTGAGTTTGGGTCATAGTCATAAAAGAAGGATACATAGCCATCGCCTTTATAAAGCGTATCGCCGGTATAGGGTATATCCCGTTTTTCTACCCCGTAACCTTGAAGAATTGCATTTTTGGAGCTGACGACTATAGGAAAGGGGCTACCGTCAGTGACCAAGTGAGCTGATTCTGCTTTTGCTAGGCTTGGAATTAAACTGAGAGATACCAACAAAAAGGATAAGAGAACAAAACTGAGAATACTGAGAAACCTTTTTTTCCATGGGTCTGGCATATGACTCACTCCTTGAATTAGATGTTAACGCCTTAGTTAATCTGCAACGCATCGTACAGAAAACGCTTTCATAAGTGTGTACATATTAAGTACACTTTGAAGTAATCGATGACAGGTGATTAAGGACCAGCTTGCACTTTTAAACATTCCTTCTTCATTTGTATGCGTTTTCAATATTTGTCATTAATTTTTTCAGTGCCTCACCTCTCTTTTATTTCATCATAAATTAGACGCGAGGCAGGAACCATACAATGAATTTCGGGAAAAATCATCCTTAAATTATGGATTTTTATACTCCGGCGGCAAACAATTTATCTTTATAGAAATGTATAACCCAATATTTTTTAAGGCTATATGGAATAAGCGGGAAGAATAGTTTCAATTTGTGGTATCATGCCAGTAGGTATTCCACGCATAGGAAAAGTATGACTAATGAAAGGGACTAATAAATGATTTCTCATCGATTGCTTACCTACGAAACAATTAGTCAATTAACTGACCAGATTAATAGAGACCAACACTTGTTATTCTATAGCTATTTAAGTCAACGTAAGGAGCAGGCTAAATTTGTTGGTCAATATATAGACGACAAGCTGACGGCGGTCTTAGCATACTTTTGGGGGCTATCCTTCCCTGCTTTTTCTTTCCATTGCATAAATCGCGAGAAACTTAACTTTCCAGCTCTTATTACTTTTACTGAGGAAATCATTCAACTTAAGAAAAATACTGTTTGTGGTACAATCCTCTGTAATCGTGACCTTCAACTTTTTCGATCTCATGGTCTTATAATGGGTAACCCACAACGTTTTTTAACAATGAAGCATATGGATCAATCGAAACTGCTCGATTCAAACTGGACTGAGCTAGTTAAGGAAAATGACCTTTCAGATATAGTGGATTTATTACGAAATGGCGGCATGAAATTTTTTACGAGGAGCGAACTCGAACAATATCCTTTCCTTGGGATAAAGGAATGTGGTCATTTTATTGCCGTGGGCGGCTTCCACTTTTATGATTCTAAACTCGTTGAGCTCGGAAACATATACACAAGCCCTACCCACAGAGGGAAAGGCCTAGCAAAGCACTTGACGAGCCAACTTACAAAACTGGGCAGATCACTTTCATCAGATATCTACCTGGGAGTACTGAAGGAGAACCAAGCCGCTGTATATCTTTACGAGGGCTTAGGCTATGAGATCACGGCTGAGCAAACTATTGTTGATTTTAAGCTATCTATTGATTGACGAATTAGGCCGCTGTCGCGCGCCGATTGAGAAGTACAACGGAATATAGGTGACTGTTGGTATTAGAGCGGTATCACGCAACCAGAAAAGAAATAGCCCTTAATCCTTGATTTCATTTCTAAATTTCCGGAAATTTTTAGGTGTTCTTTCATGATGTTTTTTAAAAGATTGAATGAAGTGATTTACATGATTGAACCCCACTCTGTGGGCTATTTCAGTTATTGTAGAATCTGTTGAAATTAATAACTCGCTGCTTTTCTTGATACGGTACTTAATTAAATAGTCGTAAGGTGTCATATGAATGGTTCTCTTAAAACTACGAGTGCATTCCGAAATACTTAAATGTGCTACTTCAGCAATTTCTTGCAGTGTTATATTGTCTGAATAGTTTTGATGGATAAAGCTGAGCATCAATTGAAGTCTTTCCTGTTGCAGTTTCATGTGTTTAGGTGCTTCCTCCGAAGAAAGCGAAATGTTAGAAATTATGATGAACCATAATTGTACTGTTTTAATAGAAACCTCATATTCCCATCCCCAGTTTTTTTTCATATCAAATTTCTCTTTCATATCCCAAAGCATTTGCAGTATTTGAATTTGCCATTCAACATCTCCTTTGATTACTAATGACAATAAGAGAGAGTTTGTATAAGGCAGTACATAGTTTTTTTCCATCGCACTATCTGCATAAAAGGCCAGCAGCTTCTCCGGGAAATTAAAACTGACATATTGGCCGTTATGTGTAAGGTGCGTAGTAACGTGAAGAACACCTTTATTAATTAAAATGGCCTGACCTGTTTCTAATTCATGATCAATCCCGTTAACTTGGATTACTAGCTTCCCTTTGGTAACCAAAGTGATTTGTAGTTCCTCATGCCAATGTAGATCGTTAAATCCTCTACCTTCAGGACTACTTGCATGAATAGTATGGGTGTACATGATGTATGGAAATGAAACATCGGGATATAGAATGGTCTCATGCAATTGTTTTTCCATTTTAGCGAGGTCCTTTCTGATGACGATATTTCTATATAAATTAAAGATATAGTTACACAAAATAAATAAAAGTGGTGATATTATTATACCAGATCTTCGGCTTATCATTACAATCCTGTGCACAGGCGATTGGATAAGACCTCTTGGAGGCGTACATGTGAAAATAAATCAATCGTCGTTACCGTTTCATCCGTATATTTTGCTTTTAATCAGCATACTGTCTGTCTCTATCTCATCCATCATGATCAAATCCTCAGATACTCCAACCTCTGTGGCTGGGATGTACAGATTGTATATGTCAGTACTCATAATGCTTCCTTTTGTACCTTGGAAAATGTTCCGTACCTTAGCAATGAACAAAAAAGATTGGATTACCGTTTTCATAGCCGGTCTTTTTCTCGGGTTGCATTTCTTATTCTGGATGGAATCTTTAGTATATACCTCAGTTGCGAGCTCCATGGTCATCTTATCCTTACAGCCTTTATTTGTAATGATGGGTTCATACTTTATGTTCAGAGACCGAACCAACATATTAACCATACTTTGTTTGATCGCCGCTCTTGTCGGTTCAATCACTATTGCTTGGGGAGACATAGGGATTTCGAGAGAGGCATTGATCGGAGATGGATTATCTTTATTGGGAACAATTTTGGTTTCAGCATATATGTTGGCAGGACAGAAAGTAAGTCACAAAATAAATGCAAATTTATATAGTGTTATTGTTTTTTTTATTGGTGGCAGCGTCTTGCTGGTCTACAATTTGTTGAATCATTATTCCTTGATTGAATATGACTCGTCGGAATGGATGTATTTCTTGTTACTTGCAGTAATCCCAACTATTTTTGGACAATATATTTTTAATCTGTTGTTGAAATCAATGGGTGCAACTACGGTCTCAGTTGGTATTATTGGAGAGCCTGTTCTTGCCATAATTCTCGCCTACTTATTCTTGGGAGAAATCATTTCTGCATTTCAATTCATAGGTGGAATCATGACTTTATTCGGTATGGGAATGTATTTTTGGGCAAAATCTTTAAAGTATACTACAGTTGCAAAATATTAAATTTGAAATTGATTTTGGCAAGATATCGGTGTAAAAACTTCGAGTGCGCAAATTACAGAAAGATATGTGGCTGAAGATATTATAGGGGAACAAATTATAGGTGTAGTCAACTTTCCACCTCGACGGATAGCAGGCTTTAACTCAGAGGTATTGGTTCTTGGAGGAATACCCGAAAAGGGGGATGTGATTCTATTGAAACCAGATATCAAACTACCTGATGGAACACCTATTGGGTGATAGAACGCTTGGATAATCTAACGGGACATGATCGTTCAATAGCAAGTTAAAACAGATAGTGGCAGGCTAGGGCTTTATTTTTAAGTCCTAGTCTGCCACTTTTTTATTTGGTCTGTCCAAATTTTATTTGATTTATTATTGGTCTGCACAATTCTCCATACCAGCTATACGCCGTATCCCTATCTGGCTGGGATGCTGCGTGTCCCCTCTGTCATCGGGGAGGCGCAGAGCGGGCACACTGGCGGCGTGCTTGTGCTAGCCGCGCTTGTACGGCGTCCGCTTGTTGTGTCGCGACGCATCCACGCTTTGCAAGCGCCGTCGGTACATTTCCACACGGGCACGCTGATGCGTGGCTCCGCCGGAGACCCTGCCACCGACGAGGTTGTCCGTGCCGTAGCGCTGCCTGGTCCCGGCCTGCTGTTCACGCGGGTCGCTGTGCCAGACGCTGGCGATCCAGCGCCAGCACGGCTGCCATACCCGGAAGCACCCTTCGCTTGGCCAAAGCTACTGCGGCGTGTTTCTGGCTTGGAAGCCTCAGGGGTGACCCCATAGGCTTCCAGCAGGAAGCGTGACACGGCGGCAGGCTTGCCATGATTAGAGGCGGGGGAGGTGATGTATAGCAACTCCTTCGCCCGGGTGACGGCCACGTAAGCGAGGCGGCGCTCTTCTTCAAGCGCTGCATCGTTATCCACAGCTGTAGTTGGGGCGGCGCCTGCCCGCCGATCCTCCGGCAGCTCGCTGTGCAGCGCCGAGCTGTGCGGCAGAATGCCTTCGCTGGCTCCGATCCAATATACGCAAGGGAATTCCAATCCCTTGGCGCGGTGGATCGTCATGAGCCGAACAGCATCGCTGTCTTCCTCTCTGCGCAGCGATTCCATTTGGCGGTGACGCTCGGAAAGCTCGTCCGCAAAGCTGACGAACGCCTCCACAGTGTCAAACCGCTTGGCTGCCGTTTCGAGCTCCTCCAGACTTTCTTGCATCGTTTCCTTATAATGAGTCCACGCGCCCGTATCTCCACTTTCCAAATATTTGTCATAAAAGACGCGCCGCATTTCTTGAATGGCATAGGCAGGTTTCATGGTAGTGAGACTGCGAATCAGACGAATACGCTCTTTCACTTGTTCACGCTGAAAATCACGTAGTCGATCCCAGCGGCTGAGATGAATCAGCGGGTATTTTTTAGCCTGCTGTTTCTCCTCGCGCATAATCCATTCCATCCCAGCCTCACGCGAGACGTACAGCGGCCCAAGGGTGCTCGGAATGGATTCCATACGTCGGGGATTTAGCGACAAGCGCAGGTGATCCATTAAAGGACGAATCAGGGACTGGTCATAAAATACAGCCCCTGCTCCGTACTGAATAAATGGGACATCCCGCATAATTAATTGCTCAAAAATAGATCGGCTTCCGCTGGCTGTCCGGTGCAAAATAGCGATATCCCGGTAGCGAAGACGACCTTCTTCTACCTGCCCGAGCAGATGAGTAACAATATGTCCCGCCTCTTCCTCAGGCCCAGATGGGGTGGCAAACTGTGGCGGCAAGCCCTCACGCCCGGCAGCCGCAAGACGTTTGGAGCGTCGATGAACATTTTTGGCGACGATGTTGGAGCCCAGCCCCAAAATGCGTGCATCACTGCGATAATTAATATCCAGAGTAATGACCTTTGCATCCTTATAGACCTTGTCAAACTCCAGAATGGATTCCTGGCGTGCCCCATTAAAGGTATAGATCGTCTGGTCATCATCCCCCACAACCATCAGATTGCGATGTCGGGCAGCCAACCGCTGCACCATCTCATATTGGAGGGCATTCGTATCCTGAAATTCATCGACCATGATATGTGAAAAACGTCGCTGAAGCGGCTGAAGCACATTCGGGTCACGCAGTAGTGCGGAGGCACGCAGCAGAATATCGTCAAAATCCATTTTATTGCGCTCCTGTTTCCACGCTTCATAAGCGAGCATGGCACGCTTGGCATCCGATTCCTCGCGCACGGTTTCCGGCAGCTCGTCCGCGCTGCGGCCTTCCGCTTTCCAGGCGGAGAGGGCAGACAGCAGGCTTTCCGGCTGGAAAGCTTCGCTGAGCCCAAGCTGCCGCAGCATCATTTTCATGACGGTATGCTGGGCCTGCGTTTCACCGAACACATCATCTTGCACGCCGCGATGACGCAGCATCGCCAAAGCGAATGAGTGAAACGTGCGTGCCTGAACTGCACGTGCAGCGGCAGGGCGCACACCGGGTAATCCCGCGATGCGCAGTTTCATCTCGGCAGCTGCCTTGCTGGTGAAGGTCACCAGCAGAATGGACGATGCAGGAACATCCCGCATCGCCATCAGGTAGCCTGCACGGGCAGCCAGCACTGTGGTTTTGCCGCAGCCAGCCCCTGCAAGGGTCAGTAGGGGACCTTTGCCGTGGCGGACGGCCTGAATCTGCGGGCGGTTCAGGTGAATGCCGGCGTTCTCTAAAGCACGAAAATAGGCCGAGTCTTGGTCGGTATCGGGTACCAGCATCATACTGGTATCCATGGAAGCACGACGTGCCTGAGGGCTCGACGTTGAATAAGGAACCCCGATGGGTCGGGGGTAAAAAGAAGGATTTGGGTCCATAATCCTGAAACCCCTTTCGTTCTTAAAATCTTCCATTTTCACAAATGGGGGTAGTTTTTGGTATGATAGAGTTCTAGTCAGCTTTAGCTGACGATAAGAACAAGGCGATGGACTAAAATAATGCTGAAATTCATGCGGATCTTGCCGAAGCGTCAGAACATCAATACGTTGACGCCAATGCCTATAGCCTTCAAACAGGCGATATGACCGCATTCCATTATACAGGAGTTCGAGGTTTGCCAACAGAAAAAAACTTTGGGATATACGGACGGTACAGTGAAATCCGGCTGGATATGGGGAGGAAATAACGATGAAGCTGATTCAACGTATAAAGGAAGGCGCTAATCGCGCAACAGAAAAGGCGCAGCATGCTGTCGAGATTAGTAAGATCAATTCACAAATTACAACGATCCAGCAGGAAATGGATGTTCATTTCTTGCGAATGGGTCAAATCTTTTACGAAGGTTATCGCGCATCCGACATGTCGGTGGCAGAAACCGAGATGACACAGCTATCCACTGCTTGTGATGAGCTTCAGGATGAAATTGACGAGCTGCGCAGTAGAATTGCAGAATTGAAGAACGCTCATTTATGCACCTGTGGAGCGGTTGTGCCTCTGGATGCGAACTTTTGCCCTAAATGCGGACGCAAGCTCAATGAAGGACAGGCTGCTTCCAAACAAGTAGCTGCTGTGCGTGAAGAGGTGCCAACGGACGTCTATTCTTTTGATCTGCGCAAGCCAGAGGTAGCGAAGGATGCTGCGCCTGCTTACACGGAGTATGCAGAACATGAAGTAGTCGATCGACATGAACAGGAACAGGATGAGCGGTATGAAACACACGAACCAGCGGGACTAGACCGCGATTATACAGTGTCTGATTTTACACCGGAGGAAAAAGCGGCATTCGACGCTGAGTGGGAGCGCCGTCGTCAGGAAGATCTGGAAAAAGAACACCGTCGTCTTGAAGAATTGGCACGTGAGCGTGAGCGTCAGGAGGAGCTGGACGAGCGGATTCGATATTGGAAGGCCAACAACTCCGGGGCTGAGAAACCGGCAACGCCGTCTGCACAAGTACGTGAAAATGTAAAATGCCAAATCTGCACCGCAGAACTACCCAAAGGGTCCAAGTGGTGCCCGCGTTGCGGAGCTGAACAGATTTAACGCAGCCGAACAGGCTGCTGCAGGACACAGACATAACGCCGGGCAGCATAGGGGGAACAGAATATATGGAGCGTTTGCTGCATCATCTGCGGAATCTGGGTTTTACGGAAATGGAAGCCAAGGTTATGGTCGAGCTTTCGAGGCAAAATGCGGCTTCCGGCTATGAAGTGGCTAAGCGTCTGGGTGCATCACGCTCCAACGTGTACGCGGCTTTACAGCGTTTGGCCGGGCAGGGATACCTCAGAACCAGTGCGGGAGAGCCTGTACGTTACAGCATGCTGCCACCGGCTGAATTAACCCGGATGATCGAAGGACAAATGCAGGAGTCTCTACGTGCAGTGGAGAAAGAAATGCCACGAACAGAACCAACCAAGCCGACCTTTTATAATGCGGAAGGCGATCGGAAGGTACTGGAAAGTCTGACCCGTGAGTTGGAACGGGCAGAGCATGAGATTGTGTTGGACTTGTGGCGCGAGGAAGCCGAACTGCTGCGGACAGAGTTGGAGAAAGCCGAGAGTCGAGGTGTGCGTCTGCTCTGGTCCTGCGATAACGGAGAAAGCATGATGGGACCGTGGTTACCGCTTAGGTCTGGTACAGACGGACAGGAACCAGCAGGGCGTAAGTTTTCTTTTGTTATTGATCGGCGTTGGTGCATGCTGGGGATGCGGGGAGAGAATTGCCCGACACAGGCGCTTATTACCGAGCATCCGGTAATGACAGGCCTGCTGCTTAATCATTTTGCTCAGGATCTTATTCTGTATGAGCTGGAGCATGATATGGGCAGAGAGCTGTCGACCCGGTATGGCTGGCGGTATGAAGGCATTATCGGCAAATATATGTCAGCTGGGGAATAGCTAAAGATTACCGGGTAGGAAGTTCCATCAGTGCCCGGCATATAGATGTAATATAGCCCGCCTTATGAGGCACGAATTGATCCGATGTGATCAGGCGGCGAGTTTTTTCTGGGTTCGGCCCTGACGTAATGCCTTGGGCTTCGATAAAGGGAATATAGCCTTCAAAAAGGGCCAGTGCTTGGTCAAGATCCGCTTCGTACAGTCCGGCTACTTCTTCTTGCTGGAGATGATAAGCTTCCAATGGCTGGTTCGATAGCAGTCCAAACACCGAGCTAACCTCCCGATCCCAAAAAGAGGTGCCCTGGGCGGTACCTTTGCTTTCATACCGAACGGTCATCAGCGGTGTTAATGAGGTAAAGGGAACATGAATGCCCAGTTCTTCCTCCAGCTCGCGAGCCGCCTGAGACATATCTTCGCCTGCCGTCAAATGACCGGCTGCTGTAATATCGTAGCATCCGGGGAAGGTATCCTTCGTATCCTGACGCTGTTGGAATAGCAAGCGACGGCCTGTAGAAGTGTCTCGTGCTAGCCAGCAGTGAAAGGTATGGTGCCAGTATCCCTTGGCATGTGCGTCTCGTCGGGAGGCTGTGCCAAGGGGGTTGTCTTCATCGTCGTAGATATCCAGAAGCTCGCTATTCATCGTGGTTCCTCCTATAGTAAGCAGAAATCAAAGGTCTACTTTACAGTATAACGTGTTTTCTGTCCTAACGATATGAAGGCGGGTGTGGAATGTGGAGTGGCATTTGGGGTATGCTGGGAACATAAGGATTTGAAACATCACATAGATTTATGATTGAAAGGAGCGATTTTACATGGAATGTATAGTACATTTTCGAGTCATGCATCCGGAGGAACCCAAGGAACTTCGCGGGTTGATTATGCTGGAAAGCGGGGGCAAGCCGGGGATTGATCAAATCACGGATATGTTCAAAAATATGGGCTATGATGTCCGCCCAGACAATCCGGAGGAATTGATTTTTAAACCAGTCGATGTCAGAGCCAATTATACATATATCCGGGTTATTGAGCTGGATACGGGTGAGGAAGTCTACCAGGAAGATAGGGATTTGCGCGCGATTTTGGAAACTTTGCTGAATAAACGTTAAACGTTAAAGACCAGGAGAACTAATCGATGAAATGAGATAAAGCGATCCTGTCGCCATTCATAGGAACGGAGAACAATGATGAGATTGTATATTATCCGACACGCAGACCCCGATTACCCCAACAACACCATAACGCCGGAGGGGCATTTGGAAGCCCAGGCACTAGCCAAGCGACTTTCCAGTCACGGACTGGATCGAATTTATGCCTCTCCTTTGGGGAGGGCTTTGGATACGATGCGCTACACCGCCGACTCTCTGGGTATGACTCATGAAGTAGAACACTGGACGCAGGAGCTGGCTCTAAAGCTGGAGGAAACCCCATACGGCCGTCTTTCCCATTGGGATTTGCCTGGTGAAGTGATCCGTTCCGAGTTGCCCCTGCCGACTCATGACTCTTGGCAGGAGATTTCCTATTATCAGGGAACGCAAAGCCCTGAAACCTTCGAGCGGCTGAAGCTTCATTCCGATGAGTTCCTGAAACGGCAAGGCTTTGAGCGGGTGGAGGGCAGGTACCGGATTCTGAAGCACACTGAAGATCAGGTGGCGGTATTTTGTCATGGCGGCTTCGGGCTGACCTGGCTTGCTCATCTCTTGGAGTTGCCATTGGCCTTGGTCTGGTCCGGTTTTTGGATGCCGCCTAGCTCCGTAACCACGATCTTGTTTGATGAGCGCTCCCAAGAATGGGCAGTTCCCCGTTGCATCGGCTTCGGTGATGTTTCCCATCTGTACGCTGAGGGCTTGCCCGTTAGACCCCGTGGCATTATCACCAATTTCAACTAATTGAATTTTCCATACATGCCAAAACGGCTTAAGACGATAGAGCGTCTTAAGCCGTTTATTGTAGTCATATAAGTGGGTTGAGTCAGCGTGCTTCCACGTACCCTTCCAGCTTGGAAGTGCAATGTGCGCAACGGGTAGCGGCTACAGGAATTTCGGATAGGCAATGTGGACATTCCTTGATCGTTTTTTCCTGAGGAGGTTTTTCTTCCTCTTTGCGTTTCAGCATGTTAATCCCTTTGACCAGCATGAACACACAGAAGGCCACGATCAGAAAGTCCAGCAGGACGTTAATGAACTGACCATAGGCGAGGACCGCGATCCCTGCTTCTTTGGCCTGTGCCAAAGTCTTGCGTGTACCGTCACCATTTAAAGGCTCAGCAGCTTGTAAAGCTACATACAAATCTGGAAAATTCATACCTCCCAGAAGCTTACCAATCGGAGGCATAATAATATCGTTTACCACAGAAGTGACAATTTTGCCAAACGCTCCACCGATGATAACACCGACCGCAAGGTCAATCACGTTACCCCGTACAGCGAATTCCTTAAATTCTTTTATAATACCTTTTCCGCTCATGTGAGTGCTCACCTTCTTTGCATAAAATCATTTATCTATAATACATGCTATGTCAATTGAGGGCAATTCCCAATTGATGTATTGCACTTTGTCACAAAATCACATGTTCATTTGTCTTCTATATGTAAACCAATAATGGAGGCGATGTATCGTGAGTTTAAGATTCAATCACAGAACAGTGAGTCCTAGTACGTTCAAGGCGATGATGGAGATGGAGAAATATATTTCCGGTCGTTTTACAGACAAAGTATTGTACGAACTACTGAAAATTAGAGTATCCCAAATCAATGGATGTTCCTATTGTCTGGATATGCATGCGAAGGATCTGCTCAAGCTGGGGGATTATGCTGACCACATTTTGCAGCTAGCCTTATGGCGGGAGGTTCCTTTGTTCACGGAAAAAGAACGTGTTATGCTTGAATTAGCCGAAGCGGTTACTCGTATCTCAGAACAAGGGGTACCTACAGATTTGTATAATCGGGTCAGAGAGCATTTTACCGAGGAAGAATACGTAGATTTGATAACCGCAGTTAACGTGATTAACAGTTGGAACCGGATTGCAATTGCAACGGGCATGTATCCGGGCATTCTTTAATGAACAGGGGGCTATGCTTTGTCTGGCAAAGAACATAGAATTGAACAAGAATCGGTGGATGTAAGTCTGGAAGAGCTGTATCAGAAATATCGCAAATATTCTTTTGCCATTGCTTATCGCATGCTTGGAACGGTTACAGATGCCGAGGATGTCGTTCAAGACTGCTTTGTCGAGCTGAAGGATAAGCCCCTGGATAATATACACAATCCCAAAGCCTATGTGGCCAAAATGACGATGAATCGGTGCCTGAATCTACTGAACTCTGCACGTAAGCAAAGAGAGACATATGTAGGACAGTGGCTGCCGGAGCCGTTGGGTGAAAGCGCAGATCTCCCTGCGGATTGGTTAGAGCGTAAAGATATGATATCTTACGCTTTTCTGGTTTTGCTGGAGCAGCTAAAGCCGATAGAGCGGGCTGTTTTTGTGCTGAGGGAAGCTTTTCAATATGATTACAAAGATATTGCGGAATTGCTGGGGAAGACGGAGAGCAACTGTCGTCAGTTGTTCAGTCGCTCCCGTCGTATTCTATCTTCCGGAGAATCTCCTCTTGAGGCTCAGTCCAGTCGCAATGTGAATAACTCATCCCGAATAAAACTACTAGAACGTTTTACAACAGCTTTTCTTGCCTACGATGTGACTGCTATGCTGGAACTACTGGCTGAACAACCTGTATTTGTGTCAGATGGCGGAGGTAATGTGCATACGGTGATGAGGCCGATGGTTGTACGCAAAGGTGTTCTTGCCCTGTTGACTTCTCGTCGGGTATTAACCGTTTTACGAGAAAGAGATGTGTGCCATACCGTCATCAATGGCGAGGTCCAGCTGGCATTTCTGGAAGACGGAAAAGTGAGAGAAACCCTATGTCTCATACTGACACCGGACGGGGAGCATATTCAGAATTTTTATTTAATGGTTAATCCAGATAAGCTGGGACACATCCATATAGACGAGGATTTTGCAAAAATCCCATAAGCGACTTCCAATGAATAAGATATAGATCGAAATGGTTTAGTTCGTCTATATCTTGCACTCCGGAGCGACTGGAATCGAATTTTTCAAAATCCTGATAGGACAGAAGAAGCTAGTGTAAAAAAATGAACTGCCCAAACATAAAAAACCTTGATTCCTTGCTTAGGATCAAGGTTTTTTGCTGTTTTCATAACTGCCGGGCTTGATGAAGAGCCAGATCGCCTATCCAGGGAAGCTTGAGCCACTTTCCTTGTCCCGCACGAATTAACAAGATAATCCACAAGGCAAGGCCTGCCAGCGTTAGCAGGGAAGCGAAGAAAGGACCGAGTAGGGGGATGAATCCTACCAGCACATGTCCGATCATGAGGGCTACAAAAAGAAGTATGGATTGCAGTGCGTGAAATAATACGAATCGGCTTTTCTTTTCCAGCATGACAAAGGCCAGCGCGCCAATAAAGGCGAACAAATAGCACAGGACAGCTGCTATATTTTCATCCAATCCTGTGGAAGACTTATAGACTGACATGTCAGGCATATCCTCCTTTATAAAAAGATTCAAGCTAAGTCTCCGTACTATACAAGCTATGAGGACAGGATTGAAGGATATGCCCGATCTCGGTAAAAAAAATGGCTCTACACAAAGGATAAGCGGTCAAGCGAGTGGATATACTCGAATTTGGCGATAACCTTTGGACTGCGCTTCTGTCGCATCGCCCACAAGCTTCGCAGATTCGATGTTCGACTGTAGCCAGACGAGCTTGCAGACTCATTGAACCACTTCCACCTTACGAATTGCCTGATAGTCTTTCCCGAGAATCCGTTTCGGTTCCCGCCAAACGTTTTAGAAACGTATTTCTCCAGTTTAAGGACAATTCTTCAACTTCAAGAATTTGCTTAATACCCTCGATATGATTCTTCTCTTGATGCATAATTCGATTGGCAAATGAAACCGTAATTGCTTTCGGATGGCGATGAAGGAGGGATAGTCCGTCGGCTTTAGAGGCAACTCCCTCTTCTAGAACGCGGAAGTAGAATCCCGTGTGGCCTGTTTGCTGTACCTTCAAGGGCATGTCCGGTACGCCGTACTTGATGGACAACTTGTAGCAAGGCTGTCTCGGTTGGCTAACTTGAACGATAGCTTTGCCAAGCTTAAAGACGTCTCCAATGCAAACGTCGGATTCTAGCAAACCCTTTATCGTTAAATTTTCCCCGAACGCGCCGTAATCGAGCGGTCTCCGTAATTCATTTTCCCAGAACGGATAGTGCTCGTAGGGATAGACGCATACAGCTTTCTCTTTACCCCCGTGATGAACTAGATCGCCCTGCCCATCCCCTTCGAAGTTTAGATAAGATAAATACAAATATTCATCTGTGGCCGACTTGAATATCCCCGTAGAAACGTTCTTCTGATTAAACTGGATCTGCTTGGGCATGCCGACATTAAGTGAAAGGATTTTAATAGATGCCATTCGGATCACCCCTACTCCAAATTTTGGTCAACGAGTTTTGCTAGATGCTTCTATATACCGCGTTCCTGCATATGTTCGCCCGCCTGAAGCGAGAATTTCTATGATGACTACGCCTTATTACATTTCGGTAATTCCTCTTTTGACTCTGTTCGTCCTCGTTTCCATTTTACACTCCTCTATGCGCTATTTGCGAATTTTCGATGAGTCTCCGTTAATGGGATAGAGTCCTTTTTGGGCAACTCATCGTTCCGGGAGCGATTTTTCGTTCGAACATACCCGATCTCGGTAAAAAAATGAATTAGAGAATGTGTATAAAAATACGAAAAAGGCTGAACGAAAAGAATTCGTTCAGCCTTTTAAACGGTTATGCACATGTTTTGCACATGTTGTATACACTTTATCCACCACATATTAATGTTTATCCACAGAAATAACATTATTTATACACAAGTTGTGCACAGTCTGTAGATAATATTACGATAATTTATACTTTGCACACAGTTTGTCCACAAACTATCAACATATTGGGTGTAATTGTGGATATACTTTCGTAATTATCGGTCACCAGTTTTTAAATGGCGGCGTGGATGTGTGATTTTACCCATTTTATTCTTGTCATCCTCTTTGGGGATAAGTCGTTCATCGGTACGTCCCTCGTGATGGTTATCAAAGGCATATTCGGTCATTTTCCACTCGGAAGTACCCAAAACTACATCAGCGGGAAAATGCTGGCCTCTGTGCAAATGCTGCTCATGTCCATCCTCATCAATATAAACACCGTCCACTTCTACCTTATCACCCGTTAGTGGGAGTAAATCCTTTCCTTTGCGTTCCATTGGTATCCCCTCCGTCTGGCTTATTCTCCGTTAATTTGTCCGGACGGAGGTTCTTTTATCCACAAGCTGATGCAAAATATCCTCGGCAATTTGGTCTGCGGGATGAGGTTTGCGAAGTAGCTTAATCGCCTGCGTCATCTCTCCAGCAAGAGAGGGGATGGAAATCAGGTCGAGACAATGCTGAATCAGCTCCTCCGTAGTGCGAGCAATCCGAGCAGCTCCTTTTTGCTGCAAATATAGAGCATTATTTAGCTCCTGACCGGGTACGGGCTTGAACACAAGAATAGGCAAACCGGATGCAATGCTTTCTGAGAGTGTAATGCCGCCCGGCTTCGTAATCACCAGATTGCTCGCACGCATAAGTGCTGGAACAAAGTCCACGAATCCATAGGTGTAAATGTCCGGGTAGTCTGCATACAGCGCATCCAATTCTGCCTTCAGTTGCTGGTTACGACCGCAGACGATGAGTAGCCGCAACTGAGGAAGCTGGCTTAATTGCTGACAGATATCCATTATGCCGGATAGCACACCATAGGCGCCAGCCATAATGAGTAGCGTAGTAGTCTCAGCCTGTAGGGGTGGGATTAGCTGTTCTTGAACAGGCGCTTCGTCGGCAGACATGTTATAAAAAGAAGCGTGGATCGGAATGCCCGTCGCGGCAATGCGTTCGATCGGTATTCCCCGCTGGGCAGCTTCCTGCTGCATATCCTCAGTGGCTACATAGTAGCGGTCAATATCGGGATGCAGCCAGCGCCCATGCAGATCGAAATCCGTAACCACGTTGACAATCGGCAAATGCATTCCCATTTTGCGACGTAACGCCGGAAGCGCGAGCTGCGGGAATGTATGTACTACGAGGTCGGGCAACTCCTTTTTCAGTGTGAGCGTAAGTTGACGCATTCCGAATGAATGCAACACATGGCCGAAGGCCGATGTAGCCTGCATACCGCGCGTGATGTTATAGACCCATCCGTAAAGCTGTGGAATGGTTTTGAAGCTTTGCATATATACAAATTTGGTCAGACTGTTCAACCAGGGATGAGATTCAGCCATTAGGTCAAGTAGTCGTACCTCGCAGTGTCCGAGTCTTCGCAAACTGTCCTTAATTGCCCGGGCGGCCTGTACATGGCCTTCCCCGTAACTGGCGTACAATATTAGAATTTTTGGTGGTAAGACTTCCATGATTGTTTAGCCCCCTATATTCAATAAGCACATTGAAGCTCATTTCAGGAACGTTCCAAGTTGAGGGAGGATACGGCTGGCAAAACGTAACGCTCCAGCAGTGTTCGCGGACTTTTCCAACGGCTCACCTTGCTGTCTGCTGTAAATACCGCGACTGCGTTCGCTTCTGGCACAAGATAAATTTGCTGTCCTCCATGTCCGTGTGCACACGCGTAGTTGATGCCGTGGAGTCGTCCTGTCCACCATTGGAATCCGTAATCCCCGAATTCTGGATAGCCTTCGACCTGTCGCTGTGTCGCCTGATGCAGCCAATCGGCCGGTATCAATTCTTTTCCGTTCCAGCTGCCTTGATGAAGGCAGCAGTCGCCGAATTTAGCCATGTCACGCGATGTCAGATATAGCCCGATATGTCCCATGGTGTAGCCCTCTGGATCTTGTGCCCAACCACTTCTCCCAAAACCTAAGGGTTCGAACAGATGCTGGAGAGCGTACGTATAGGCGTCAATCCCACAACAATGGGTCAGTAGCACGGACAACAAGTGCGAATCAACACTGCGATATTGGAATACACCGAGTTGATCCTCCTGTACAGGTAAGCGCAGGGCAAAGGACGGCCAGCTTTTGCTGCGATGAAAACGGTGGATAAAAGCTTCTCCGAGCTTTTTGCCTGTCTGCCAATACAAGCCAGATGTCATGGTCAACAGATGGCGAATCGTAATCTGCTCTAGCAGTGTTTCCTTCCGCCTAGGTAAATACTCAGGCAACAGCTTATGTACAGCCGTCTCTGGCCCGGGCATATCACCGCGAGCCATAGCTATGCCGATGAGCGTGGAAGTGAAGCTTTTGGTCGCGGATCGCAAATCGTTCAGAGAGCTTGCTTCATGACCGTTGTAATAGCGTTCCCAGATCAGTTTACCGTGGCGCAGCAGCAGGAAGCTGTGCATTTTAGGAAACTTGGCTTGAACTTCACGGTCTGCCTGATCAAGTAAGGAGGCATTGATGCCCTCCTCTTCACAAGTTCCTATGTTCAGGGCAGACATACGGGCAACAGGTGCAGTGAACAGCGGAGCATAGCGGCTCATCCTTTTCCCTCCTTGTTATGTTTATTTATTTTACCCCAAACACATACACTCCAAAAACCGATAAATAAGGTATACCCTCTGTGCAACAGCTGATGTAGTACCCCAAATGACATGATGCGTAAAAGATAGGTAAAATCAATGTAAATTTACTGGAAAGCTGAAAGCTGTATCTGAATATGTTATAATGGGGTAGTGATTCAGCCAAAAGAAAATCGGTTAATACAAGTGTCAGGTACATGCCTGCCTAAGGCGTTCCCGACCTAAGCTGCAATTAGACATACTACTTCACTGCATAAGGACATCAATACTTTTCGGCATTCTCTTCAACGGAGCACTTATTTTCAACGTTTTGGGAGGGAGTTACATGGCAACGAAAGGTCACAATGAAGTAAAGGAAAGTCTGCGGGAAATGACTCGAATTTTCCGGCCTAAGGATCCCAAAAAATTTGTAAAGGAATATGTGCGAAAATACCGGATTACAGGAGGGTATGAGGAAGAGTTGACCATGGTGGTGGAAAACGAACTCGGTCGCATAAATTCTTCAGTATCTTAAAGGGTTCGATTACCCGAAAAACTAGAAATACGACTTTTATAAACCGTCTATCCACAAAGGAGACGGTTTTTTTGTGTCTGCCCTGCATACAATGGGATAGGTTTAGTGTATTTGTATGCTCAAAGGAGGCGGATTCCAATAGAGATAGCGATACGAACACCGGAGGAAATCGGCTACATGAGGGAGGCCGGGCGTATTTTAGCAGATTGTCATCGTACGCTGGAAAGTCGTATTCTTCCGGGAATCACAACGCTTGAAATCGACGCTTGGGTGGAGCAGTTTTTAAACAAGCGCGGAGCCACGCCTGAACAAAAGGGCTATAAAGGTTTCCCTTATGCCACCTGCGCTTCGGTCAATGAGGTGGTGTGCCATGGTTTTCCCTCGGAGCGGGTGCTTCATGATGGGGATATTGTGACCATCGACATTGTGGTTAACAAGGACGGTTGGCTGGCTGACCGAGGATGGACCTATGCGGTAGGTAACATTAGCCGCCCGGTAGCGAGACTGTTGCGGCAGACCCATAAGGCACTGATGCGCGGTATAGAGGTTGCCCGCCCGGGGAGGACATTGGGGGATATCGGGCATGCTGTGGAAAAAGCGGCAGGCTGGCGGCGGTTCGGCAACGTCAAGCCTCTGATCGGGCATGGCATTGGCCGCCAAATGCATGAGCCGCCAGAGGTTCTGCACTACGGTCGTCCCAAAACGGGATTACCCCTGCGCGAAGGGATGGTGATTACCATCGAGCCGGTATTTACGCTAGGAACCGAGGGGGCCGTGCTCTGGGGGGACGATGGCTGGACCATCAGCACAGCAGACGGCAGTTGGGGAGCCCAATACGAGCACACGATTGCGATTACAAAGAACGGCCCTTATATTTTGACCTCGTAAAAGCGAGTTGTGCCATAGGGAGTCAATGTGCGGGTCCTTTGCATAAGGCTCTCTAGGTAAGTTTTTTTCAGGATGATGCATTCATCGGAAACAGCCATCACAATTCCCGCCACTTTGCCGTCCAGTCCTGGAAAAAAGCAGATACAGAGAATAAGCGCGAGAATTGCAAAGCTACAGAAAACAGCCTACCGATAAAGATAGGTTTGGTAGCATCACGATAATACGTATGACGAGCTGAATGTCATCCATGCCGTTCGGTGCTTGTTAATAATAAGTCCCTGATATATGTTACGGACAGCTACCCATATGTATAGTAAAGTAAGAACCTGAAATACGTTCTTGGTAGGTTCGATCAATTCCGGGGACATACCAAATACATATTGAAAGACCAGATTGCCTACGGGCGTCAACCCGATACTCCAGCCTATGATCAATACAGCTACAGCCACGAACGTACATAAAATGAAACAATTTTATTCAAGTCGAATCCTTCAGGAATGAATGAATAGCAGTGAACATTTTTATTATAGATCAAGATTCGGATCGTCGGTATATGGAAAGTATAATATTGGAAACTAGGAGTGGAACTCACATGATCATCAGGGAAGCAACGATATCAGATGCCGAGGGCATCGCCAAGGTGCACGTAGATTGCTGGAGGACGACGTACAAAGAAATAATGCCCGCCCAGGTTCTGGAACAGATTTCCTATGAGCAAAGAACAGAACTGTGGAATGGGAATCTATCCAGTGAAGACGGTCATCGGGTATATGTTGCTGAAAATGAGAAGGGGGAAATCATCGGATTTGTGAGTGGGGGTCCGGAAAAGTCAGGTGAATATCCCCCGTATGGGGGAGAAATAACGGCAATTTACGTTTTGAGTGAATACCATAGTTTAGGCTTGGGGAAGAGACTATTTTTACGTCTGCTTCAACATTTCAATAGTATGGATATTCACTCTGTGATCGTATGGGTGCTAGCAGATAATCCAGCATGTACCTTTTATGAAAGGTTGGGAGCCAAACTTATAGTAGAACAACATATTATAAGTTTGGGTGGCAAAAATCTGAACATGGTGGCTTACGGTTGGATACTATTCGGATAGAATACGCTTTTGTCCTTCCAAGGCACGAATGGGTGCGATATTTTGCGTAAATTCCAACGTTCCCAGATAGCGGCCCTCTGCATCACGGATGGCAAAATAACGAATGTAGACAAATTTATCCTTGATTGGAATCCAAAAATCTTCAACATCCTTGCGGCCTGCCTTAAAATCTTCCAGCAGCTTCTCAACGACATGCACGCTTTGGGGTGGGTGGCAATTCTGTACGGTACGACCAATGACGGCTTTCGTGCGCGCGAAGATTCGTTCCTTACCATGGGAAAAATAGCGAACAACATCATTTTCATCGATAAAGGTCAGGTCAACAGGTAGATGGTTCAACAGCAGTTCCAATTGTTGTACGGATACAATCCCTGTCTCGAATCGCACGAAGCCTTGCGGTGTTCCTGATGTGCCTTCCGTTTGCTCAAGGGCTTCTGCAGGCTCCTCTGCCCGTTCGGGTATCCATTCGCGTTCGGGGGCGGTCAGGCAGAATCCAATTTCCTCGCTTTCCCGGGCTATTTTCAGCCATTCATCCTCTGTCAGCTTACTGAGTGCCATCGGCAGCAAAATATTCTCTTCCTTGAATATCATTTCATTTACTTCACTCATGATATGGGCAAGCGCCTTCCCAATCTGTTCACGATCCCCGTTATATTCGGCGAGCAGACTCTTCGCTTCCTTAATCGCGGCACGAATGCCGTCGTCCACACCCCACATGACTTTGGTCGGGCCAAAAATTCCATAGCGTTCTAGATAAGGAAAGACCAAGTTTTCTTTACGACTGTAGTGCTTGTCGAGATCCATTAGCAGACTTAAATCCTCAAGCAGCTTGTAAATAACCTTGGGACTGTCCTCCTTTTGAAATTGCTCTGCATGCAATGCCAACTTAAAGTTGACCAGTCGTTCGATCTCCCGATTTTCCAGCTTGAATGTGTGGACAGGATGTCCCGGTTGTTCCTCCGGTCCTGAAGGACGGTGAATATCCTCGATGGAGCCCTTGAAGATCGAAGTATGCACGGAACAGAGCCGCTGAACTTCCGATACGGGAATTCCCTCCTCGGTCATCAGTGCGTGCTCCATAGCTGAAATTTCCGCCACACTTACTCCGCCAACAGCCTCTGCAAAACGCGCTTTCACCTCTTCGACGCTTTTCCCGGCATGTAATTCTTTTATAATTTCCTTCAGTGTTCGTTGACGTTCTGTTAATTCCTGTGCTGTATGTTCACGGTTGTTAATTAGCTCGCTCATGATCGTTAGCTCCTTTATTTTTGAATGGTAAAACCATGTTGCAAAAACGTGCGTTCCACGGTTTCCATAGCTACTTTTTTCAATGCAATACCTTTGGACAATGTCATAAAACGACCTGCGGTTTGTAACATGCCAGGCTTGGCGATATCATGAAAACCCAGCTCTACCATAATGTCCTTCACTTCGGGATAACGGTTAACAAGGTTAAAAATCGGTTCATCCCAGTGCAGTATCTTATCCATTTGTTCATCCCCTTGATTGAGAACGTTTATCATTTACAGAGTATCATAGGTCCTGACGAGCTATTGTGATTGTACGCACAATTTACATTCAGGTATTGACAGTTGTAATTCATGGTTTATATACTGTGTATAAAGATATATACAGTAATAACACTGATTACTTTAATAATAACTTCGTATGAAGAGAGAACGAGGTCGTCATTACAGGCAGTGCAGAAGGGATCAGGATAAGAAAATGACAATCATCAAGCAGGCATGGAAGATTACCCGGCAGGATTTTCGCAACAATCCATATGTTATGCTGTGGACATTGCTGTTTATTGCGTATTTGGGATTTACCATGAGTTTTGCTGTAAGTGTGCATTGGGATGAACGTGGAAACTTGAGTCCGGTAGCCGATTTTATCATGCTGGTGTTGATTCCGTTTCTCGGATACATTTATAACCGCCGTGCATTTAAATATCTTCAGGAAGATTCCTATACGCATATGCTAGCCTTTTTCCGCACCTTGCCTATACCGATGAATGCGGTGATTATGAGTCGAATTCAACAGGCGCTTTTGGCGTTTGTTGTGAATAGTGTGATATTTTTCACTCTATTGTTTACGTTGTCAGCTACGTTTCGGGTATATGCCAGTACAGGTTTCTTTGTATCGTTTGCACTTACCTGGATAGGCTACGGAATGCTGATTCAAGCCATTTATATTCATTTGGAATTTCTTAAAAAAGGTAAATCCTACTTTTGGCTATCCATTGTCATCATGCTAATTTGTGGGATAGTTACGATTATAGTTCGAGTATGTGGGGCCAATCTGGTATCGATAACGGCATTTTACAGCAAGGAATGGCAGCTGTTGTCTCCGGTGATGTGGGGAGCGCTGCTGGCAGGAGCTCTGGGTATGTGGATGTCCTACAGGGTGACACAGCGTAAGCTTATGAAACGGGATTTAACTTAGCGGTATGTGTACAAAGATAGATAAAAAGGGGGGAGAAGCAGGTGAATATACCAGTGCAAATTGATGAGAATAGCGCGGAACCGCTGTATGCGCAGATTGAAAAGCAACTTCGCTCACTCATCGTAACCGGACAGATTGCAGCGGGAACGCTGCTTCCCTCCATTCGGGAGTTCGCAGGGACGCTCCGCTGCAGCGTCATCACCGTCCGGCGGGTCTATCAGGATTTGGAGAACGAAGGCTTGCTTCGTACCCGGCAGGGAATGGGCACCTTCGTAGCTCTGGTCGAAGACGATAAGCGCTCAGGTTACCGCCTTAAAGCAGTGACCGAGGCGTTGGAAACGGCGATTGACACAGGCATCGCTGTACAGATGACAGAACAGGAATTGTTGGAGCTTTTCGCAGAAATGGTGAAGAGAAGGTATGAAGTCCAAGTGAAGGAGTGACGCCCGTGAAAAACGATGTAAACCATCATGTGGAAGTTCCTATGGGGATACAGATAAAAACACCCATTATTGAGATGAGCCAAGTCTATAAAACTCGAGGTAACCGGGAAATTGGACCGATTAATCTAACCATTGAACCGGGATATGTAGTCGCTTTGGCTGGACATAACGGATCGGGCAAAAGTACATTGATTCATCTGCTGACTCAGCTTATCCACCCGGATTCCGGTGAAATACGTTGGTTCGGTCAAGCGTATCCGGACGGCATGCCGGCAGATACACGACAATGGGTTGGGTATATGTCAGAGCAGCCGACCCGTGAGGAAGATCGACTCACAGCAGAAGCAGCAGCGGCGTTTCGAGCCTTGTGGTATCCCGGCTGGGATGAAACACGTTTTCAGCGTCTGATGGAACGATTTCAGGTTCCTCAGCATACGAAATTATCGCGCATGTCCAAGGGAGAGCGCCGTAAGTTTGAACTGGCTGCAGCCTTGGCGCCTCACCCTCGTTTGTTGCTGCTGGATGAGCCTTCGTCGGGTTTAGACCCTTTTGCCTGGAAAATCATGCTGGAGGAACTGCGGGATTGTATGGAGAACGGCAAAACGACGGTCATTATTGCCACTCATATCATAGACGAGATTAAGCGTTTGGCGGATTATATTGTCCTGATGCATGATGGCAGGCTGCTCGGCAAGCTGGAAAAAGACCATTTGCTCGAAAATAGCAAAGAAATGTGGTTTGAAGGCACACCGGAGGAGGCATCGGAACTTCCGGGTGTTGTAGAGATGGAGAGCGAAGGCGGATTGCAGCGAATTGTAACGTTGGCAGCCGGAGAGACCAGCGCCATCTTGGAACAAGCGGGCATCCGCCCCATCCGTGTGCGGCGTTTGGAACTGGATGATATTTTAGTATATTGGTCTGCGGGACAACTATCAGAAGATGCGGAGACATACACGCAGAAAAAAGGAGCGGAGTAATCATGAACATGCTGGAATTGAAAGAGGTCGTGAAGCAATATGGGAACCACACGGCGGTGAACGGAATTTCGCTGAATGTGAACGGTGGGGAGATTTACGGACTACTGGGAGGCAATGGAGCAGGCAAAACGACAACGATGCGCATGGTGCTCGGTCTGATTTACCCTGATGGAGGTAACATTCAATATGAGGGCAAGCCCTACAGCAAGGAGCTACAGCGGACGATGGGCTATTTGCCCGAGGAGCGAGGGTTGTACCCCAAGGTGAAGGTGAGCGAGCAAATTAACTATTTGGGCAGGTTGCGCGGAATGTCGGCTAAGGAGGCGGACAAAAGTCTACGCTACTGGCTGGAGCGCTTTGGGGTGCCCGAATATTACGACAAGCGGATTGAGGAGCTATCCAAGGGAAATCAGCAGAAAATGGGCTTTATTGCCGCCGTTGTGCATCGCCCGACGCTGCTCATTTTGGATGAGGCCTTTAGTGGGCTTGATCCGGTAAACGTTGAATTGCTTAAGGATACGGTGAAAGAGCTGCGGGACGATGGGGCTGCGATTTTATTCTCGACCCACCGCATGGAGCATGTGGAGGAACTGTGCCGCCATATTACGATTTTGCATCGCTCAAATACAGTTGTGCAGGGAAGTGTGCAGGAGATTAAGGGCCGTTACCCGCGTGAAAAAGTTCGTCTCATCACTACAGGTGAAGTGAACGGACTGGAACAGCTGCCCGGCGTGCGCCGTGTAGAGCCTATGGATCGCGGCTGGATGCTGCATATTGAGCAGCCGAATGCGGCGAAGTTGGTATTACAAACGGCGTTGGAGCAAACGGATGTAGAGCATTTTGAGATCAAGGAACCTACGCTGAACGAGATTTTTATAAGAGAGGTGGGTGATTCCCATGAATAGACTGGGTACGGTAATCGGTTTTACGTTTCGTCAGAAGGCGAGAACCAAATCTTTTATCATTACAACGCTGGTACTGGCCTTGCTCATTACGCTTGGTATGAATCTGCCATATTTGATTTCTTTGTTTAAAGCAGATGGGACAGGAGGTTCGGGCACGACGGCAGCCGAGCATCATCGCTTGGGACTGATTGCCGGGAGCCGGATAGAAGTGGCGAATCAACTGGAGAAATTCACCAAGGAGCAATCCAACCCGGCAGCCATCTGGAAGCGTTATGACAACGTACAAACACCAGCCATGCAGCAAGCCTTGAAAAATGGGGAGCTGCAAGGTTACGTACAGTTCACGGAGCCTACCGACAAGGGAGACACGTTTCCTAAAGTGGAATATGTCTCTGTAGAAAAAGAGCCATCTCCTGCTGTAATTACATTGTTGCAGACGGGACTTCAGGAAGCTAAGGTCAAAGCCATTATGGGCGGCAATGCATTGACCAGTGATCAAATTCGTGAGATTAGCACACCTGTAATAGTGGACAGCAGGGAAGTAGACGGTTCGTCTGAGGCAGGGGGAGCTGTGGGGACAGAGGAAAAAGAGACCTCTATGATTAACTATGGTTTGGTCTATGTACTGATGATTTTATTCTTCACCTCCTCCATGATGACGGGGAATATGATTGCTGCAGAGGTGACATCGGAAAAAAGCTCACGTATCATGGAGATTCTCATCACAAGTGTCTCACCGTTGACCCAGATGTTCGGAAAAATTATCGGCATTTTCCTGGTCGGCCTGCTGCAAATTGCTGTCTTTGCAGCCGCTGTATGTGCCAACCTTATGCTGCCGCATAATAATGTCATTCTTAGCTCAGCCGGGCTGGATCTGTCGCAACTGAATATCGCGGTGTTGGGTTATGGTCTGGTATTCTACATCCTCGGCTACTTTCTCTACGCAGTACTGTTCGCCGCGGTGGGCTCCATTGTTAGCCGTACCGAGGAGTTGGGACAGGCGATCATGCCGATTACCGTGCTGTCACTAGCAGCCTTTTATATCGGTATCTTCAATATCGCCGCATCTGATACGATTTTCGTAAAGGTTGCCGGGTACATCCCATTTTTCTCGCCAACCGTCATGCTGTTGCGGATTGGTCTGGAACGGGCGAGCCTGCTGGAAATCTGGCTGTCACTTGGTATTCTGGTCGCCTCCATTTTGATGTTCGGTTGGCTGGCCGCCAAGATCTACCGTACGGGTGTCTTAATGTATGGTAAACGTCCTTCGTTCAAAGAGTTAAGAAAAGCTATGAAGGCTTACAAGATTTAAATTTTTAGCAATACATGTGAGTGTGTGAGTAATGTCTATAAATGAGACCGATTTTATTAATAAATGAGAATTTTATATCGTATAAATGATATCTTTTTTAAAGCCGGTAAGCTTAAAAGCTTGGTACTACTGGCTTTTTTTCTATTTTAGCAGAATTAGAATAAAGTATTCACATTAAAGAGTAATTTTCTGAAAGGGAAAAATAGTATATCTATAAATGAGTATTTTCAGTATACTTACCTTTAAGGCATTGGTTGAGCTCTTTCTTATACACAGATATATAGTATTGAGATGATAGAATTTCATCTATCTCAGTATCTAATTTTGACGTGTTAGTAAAAGTCAATGTAATCGAAATGTTCTTAGTTATATGTATGTATATGGATTGAAATGACTGGGACGTTTATCGTGAATGATATTTTGTAAGCATGGAGTGATTATATGCATTGGAGTAATAAAAATTGGAAAAAAGAAGATGAGGCTTATTTTCCAAAGAGGAAAGTAAATAACAAAGGAAGTCATCGACATCCTCATCTTATTGGAAGTTTTTATAGTCGCACAAATCAACGCGTTGTGGAGTACGAATCATTAAATGAGAGATTATTTTACTATTATTTAGAGTTAGACTCGCTAGTTGTTCGTTATTATCCACAACCGTTACGAGTATTAATGAAAACGGATAACAGGGAGTGGTTTCACATCCCGGATGTTTTAGTTTTTAGAGAGGGAAGTAAACCCTTACTTTACCAAATTAAAGAACACCCTAATGACAATTTTTTAGAAAAAACAAAACGATGCAATGAAGCATGTGAATTAATTGCAATCCAAAATGAATGGAACTATAGTGTGATTTTTCCTAAGACACTTCCAGAGCCTTTACCTCGAAATATTAACTTCCTTTCAGGATTTTTAAAACCACGCCAATATTATAATGAATGGTACCAGCAAGTAATTAATCGGTTGCAGTGTATTGAGCCAGTCTCCGTAAATCATCTTGCAAATAGTTTCTTAGAAGTAATGGATCCGCTCTTTATAAAGCCGCTCATATATCACCTTATTGCTAAAGGGGTTTTTTTAGTAAATGTAAATCTCCTTATAGGTACAGAATCTTTAATTACTTTAAATAGTCAAATGGAGTCATTAATCTCAATAAAACAAGGGGGAATGATGTAGTGTCCATTAGCAGGCTAATTTTAAATTCTGAATGTGAATTATATGGGAAGCCCCACAAAGTGGTAGCTGTTGACCCTCCCCACGTATGGTTGAAAAGACCTGACGGAGAAAGTATCCAGTATGATTACATGACATTGGTTACCAATTCTTCTTTTATCCCTGGTAAGTCAATGATCACTAGGAGAAACGAAGTTAATCAAAATCATAACGTATTGGAGAAGTTGAAAGAAAATAAAAGAGAAGAAGTAAGTCATCGTTTTGAAATTATTCGCCCACTGCTATTACTCGAAAAAATTAAGCAAGGGGATATACAATCGGTTCAATTTTTTAAAGATAAATACCCGAATTTACTTCAGGAGGAGGAAGATATATATTTACTTAAACAAAAAGATCTCCTACCCCGAATTATCAAGTTGCATAGGATCTCGAAGGCTACGATTTTAAGGTACCTAAGAGATTTTAGAACTTCAGAATTAGATAACAATAATGGATTGGTTGGACTAATATCTCATAAAGGAAAGGGACAGAGCGGACGAAAAGACAATAAGACACTGACGATTTGTAACCCGGAAAATTCGGAACTCATTTTAGACACTTTATCTGTAAGACTCAGTGATAAACAAATTGAAATACTCAAAAAAGCAATTGAAAAACATTATTTAACAAAATTGAGAGTGTCAAAGGCAGCCATTCATCGTATAGTTGAAAGAATGTGCGGGGAAGAAGAGATACCAGAAATTAAATATATAACTATATGCGGAATTATAAATAGAATTGATGAGAAAGCAAAAGAGATGTTTCGCAATTACAAAAAGGCAAAAAAGGTCTATGACAATGTTGCCCGAGGCTATGCGGATCGTGAGGCACTGGGAAGATTAGATATCATACAAATCGATCATACCCAATTAGATATGCAAGTTATTGATGACGCAACAGGATTAGTTATTAATCGGCCCTGGTTAACCTTGGGGATTTGTGTGCATTCAAGGGAACCTTGGTGCATGTATTTATCTCATGAAGGTCCAGGCGCAAATGTAGTTCGAAAGGCTATACAACATGGTGTATTTATTAAAAATACAATTAAAGAATTTGGAACACAAACAGAATGGGCGGCTTTCGGCGTGCCTAATATTATTTATGTAGATAATGGAATGGATTTTAAAAGTAGTGACATTAAAAGATTAGTAAACGATACTTTGGAAAGTGAACTTCGGCATCGACCTGTTCGGCTGCCTTATTATGGAGCAGTAATTGAACGTTTATTCGGAACAATAAACAGAGAGCTAATTCATAATATTGAAGGAACAACCAAAAGTAATATTTTTGATCGTGGTGAACTGGATCCAGAGGAGGAGGCTTTTCTTACGTTAAGTCAATTACGTAAAATCCTTATTTATTATTTGACAGATATATATCCATTTAAACCTCATAGAGGATTGGGTAACCATTTGACACCAAGACTTAAATATATTGAAAGCTTGCAAGAAATGGGATACCCGCACACTCTATTTGAAGATGAGAAGGAAAGATACAAAATTGACTTTCTATTCACAGACAAAAAGTCCTACACTCGGGATGGTGTACGTTGGAATAATCGTATTTACAAATCAGATAAATGTTCAGACATTATAGGAACGAGTAAAATTAAATATATTGTTAAGTATGATATCGATGATATATCCAAGATTTACTTATTACATCCCAAAACAAATGAATTTATGGAATTGTATTGTGAGTCACCGCCTTATGAGTCTGTTGTTGGGATAAACCAGTATACTTATAAAGTAATTCAGAAAAAAGCCCGTAAGGAAGGTGAAGTTAAATTAAGAGCTATTCTAACAGGGGAACAAGTAAAAAAAGGCTGGAGTAAAATTGCAGAGGAAATAGAGGAGGCTTACACTAAACGAAAATCAGTTAGAAAAAGTATGGCCAAGATGGGAAATATAAAAGTAGAGGTTGTGACAGCCTATACAGAACAGCAAGCTTCACGAACAGAAAGAAAAAAGCAAGAAAATAAGATAGAAGAAGAGCTTTTCATGCAGGCTAAGCGAGCTGAGGAGCGAAGAGGGGGAGGGAAATGAGTCGTGAAGAGGTTGAGATGTTTCGAAATAGGATTCAAAAATTGTATCTGGAACACAAAGAAGTAAGACGACTTTGGTCTAAATTTGATTCACTTCGTATGTGTAACACAATGGTAGAAGAAGATGAGGATACGGATGAAAGAGATCCTCGGAGCTTGTTTGTAACCGGGCTTTCAGGAACAGGGAAATCGCAAATTGCCAAGCGATACAAACGTCGTAACCCGGGTTATACCTTGGAAACTCAGGACGAGGAAATTGATATTAAGCCCGTCCTGTACGTAAAGTTGCCGTTCCCCTTCACACAGTTACATTTTTATGTAAAAATTCTCAACGAGCTTGGCACAGATAATCTGAGAAGAGATGTGAAGATAAACTATGTTAAAGATAGAGTACTATATCTTCTGAAAAAGCAAAAAACAGAACTCATATTTTTTGATGAAATGGATTATATCATGCGTACTAAAACATTTGATAATCAGTCAGCCATGGAGATGTTAAAAGATTTAACGAATGAATGTCAAATTTGTATTGTTTGTATCGGCACTCCAAAAATTGAACCTCTCCGTAATATGGAAGATGAGTATATACGTAGGTTTGGTAAAGATAAACTACAACGATTCGATACTTGTAATGACATCTTTTGCTCATTATTGATTCAAATTGAAGATGCTATTCAACCTCCAAAGCCTATAGGATTGGGTGATCCAGAAACCGGATATCCTCAATTATTACACTATTACTCTCAAGGGAGAATTGGATACCTCCATTTAATTATTAAAGAAACGTATCGGCTACTTGGAATTTTCGATACGTGTGATGACTTCAGTAAAGCAACAATAACTGTTGATTTACTTCAGGAGGCTAAAAAAAAATTTGTTTGGAGAGAACGACCATTTAGTAGAGCCAAATTGAATTTAACATGCACAATACTTTGATACTCTTTACCAAGAGGCTCTTTCCAAAGATTTGGAAGGGCTTTTATTTTATGCATTCTTTAAAGAAATGGCTTCTTTCAACATTCTATGAATGATGTGTAGTTCAGAAGTACTTAATGAAAGAAGGAGCATATCAATGTTATTTAAGGCATCAGTTTTTGAGCTCTCGCAATCGCTTTTTTCATTTTTTAACAGTAAATAAGCTTTAATATCTAGAGCTTCTGATATTTTTATTAACGTCTCCAGCGTTATATTTATTTCTCCTCTTTCAATTCTCCCTAAATAAGATTGATCAATATGAAGGATCTCGCCAAGTTCCTCTTGTGTATAATTTTTAGCTTTTCGGTACAGCCTTATTTTTTTGCCTACTTCTAAATAGTTGTTGGACATATAGCCACCTCTCTTTAAGAGTAGGCAAGAGTGGTTAGTTGTTGAAGAATGTTAAACTACATATTTCCATTTGATAATAGGATATATATATTCTAAAATAAAGGCGAAATGAATATATCGAAAGGACTGCATACAATTATGGCGTCATTGGCTCATCAATATGTTATAGAAAATGTTCTGCAACATAAAATGCGAGGCAAGGTTGCCTATTCTGGCAATGTATCATCTACATCAGCCTTGCAAATTACTTACGTTAAACCATTTGACCACCCTTCAGGTAAAGGATACCAGAGGCCTGTAGATAGAAAAAAGTGCAATGATTTTGCCATATATCTTTCCAAGGGAGAGAATGCTCTATTCCCTCCCATACTTCTAAATGCTGAATCCAATTGGGAATTTTCGGCCTATGATAAGTCAAGATCATCATTTGGGCGTTTATTATGCAAAAATAAGGGCTCACTGATTGATGGTCAGCATCGATTAGGAGGAATTAAACAATACACCCAGGATACGCATTCTGTAATTGGTGTTCCATTTCTAGCATTTCATTATTTGGATGAGGAAGAGGAAATAGAACTTTTCGATATAATCAATACCAGAGCTAAGGGAATAGGTAAATCACATAGTAGATATTTACATCGAAATACCGATGAAAATAGTTGGATTTCAACGGAACTCATAACAAGAGGAGATAGTCCATTTCATTTTATGAGTACACTAACGGGTAAAAGAAGTACGGGTCGTCATGTTACGCTTCAAAATTTATATAAAGTACTTGAACTACTAACGAAGCCTACTCATGTAGCTAACTTGACTAAAGATGAAAAACTTATGTTGACACTCGTTTACTTTAATGAGATTAAAGAGCGCTTCAACCAAGAATGGACAAGCTACAGAGAATATCGATTGACTCATATTGTTTGTTTGAATGCTTTAGCAATAGCTGGGGCTGAACTTTTTTCAAAGGCTGTTGGGGAGCGGCAGAGGCAAATTGATTTTAATCTTATCACTAAAGGTGTTAAAAAAATGAAAAATATAGATTGGTCTGTAGATGGTCCCTTCCGATTCATAAAAGGGGTAAGCGGCTCAAAAACGCTAGCGAGTGATTTAATAGCACAAATAATTCAAACCAGCAAGTAATTCATCATGGGACTCTCATTATTTTGAGAGTTCTTAATTTTTTAAGGGGGGAAACAAATGTTCACTGTTCGCTTAAAACCACAAATAGGGGAAGGATTAACGAGTTTTATGAGGCGATTTGCTGTAGCTAACGGCTCTGAATTACTCACACTTTGGAACTTCATAAAATCTAAGCATTGGGAAACTCCACAGAGATTTGACTTACACTTGATTGATTATTCTCCTATGTCAATTCTTAATATTAATTTACTTTCAAATTTAACAAAAGTACCTGTTGAATCTTTACTCGAAATGACCTTCTATTATGTGTTAAAGAAATATTGTCATAGTAAAAAAATAATGCATTCTCGGTTTATAAATGGCATGATACGAACTAGCCTTTATTACTGCCCTTATTGTTTAAACGAGAAATACTACATTCCATTAAAATGGAAAATTGACGGAGTAGACTCATGTTTGAAACATCAGTGCATCTTATTAAATCATTGTAACCGTTGTGGTGGAGACATCGAACTTAGCATATTCCAGACGTCAAATTGTTGCTCATGTTGTCACGAAAACTTAGGAAGTGGAGGAATTGGAACTGCTAAAAACATTGAGCATAATCATTATCAACGTTGGTTAAGCAAAGCATGGGACGAGTTATTAACCAGGAGCAATTATTTCTTAAGCTCTGATCTGGTGGTGCAAAAGCTTATATACATCCTTAATGATGAAAATTCTACATATGATCCGGTGGCTTTAAGTCGAATTTGCGATCTTCATGGTATTCATTTTCAAGGATTGTTACAGTACGCAAGAAATACTCAGAAACAGCATCGAAATCTTCATGTGAAAAAAATATTGGAAATTTTGTACTTGAAGAATAAACTTCCAAGTAGTCTATTGAACATTGAGCTGCCCCCTCAATTCCTGGGGGGACTGTTAAATAATGATGGGAGAAAGAGAACTGAACCTCACTGTCTAGCTCCTTGGTGTGTTAGCTTCCAAAAGAGCGGTTCCTTGGTGAAAACAGGGACCGACTATAAAAAGTTAAAAAGTGGACAAGTGCTAAGAAATCATCTTGCTTGTTTTGAGTGTGGATGTGAATATGCTTTTAATAATAGAGGAGAGCAGATAGAAAAATATTATTTTATACAAGGATACAGTGGGATAACAAACGGACATTCACTAACGGAGTTATCAAAAGAAATCCGATTGTCCATTTCAAAATGCCGTCGTATTATTGCGTACTTTAGGTCGCGGACGCTAGATAAACATGTGAATGTTAAAATTGAAAGCTCCTTCATTGAACGAGTAACAACTGCTATACGAGATAATATTGGTTTTTCGGAAATCGAAAAGTGGGAATGCTGGGAATCAAATGATCATTTTCTTATTTATCGTTATCACATTAAAGTGATGCGTGAGAAATTATGCCAAAAGAAGAAGGGGAATGCTAAGATATCAAGAGAAAAGATAATAGTTGAATTGGAAGCCATAGTTGATGAGCTATTAGAAATAAATGAGGATATTACAATCAGAGGAATTTCTAAAAGAATTGGGATTTCTCAAAACACAATACGCAAGTGGAAGGTAGCACATGATCGTATTAAAGAAGCCAAAATATTTCAACAAAAAAAGCGTTTAGATAAAAAAGTAGCCGCGTTATTTGATATTATAAATTCTTACTGTCAAGAACATGCCGGGGAGGCGATACTCTCAAAAGATATTTATGACTTCATAGGTATAAAACAATCATATCTATTAAGTATAGCTCCCGAGGTTAGTAAATATATTAGTTACAAATTACGTATGGATACTTAAACAATTGTACCTTTTTATCACAAATGACGGTGCTAGAGGAACATAGTTTCGACTTAAAGTGTAATTCAAAGAGTGATAAGCATGTTAAATTACAAAAATAAAACGATTTCTGAAAGGTGAGTTCAATTGTATCGTTCAACTATTAAGGAATCCCGATTCTATGTTGTAGTTACAGATGGAGTTATGGAAGAAATAATAATCGAACTTCCGAATAAAGAGCTTGCCGATGAAGTAGCATATCAACTACAACTGGCTTGGAATGAAGCTGAGTCTTGGGGAGGGTTTAAAATGAAAAAGCAACCTGATCCGGATGGATACAAAATAGAAATTGCTGATCGTATGAAAAAATTAAAAAATATGAGTAAACAAGAGCGCAGAGAATATAGTGATCGAGTTGCAAAACAAATTGAAGCTGAACAAAATAAAGCCAGAGAACAAACATTTAGTGAAAAAAATAAATTATAAAATATCATCCAAATAACTTTTTTGGAATAAATAAGTTCATTGAGAAATATTACAAATTAGGATTTGTTTGAAAAATAAAATACTTTCTGTATAAAGCATACAAAAAAGTTAAATTGGAAAGAACTGAAGATTGATAAAAGCGAAGAATAGAGGCGATTATCATTTAACAAAGTCTTTCTTAGAGAGTTGACTTCTGGCTAGTCTTAATTATTCATTATTACTCTCAAAATCAGAATCGATTATTTAAATGATGAATTAAGAAGGCACACATCTTAATTAACGTTTATAAACTAATTTAGGCCAATTTAAATTTTGTTCGAGGAATTAAATCATCTAGCTAGTCCAACTGGGGGTTACTATCATTATTAATAAATCTGAGGACGAGATACGCCTTTCAATAAGGCCAAAGCCAAAGAAGGGGGAATCTTTGAGTAGCTTTATTGTTCGTGTAGCAGAAAGCAATGGTATATCATATTTAAATATTCGGAAATATGCTAATACGAAAAGAGATTATCTTGTGGCATCAGAATTTATGCATCAATTTGATTGGTTACCTCAATGTTATGATATTGATAAAATGTGCTATCTCTTAGGAGTAGAAAACAAACACCTGGTATCTTTAACCTTCAATCCTGTTTTAAACAAGTTTGTATCGAATCTCGGGCTTGAAGTAAGAGATTTTCAAAATTTAAGGAGAGAACTGGTCTTGGATAGGCGCAAATTTTGCCCAATCTGTATTAACTCCAATAAAGTCTTTAAACTAATTTGGCAAGTATCAGAGCTGGAAATTTGCAATGAACATCTTGTTGTTCTGGAAAGCAATTGTGTGCAATGTGGTAATAAATTCAACTATGTAACAAAAGATATGGTAACTCTGAAATGTTCATCTTGCCAATCCTCTATTTGCAAGAAAGCAAAGGAAGTCAATGATCTAAATTATATTAAGGAGCAGCAAAGGAAATATGAAGATTGGAAATATTTAATGGAAAATAAAGAAAGTATTAATATGAACATTCCAGGTCTGAATAACGAGCAAAGTCTGGCTTGTTTGATTTTATATACATCTCTGAAAGACGTTAATATTTCAGTTTTTAATCAAAGAAACATTCGTTTCTTTAATTTGGATCGTATTAAGAGATTTGCTTCGCTTATTCGTAATAGGCAATCTTTTTCAAGAGTGAAATTACAAGACATATTAAAGGTATCCAGAGCACTTGAATTAAACTTAAGGGAATATTTTAAAATCAGAGTTCCAGAAACTTTTGTGAAGTCATTTTTTTCTTCAGAGCAAACAGGTGATAGCAATATTGGCGTTTGTAAATCACCTTGGTGTGAGTTTTTTGAAACTAACAAGGGTATAAAGGAGCTAAATGGAACATTTGCTGGTGTCCGTAAATCGATTATGAAAAACGGTGTCAAATATAAAAAAGTATTTGCTTGCTCCAGATGTTTCATGAAATATGCTATACATCCTGAGACAAAACAATGGAATGAGATTGATGATCGTATATATAACCTTTGGAATATAATGAGACCATTATTTAATAGTGGATATACGAGGTCTCAAGTGGCTAAGAAGATAGGAATTACTGTACAAAGGAGTGGGGAATATCTAGGTTATATGGTTCAACAACAATTACTTAATAAGGATCTTTGCCGTACTCATACACCAAAACATGTTCCATCCAATTTGGTAGAGATATTCAGGGAACTAGGTGGAACCTATTTTTCCAGTTATGTGACAATATACAAAAAAGCAAAAAGAGTATATGGATGGACCTGGATGGAATTTTGTTATTATTCAGCAGATAAAGATGTGAATTATGACAAACTATTCATTCAGTCAGTAAAAGTAATGAACAAATCCAAGCAAAAAGAAAAGCTTGAAGCAAAGATTAAACGAGCTTTAGAAGATTTATCTACTAATGATAAATTAAAACTCTCAATTATAGCAGTTGCCGATCTAGCAGGTTGCTCAGATAAAACTATATACGATAAAGGTTTATCTGGAAAAATCCATACTTTATTTGCACAACAAAAGCGCTCCCGTTTAGAAGTAGAGCAAGGGGAGCTTGAACGAAAATTTTGTGTGTACAAAAAACAAATGGATGAAGAGGAGATGCCGTTACTCTCTCAATATGTTTTTCGCTATCTTGGAAGAAGCCAGAAATATATTACGCAAAAATTCCCGCTTTTTGCGAAAAGAATTTCAGAGGAAGTATTGGAAAACAAGAGGAAGCATCAAAAGGCTTATTTGAAGCGAAAAGAACTAGAGGTTAAAAAGGCTGTACATTACGTGCATCAAACTCAAGGGAAACTCAACCTTATACGGGTGAGTTCATATTTGGGAATTAGTTATTATGGCCTTCAGGGAAATGCAAAAAAAATAAGGGAAATTATCCAAGTTGAAATTAACCGTTACTTAGAAGCGCATAAATAGTAAGGGAAAACCATTTGGGACCTTATAAGGAGAGAGTGTTGGTTTAGGATGAAAATTCCTTTTATTCAATTTCAAGTGCCAAATATATGAGAACCATTTCTTCAAGTATAAATAATTTATCATTCATATTAATTATATAGAAAAAACTTTAAGAATTGATTTTGATAAATAAAACACCAACTGACTACTCTGAAAAGAGGCATCCGTTATTCGTGAATGCTCAGGATTATTCCAGTTAAAATTCCAACGTGCGCCCCTCATAAGCCAGCTTCGGACGGCGTGGAGGTTCCGAGATCCTGAAGTCATGAGATTTGTGTAGTGACCAAACCTCATGACGATGACTGCGGGAAAAGCAGCGGACATGTTCAAGTTGCACTGGCAGAACGAAGTTACTTCTCCATTGGATCAATGAGTATATCAATACTCTAACGTTGCTTTGAGTCAACTTTTCTAAGCTCTTATTATATAAGCGCTCTTAAAGAATTCATATGCTCACACAAGTACACGTGTTCTCAGACAAGAAACGCTGATGTTTTCCATTATTCAGTCTACCCTCGCTGAATTAGAATCCCTACTCATTGGTGTTTAACCAGCATTAACTCAAAGTAGGGTATATATAATCTTAAATTTACAATGTGTAGTTAACCAATATGCGGAATTAGGTTTATGAAAGCAGGAAATACCGGTAATTTTTTTAAAATTTTAAACTATCTTATAAAGATCGTTATCCAGTTCCCCGACAAACTGGGAAATTGGAGTAACAGCAATAAGGGAAAGCGTCAATCGGGCACGAGTCATGGCCACATACAGCTTGCGACGTTCGGTCGCTACGTGAGCATCGGGATCATCACCTGGATCTGATAGTTTGATAGGAAGTTTGCCATCCTGAAGACCGGTTACGATGACATGATCGAATTCCAAGCCTTTGGATGAATGAAACGAAACAAGTTTAACACCCTGAGTTAGAAAATCGGCCTCATCCGACTTTATTTTTATTGCAGCAATGTTTACTTTGGCTAAGGCAAGTGCAATATCATCCAATCGGTCATTTGAATGTGCAATCACTCCAATTGTATCCGTAGGGAATTCTGTAATAAGCTCTTTAATTTTTTTTATAAGCTGCTTTTTTTCATCGGCAGTTGAGCTAACCCTGCTTAATTCTGGAACTGGCCCCTTAATATCCGGATCTGTGGATGGCAGAAATTCTGAATCGTTTAACAGTGTCTTATCGTGAGCCTGCAAACTTTTCGCAAGTTGAATAATTTGTTTGGTGGAGCGAAAGCTTTTATTAAGTATTTTACTTCGTGTCCCTTTTATATCAATATCCACACTTTTCCAAGTAAAAGATCTTCTATATATTTGTTGTCCTTTGTCGGCTGCAATTGTAAGACTCTTAACAGCAAGCAACTTGACGACCTTTAATTGCGCAGGAGACAGGTCTTGTGCTTCATCGATGAGTACATGTAACGGTCTCCGATCAACAGTGATTTCGCGTTCATGTATCAGTAACAGAATGGCAATATCATCAAAATCATGTGCGTTTTTGCTTGTTAGTATGGACTGGTATTTCTCATAAACATCAAAAATGGATTCACGATGCAATTTAGTAACCTGAATTTGATTTCCCCGTCCTGTACGAGCACAACTTAAATACTTCTCTCTCTCATTCATGTTGTTGTTCTTAATCCAGGATACTTCCTCCTTAAGAAACTTTATTAATTGGTATTCGGTCACCTTTGGTGTTTTTGCTTTAATGTTTGGAAAGGTGGGGTCTCCGTATTTTGCGACTGTCCTTTTTGCGTAAGCAATCATTTTCTCTTGTTCTTTTCCAGCAATATTTCTGGTGTTCAAGGCTCCAATCTCTTTTAGAATCTGCGCTCCCCAAGTATGAAAGGTTAATGCTTCAACAGGCGTTTGTGTTGTTGCCTTTTTAGCAAGTTGTCTTAAATAGGTAGATAAAGCCCGATTAAAAGTTAAAAATAAAACATTTCGTTCTCCTTCATTAGACTCTATCTTGTTAAGATAGTTCGCTCTTTCAAGAAGAATTGTCGTTTTTCCCGCACCCGGAATACCCCTTATCAACAACTCTCCCTTTGGAGTAAACTGCACGCACTTCTCTTGTTCTTCCGTTAATTTAATTAGTTTTAGTGCCATGTTTTATTCTCCTTGTCAGCTTGATTTTAGAAATCATCTCCAAAAAAATTTAGCACCTCGGTTTTATACTTCTGTTCCGCTTTTTCCTGGAGCTTTTTCGCATTATTAATAAGCTCTATGTCGCCCAATTCGAGTATCTTGTCGTCATCTGTGGAAGTCGGTGTAAAACCGTTAAACTCATAGTGTTCTATCAACTCCGTACCTTCCCCCATACACTCATCAAAAAAACTATCAAAGTGTATTCCTGGGTGCCCAATTACATAAAGCTTTTCCTTGGCACGGGTTAAACCTACGTAAAGCAATCTTCTTTCCTCGTCTATATCTGGAGAACTTCCATTTGGAAATGTTCTGTCACCGAGATACAAAAGAAAGACAACTTTAAACTCTTCTCCTTTGGCTGAATGAATTGTCCGAATCTGTATATTTGCATCCAGTGTACTCGGTTCGGGCTCGTTCCCTGATTCGATGGTATTATATATCTCTTCCGATATTTCAAAGCAGAATTCAAGTCCCATTTTCTGAAATTCCGTAATTTCATCTCTGATATCTTCAGATAGAATGCCTTCTGGAATATCGGTAAGTAAGCGATGTGTATCTGCCTTAATAAACTCGACAATGGTCATTCCATAGTAGTCGGGGCTCATGCAGATTTGAGAAATATAATTGCGTATTTCACGTTTGTGATCAACATCGGAATCCCTTATCACGTTCGCAGACAAATTATGAGCATTTAAGGCTTCCATCACAATGGTTCCTTGGGGAGAATGCTCTGTGTTCTTTCTGACCAACACACAAATCTCCTGTGGCGTAATGTCACTATTTTCGAATAGAGTTGAGACTTCAGATGCAATATAATCACCTGCAAGTTGAAGAGATGGTGCATGGATCAACTTTACCGCCTCATTAACAAGTTTCAATTCAGGTATCAGTTTGTTGGGTATTTCACTCATCAAATTTATTCGATTTGCAACCCTTATGATATTCTCGGTTGATCGATAGTTTCTTATAAGAGAAGTGGTTGGTAGAGTTTTTTGGGCAACAGATCTCGCTCGATCTTCAAAGTTCAGAATATTTGATATGCTTGAACCATTAAACGTATAAATGGTTTGTCCAGCATCGCCTACAACATTAAGGCAAATATCATTCCGGGAAATAGAAAACAATAATGATTCTTGTGCGCGCGATGTATCCTGATACTCATCCACCAAAATATATTTCAGTCCGTTTCTCAATCGTTTTAATGTTTGTTCACCTGAGTTTCCGAGTACACGAATGGCTTCGGTAATCAAACCACAATAATCTATGCAGTTGTTAACTTGAAGCCGGTTATTATATCTCGCCCATAGCTTCTTTAGATCATCGGTCTCGATATTAAAGTTTCTACTACCGTCAGTCCAGCATATGTGCTGATTGGAAGGTAGTTCATCAGGTTTTGTAAGGCAATCCATGTCATTTGAACCTTGTCGAAGTTCATCCAATATCTTGAGGCAACAATCAATAGGGACTTTTTTTGCGCTCTCCAGTTTATCGAAAAGATAATCAAAATTATTATTCATTATCTCATTGCCTTCTATCAGCCTGAAATTTGGACGAAGCCAAGTTTCATTACATTCAATTGCCAATCTTAATATACGATATGACAATCCATGAAATGTATATACGGGTACGATGCTACCTATACCAATTTCCATACAAAATTCTTCAAGCTTTTGCAATAATCGACTTCGTGCAGTTCTAGAGAAAGATAAGGCTATAATTGAATCAGCAGATATGTTCATTTCAAGTTGCAAATATAATATGCGTGCTGCTAAAGTACTGGTCTTACCCGTTCCAGCAGCTGCATTAATTGCCAAGCTTCCCAAAGGGGCCTTTATTACTTCCTGTTGCTCTTTGTTGAATCGGGATATTAAAGTATCAAGAGTCAAATGCTGCATCCTCCAATAATATAATTTCAGAATATAGTTCGACATTAAAGGACTTTATTCCTACTTTAATGAAATATTAAAGTATAATAATTCCATAGGGAGTGATATTTATGGGAGAACAGGAAAAGGTTAATATTCGTAATGAATTAATAGATCGATTGGCATTGGAGTTGGTAGGACCAAATTATAAAGATGAGGAGATCGGGGAATCTCCTTCCCAGAGATATTTGACCGGTATATTATGGCCTAATGGCACCTTGATGGAAAAGGAAGACGATGAAAAGACAGAGACGGATGACAATGAAGATGGCAATGACATACTTGATGCTATTGCACCTTTAATGCAGGCCATGAAGCCTTCTTCAATAGGTTTGTCTTTTGTTGTTGAAGCCGGTCAGGAGAAGATTCGCGTGTTCTATGAATGGGGCGAGTACTTTAAGCTGGGTGAGAAGAAAAGGTCACCTTGGAAAAGAACTCCCATTAGGGACCAAAAGACAATTGATTTACTGCCGGCTGATGGTTTGAGGCGCATACTTGCACTGAAATCGGACGGTATGGGAGAGGTTAATCTTGAATGGCTTGCTCGTCCTCTCAAAGATGGATCAGGAAAATTGGCGGTCAGCTTATTTTTGGTGAATCGCAGAGAGAAACCGGAAACTCTCAAGGATGCATTTTGTCTTTATCAGCCTCTGTTAAAAGTAAAGGGATATGGATGCGAATATCCATTCTCGGTAAGGAAATTAAACATGGACCGGGGCTATCAGGCTCCCGACGTAGCGGCAGATAATTTGCTGTATAGAAAACAGCGTGTTTTCGCAGTAGGGCATGGTGTTGCCGTTGACTGGAATGATTTCTCTAATGATGAAGAACTCGTTGGCAGTCTGTTTACCAAAATCATACCTGTATATGAAATTCCGCATGTTATCCCCCATGACGGGCTGGGGAAAGGATCGCTTGATATGAAGGAGATATCGAAAGCAAGGAATGGTGATGAAATCTATAATTGTCTTAACCCGATGCTCGATGAATACGAAGAATGGATTGAGGAACAAGGCGATATCCTGGAGACGATAAAAATTGACCTCGATGAGGAGCAATATAATACGGGGGAGGAACATTTGCAATTGTGCAAGGAGTCCCTGAAGCGCATGAGAAAGGGACTTGGCTTAATAAGGGATGAAGGGAGGGACAGAGAGGTATTCAGAGCGTTTTGCTTTGCCAATAGGGTCATGTCAAAACAACGAATACAGAGTATTTGGGCACGAAAAGCAAGCAAATCCAAAAATTGGTCCGAGGAACCAAAGGGAATACGTACTCAATGGAGGCCGTTCCAGATCGCATTTATTTTGCAGTCCCTTACGGGCATCGTTGAACCCGACCATGATGACAGAAAAGTTGCTGATTTGCTGTGGTTTCCGACAGGTGGTGGTAAAACGGAGGCATATCTCGGGTTGTCGGCATTTGTAATGGCCCTGAGAAGACTTCGAAAAGAGCAAAATGGAAAGCGTGGAGATGCTGGTGTAACCATCCTTATGCGCTACACCCTGAGGCTATTGACCATCCAGCAATTCCAAAGAGCAGCAACCTTAATCTGTGCATGCGAAATGGAACGATTACAGGACAAGGATTCCTGGGGGGAAGAGCCCTTCAGAATTGGATTATGGGTGGGTGGCAAAAACACCCCGAATGATTTCGATGAAAGTGTAGAGCTAATGGAAAATAAACAACCAAGCCCTGGAGCACCGACTCCCGTTCAGTTGGTTTCATGTCCGTGGTGTGGTTCGGAACTGCACAGTCGTAGAAACTATTTTCTTGATAAGAAAAATAGGAGAATTTTAATCGGATGTTCAAGACGTGAATGCGAGTTTCACCGTTTGATAAATCCAGAAGGGATTCCGGCTGTGGTTACTGACGAGGAAATATATAGATTGTTACCAACGCTTTTAATTGGAACTGTTGATAAATTTGCCCGACTGCCATGGGTTGGAGAAACCCAGTCACTATTTGGAAAAGTTAAAGGTCAAATTCAGCCTTGGGGATTTGTTTCTGAAGGGGCTGCTCCAAACACTCAAGGATGGATAAAAGATGTTTTGAAAACAAGTACAATAACAGGTGATTCCATGGATCAACGTGAGTTACTTCCTCCGGAACTAGTTATCCAGGATGAATTGCACTTAATTTCAGGGCCTTTGGGAACAATGGTGGGTCTGTATGAAACAGCTATAGATTATCTATGCAGTGGAATAAGGAACGGAGTGGAAGTAACACCGAAGGTTGTAGCATCGACAGCCACGATTCGGCGCGCGAAAGAACAGATCCAGTCACTCTTTGCAAGAACACTTTCCATTTTTCCAAGTCCTGCTTTGGATTCCGGCCAATCTTACTTTGCAGTAGAGCAACCAATTAAAGGAACACCAGGGCGAACCTACGTGGGGATATTTGCTCCTGGTCGAAGCGTTAAAACTGCTTTGGTTCGGGTGTATGCAGCTTTACTTTCATCAACCGGGGCAATGAAGCATTTGGATGATGATCTTGATCCTTACCAAACACTTGTTGGTTATTTTAATAGTTTGAGAGAACTGGGAGGAGCTGTTAGATTAATTGAAGATGACGTAAGAAGCAGAATGAGTGTATTATCATCTTCCAATCGCGGACAGAAATATCAATTTGTCGATCGTAAACTTAAGGAGAATGTACCCGAACTTACAAGCCGGGTGAATTCATCACAGATTCCGGCATTGCTTCAAAGGCTGGAGCAGCCCTTCCATGTGGACTCTCCAAATCATGTTAATCCTGTTGACGTTGTATTTGCCAGCAACATGATATCCGTAGGGGTTGATGTTAGTCGTTTGGGCCTGATGGTAGTGACGGGACAACCTAAAACAACTGCAGAATATATCCAGGCTACAAGCCGTGTGGGGCGCGAACATCCAGGCTTGGTCATTACGGTTTATAACTGGGCGAGGCCAAGGGATGTATCACATTACGAGCGTTTTGGCTCATATCATGCTGCATTATACCGATATGTGGAGGCAATTAGCGTTACCCCTTTTTCATCCCGGGCACGTGATAGAGCCCTTTCAGCAGTTCTTGTTTCAATGACAAGATTGTCCGAATATAAACTTTCCAAAAGAGAAACTGCCAAGAAATTCAGGTCCAATGCAGCGTATATTGAAAGCATTATGGAATTTATGAGGAAGCGGCTTGAGAATATGGGATTACAACGTGAAGATGAAGTGGAAGAACATTTAAAGTCCTTGATGGACAAGTGGGAATCCAAAACTTTCGGGACAAGTCTGACATATACCGGAGGTAAGGAGAAATTGTTGTATCCATTAGGGGAAAAGGCCCCTGCTTCAACATTTTCAATTCCTAATTCCATGAGAGACGTGGAGTCATCAGTTGGAATATATTTATTAAAGGAGTAGGCTCATGAACGGGAAAATAGGAGAAGTTAGAAACAGCCAGCTTGTATCTACATTTGGCCCTGGGGCTATCATGGATTTGCCAGACTTTTCAATCATAATCGCTGGGGTAGATGACTGGAATCTGAGACAATGTGTTCCGATAAATGAACCGAGATTAACACGGAAACTGGGTATTCAAAAGATTTACACACCTCCTGTGGTGGAGAGTAAAAATGAGACACGGCAGGGGACGCTTCCGGCCTACCGTTTCCCCCGATTCCTTGTTTGCCCAAAATGCAGAAAGCTGTCACTCGCAAAAAACTTTTTCAAGAATGAAAATGAAAATGTAAGTTATTGTCTGTGTGACAAGAAAAATGGACTAACAAAGGTTTTTCCTGCACGTTTTATTGTAGCCTGCTCTGCGGGACATATTGATGATTTTCCATGGGATTTCTATGTACACAAGGAGGACAAATCAGAAAAGTGCAAGGATATGTTATACCTGAATGACAAGGGTGCTACAGGTTCAATCTCCGACGTGGAAGTTGAGTGCAGGGGATGTGGCCAAAAACGTTCGCTTGATGAAGCTTTTATGGGTAAAGGTTTGGGAAAATGCCTGGGGCACAGGAACTGGCTGGGTCCTTGGGACACCCAACCTTGTGAGGAAGAACAGAGAGCTTTGCTCAGAGGTGCTTCCAATCTTTATTTTCCTGTAGTGGTAAGTGCACTTTCCATACCTCCTTATTCAAGTCCAATACATCAGGATGTTGCAGGTGTAATGGATCGTCTATCCAAAGTAGAGAGCAAGGAAAAGCTTCAAATGCTCATTGAATTGGGGGTATTTGGAGAGTTCGAGGATAAAAATGTCGATGATGTATGGAGTGCCCTGCAAAAACAGCGATCACTCGGAGAAGGAGTGGATCAGGATTTGTATTATCCTGAATGGGAAGCTTTGTTGAAGGGAACATCCATGAATGCCAAACACGATTTTGAGATAGAAGAGCAGGAAGTGCCGGAACGGTATAAAGATAAGTTATCCAATATTATCATGGTTAGAAGATTAACAGAGGTTAGAGTCCTGGATGGATTTAGCCGAATTGAAGTCCTGCCGGATAACATTGAAAAAGCAGACAGTGAAACGACAAAGGCTTCGTATAAGGCGTCATTGAGCAAGAAGGATTATCTTAATTGGAGACCCGGAATCATTACAAAAGGAGAAGGGATATTCATAACTTTAAACGAAGATACATTGAAAATATGGGAAGAAAAATTTAATAACAACCAGATCCCAATGGCAGAGGCGTTCAGACAATATTGTGATGATAGAAACATGGAGTACCCCGGAGGTCCTGAACCCAGATATGTACTTCTCCATACCCTTTCGCACGCATTAATGAGGCAATTATGCATGGATTCTGGATACTCCGCAACTTCTTTGAGGGAAAGGATATATTCCAGAAATACCGATACAGAAAGAATGGCAGGAATTCTTATATATACAGCTACACCGGATTCGGAGGGCAGTCTGGGGGGATTGGTCGAACTGGGTAAGAAAGATAGGTTTGAGGAGATACTCTGGAGTGCTCTTCAGGAGGCTCGTTTTTGTTCCGGTGACCCATTATGTTCCGAACATAAACCACATGCTATTGGTGACTTGAATGGTGCTGCCTGTCATGCGTGTCAGCTTGCCGCAGAAACATCGTGTGAAAAGTCAAATCGTTTTCTAGATCGAGCCTTTCTGGTTCCTACTGTTTCGGAAACGGAACTGGCCTACTTTGAATAGAGGGTAAAATGCAGAGCGAATCCATTGCAAAATCTATTTCTTCCATTACATGTTCCTGCTCTTTAGCTGATCTTGAGAGAATAGTCCACTACATCAGGAGTGGAGAAATCGATCAATATACCAGTCTGGCTGAATGGAAAAGAGCAACACTTCCTGCCAACGTCCCACTGCCATTAATTCAGGATTTAATATCTCAGTGGAGAAAGCAAGAATTACATCCGGATGTGATTATTTTAATTTTTCACTCGGCTATGCATACTAAAAGGAATATGGAAATGAGTATTCCAGAAGTGGAACTCGCATGGTCTGGTCCATTTACTAACCCCATGTCTTTAGCTAGAAGCAACTATGCACTCATTAAAGAGATGATTGAACGTGCAAGAAGGGAAATCTTTTTAGTGGGCTATAGTTTTACAGCTAATGACAGGACACTTAGTATTTTGGATGCTCTTGCTGCTGCCATCCTCAGGGGATGCAGTGTAAGGATTGCATTACATGATAATGGCAGCAATATTAAAGAGTTTCTGGCAAACTGGAAGGATAATATTCCAAAACCTACAATGCTGAAATGGATTGGAAACGCTGACGACCCCTTGGCGAGTCTTCATGCCAAGCTTTTAATAGTAGATAATATCGAGTTATATATTGGGTCCGCAAACATGACCTATCATGGCATGGGTTCCAATATCGAATTAGGTTTGAGAATTGAGGGTGAAACTGCAAGGAAAGTCTCCAGACATTTTTTTGCTCTTGAACAGGCGGGCGAATTAGTTAAATACTAGGGTAATGGTTTAATTTGAATATTTTTATAGCTAAACCGAATTTCTGTCCTTATTTTGAGGATCAAGTTGCCAAATGTTAATGACGGTGTTGAACGCATTATGTGATTTAGAAGGAACAAGATTCGGATTTTTTTTCGAGCTCGGAGAACTTAATGATAATATTATATTGAATGATTTAAGAGATAAGCTTGACTATCACATGGGTTGTCTCACCGATAGATAAGAGAAGTTTATCGTCTAATATTTGGATTTAATGATGACAAAGAGCGAACTTTGCAAAAGGCAGCCCATTATGTGGAGTTACAAGGAAACGAATACGACAGATTAAAAGAAAGGCTTTAAATAATTAAGGAGTTTTTTCTTGCCGTTACCTTTGACGAATGAAAGCCTCTTTCATAGATTTGGGGGTGCAGAATGTCCGATGTTGTTTCTAAGGAAAAACGAAGCGAGATGATGGCTGGTATAAAGTCGGTTTCTAAACTGGAGAACAGGGTGGCATCGGAGCTTTGGAAAAAAGGGTTGAGATTCCGAAGAAATGATAAATCATTACCCGGAAAGCCCGATATAAGTATAAAAAAATATAAACTGGTTATCTTTATTGATTCCTGTTTTTGGCATCAATGTCCCCTTCACTCCAATATCCCAAAGAATAACCGGGAATTTTGGAAGAAAAAGCTGTTGGGGAATGTAGAAAGAGATAAAAAGGTCACTGGACACTATGTAAGTTCCGAATGGAAAATACTACGAATCTGGGAGCATGATTTCAAAACAGAATTTGACAAGACCGTTTCTCTAATAGCGGATTTTATCATAAGAAACAGGAAAAGTGAGTGAACCAATTTGGAGAAGGATTTCAGGGATTATTCAGAAGACTTTAAAAATTATGTAGATGGGCTGGCAAAAGAACACGATAGGGAACAGCAGGAGGTCTTCACGGAAGTTGTTCTTGATTTTATCAGGGAATCCGGAGAAATTGGGGAATTTGAAGTGCTTAATTTCAGAAGAACCGGTATCCAGGTTAATGGTTTTTCCATTGTTGAGGACAATGATCTTTATGCCCTAACCTTGGTAATCTCTCTGCATACAAGGATTGCACCTCCTCTTGTACTGAGGAAAAATGATTGGGAACCTGCACTCAGAAGGGCCGTTTCTTTCTACAAAAAAAGTATTGGTGGGCTTTATAAAGCGTTGACCAAACAAAGTGAAGTCTTTGAATTAACCAAGTTTATATACGATCATCATGAACAAATTCATCAGTTGAAAATAGTTTTATTGACTGACGGTATGGCCAGAAATGTTAAACTGGATGAAACTAAAACAGGAATCGCTTCTGTGGAACTTCAAATCTGGGATATGGAGCGTCTTTATCGACTTTTAAGTTCAGGCAAAGGCAGGGAACCAGTTGAGTTCGATATATTAAGCAAGCTTGGGGCCGGGCTGCCATGTTTGAAGATGCCTTTGTCCAATGAGATATACGAGGCATATTTGTTGTTTATTCCGGGTCAATTACTTGCCGATGTATATGAGGAATTTGGAGAACGTTTAATCGAACGAAATGTACGTTCGTTTCTTCAGATGAGAGGGACTAATAGGGGCATAAGAGACACCATCATAAATGAGCCGGAAATGTTTGTGGCATACAATAATGGGATCTCTGCAACGTCTGACAGAGTGGAATTTGAGGAACGAGAAGACGAGAGCCTTGTTCTAAAGAAAATTCATGATTTTCAGATAGTGAATGGTGGGCAGACGACAGCCTCCATATATCACACACTTAAAAAGAAAAATGATGTTTCACGTATAAATGTACAAATGAAATTAACAGTAATAAAGGATTCGAAAAAATTGGACGAGATTGTCCCCAGAATTTCGGCTTATGCCAATAGTCAAAATAAAATTCAAACGGATGATTTTTTCGCAAATGATCCATATCATAGAAAGATTGAACAGTTTTCCCGAACTATATGGGCTCCCGCTACTGAAGGAAAGCAAAGGCAAACCAGATGGTTCTATGAACGTGCCCGTGGTCAATACCTTGATTTGAAAGGGAGAGACAAAACACGTAACGCTCGAATACAGTTTGAACAAACTTACCCCAAATCTCAATTATTTACAAAAACTGATTTGGCCAAGTACATTAATTCATGGGATCAAATTCCTCATATTGTAAGTAGAGGATCGCAAAAAAACTTCCTCGAATTCACAAAAAAAAATATCTGCCATGGACGTATCCAGGCTAGAACAGGATTATTTTAAGGATTTGATATCAAAGGCAATTCTATTTAATGGTGTATCGAAAAGAGTCCATTATAAATACCGAGCTAATATTGTGACCTATACTATAGCCTGGCTATCCTATAAGACGCAACAGCAGATTGATTTGGAATTGATCTGGCGCAAACAGGCAATTCCCGCGGGTTTGGAAGATGTGATTGACAGAGTGACGGATGCAGCATATCGACACATTGTTGACCCTCCCGGTGGAGAGAATATAACCGAATGGTGTAAAAAAGAAGAATGTTGGAACCAGTTCAGGGACATGGACGTGGAGATTATGCTCGGAATTTGAAATACTTATATGATTCCGTAATTTAACCTGGTATAATTTCTACATAACGAATTGGGAGATTTGAAAATGAACTTTATTGACTTATTTGCCGGTGCTGGTGGGCTTTCAGAAGGATTTGTGAGACAGGGATTTAATCCAATAGCTCACGTTGAAATGGATTCATACGCATCCGAGACAATTAAAACAAGAACTGCCTATCATTATTTAAACGGTGAAGGCCGCCTTGATGTATATAAGGAATATTTGAGAGGAAATATAACTAAGGAAGATTTATATCAGGCAATCCCGGTGAGGTTATTGGAAAGTATAATAAACCAAGAGATTAATGATGACACAATTCCGGATATTTTCAATAAGATTGACGAGTTGTTACTAGAGAATACTGGTCAGACTCAAAAAATTGATGTTTTGATTGGCGGTCCGCCCTGTCAGGCCTATTCGCTTGTCGGACGAGCCAGAGATCCACAGAAGAAGGAGAATGATCCGAGGAACTATCTCTATAAACAGTATGTGAAATTTCTGGTCAAATATCAGCCTGATATTTTTGTGTTTGAAAATGTACCTGGAATTTTAAATGCTGGTGGAGGATCTTATTATAAGGATATTCAAGATTTAATGAGAGAAATCGGATATGAAATCAAACATAAAACCTTGGATGCTTCTCATTACGGAGTGTTACAAAAGAGAAAGAGAGTTATATTAATAGGATGGAACAGGGAGTTGGGATACGAATATCCGCGTTTTACCCAAATCGAACAGCTTGCATTAGTCGAAGATATTTTTTCGGACCTGCATCCACTTGCACCAGGTGAACAATTGAATGAATATGTTAAAGAACCAACACCATACCTTAGGGATACTAATATTAGAAATGAAGAGGATATATTAACACAGCACTTAACCAGAATGCATAATGAGAGGGATCTTGAAATATACAATATTGCAATAGACCTTTGGAATCGAGAAAAAAAGCGTTTGAAGTACACAGATCTCCCAGAAAGATTAAGAACGCATAATAATCTTAAGGCTTTTCTGGATCGATTCAAGGTTGTTGCAAGAGATCTACCCTATTCACATACAGTAGTGGCTCATATAGCCAAGGACGGGCATTATTATATACATCCGGATATTAACCAGTCCAGATCAATATCTGTCAGAGAGGCAGCGAGACTTCAGTCGTTTCCTGATAACTTTTATTTTGAGGGGCCACGTACAAGTGTATTTACACAGATAGGTAATGCTGTTCCGCCGTTGATGGCTGAGACTATAGCTATAGAAATCAAAAAAATGTTAATTGGTGAAGTACAATTATCATTTATGGTTTAATATTTTGCTGAAACTTAATTGGTAGCCCCTTATTTTTTCCAGAGTTAGTCTACGAAATGTACAAGGATTTTTGGCTTCTTTGGTTTAGCAAAATGATCCTTGTATATATTTTGTGGATTAATAAATGGCTAAGTGGTAATAAATAAGTTCAAAGAAATACAATAATTGAGCTGGAGTTTCCCCTTAATATGAAGTTATGTCCTTCATCGAAGTGAGAGAACATGATGCTGGAAAAACACACCCAGATGTTTGTTTGTTTCTTTCTATTTCAGAGTTGAAATGGAGTGTTATATAAATATGAAAAATAAAATTATTAGTGAGTCATACGAGCAGAAAATAAATAAAATTACAAATAAAGTAGTTCCCTTATTTATGGAAAAAAAGAGAAATATGTATTATCATGAGCGAATAATAGATAGACTATTGGATTTTTGTCAGAGTACATCTAATGATTTAGTTTACATTGAAAGTAAGTTGGTGGAATACATAAATGAAGAATTATGCTTTTTTGGACTTGCTGATTTAATGGGATATTCCACGTATTGTAGGAATCTTTATTCATTATTTGATGCTACTGATAAAGAATTATTTAGTGAAGTCTACTTGGTCACTTTAACGATGCAACTTTTTTTGGTAGAAATGAATAGTACAAAAAGATTTAAAAACAATGATATTATGTGTAATATTGAGAAATTTATCGATATGCTACAAGCTCTTTTAATCTACAAAATTTTCTGCCAGAATAAAAGTGATCATTTTTTTAATAAGGATATAAAAAGTATGATGCTCGAAACAAATTATAGTGAGGAAGAGGAGATTTTCTTTGCTGAGTATGGAAAAATGCCGGATTATACAAAACCAGAGGAAGATTATGATATCAGTGAACCACTAAGAAAATTCTTGACTGCTAAAAGGCTTAATCTTGGAGGTAATCTAAAAAGTTTGAATTACATCTTTAAAGAGACACTTGGGTTTAATTTTAATGAATTATCAATTCTACAAAATATAATTGCTAGACATAAGCAATTTCAGTATTCGCAAATAATTCATATTCATCAAAGTGAAATGGATCATATATTAAAAAGCTATGGACTTTTATCCGGTAATGAGATAATAGATTATTTTACTATTAATAGTTTAAAAGGAATTCAAGATATCTCAATAAGAAATATAGAATTTAAAGCGATTTATAGGACGAATGATATATTAATATTTGGTCAAAGTTTATTTTTGGAAACAATGAATATGTTGGAATTAACCAGTGTGACTAATAATTTTAAAGATTACATTTTCATTCAACCTGTTCATAAAGGTAAGTTACAAGCACTGGATGTGAATCTTGATAAGTTATTCTCGGAACGACAAAATAATTTATCTAACTTTTTCAGCTATAAGGTAGGAGATTTGTTATCAAAAGAAGGATATTTATTACCACAAGATCCAAAGAATAATGTTATTTTGGTCGATATTAAAAAATTTGAAACAAAAAATCATAAGATAGTTGTTTTTAATGATATAGATGTACTAGCTTTAGACACTAGATTTATGATTATTTATAATATTGAATTGAAATTTTATAATCCTGCCGTTAGTGAAAAGGATCTTAAATTTGATAAGATAGAAAATAAAGTTTATGCGAACACCTTGAAAAGACACAAAATCTTAAAAGAACATCTTAAGGATGTATTGGATAGTCTTTTCAATATTGAAAATAACTATGATCAATATAAAATTAAATCGTTAATTATTACTGCAAGACCGAACAAAGGCGGTTTAAATAAAAAATTTGTGCAAGATGAGAGAGGGGGGGATTTTGATATGTCTTATTATACATATAATCAGTTTTTAGATATTATTAAAAACAAGGAGAAACTTTAAGGTACTATACTGATGTGCAGCAAAAGAATTCCGCGACTCGTTTGAAAAAATATGCCAGATCCTTACCATAGTTAGATCAGTTCGAGAATGCCTACCCGAGGCATATGGTTAATTTTGCGGTTAAGCTTATCCTGCCGGTTAAAGAATGGTGTTATTGGTCTAGTGACAGCGATGGTAGTTTAGGATTTCATCTTCCCTATTGCGCATTGTTTTCAAGGTTTCTTCCAATCCCAGACTTAGGGGGTATTCAAGTAGTGCTTTGTTCTTCTCCCTAGAGTTTCGCTGGGCGGATTCAGTAGTCGTTAATAGCTTTTAAGATCGAAATGGTCCGGGGCAAGGGAAAACTGATTTTCGGACTGCCTTGACTTTTTATAATTACGTATCCGTGAACATGAACCGATCAGCAATGCAGATAGCCCACCGGCAAACATTGCTGAATTAGGTGTGATACGTCAAGCCAGATCGATGACGCCTTGGGTTCTCAAGAAATTCTAGATGCTGCTGGCCATAAGCAGGTCAATCTTCTTGTTATGGCCAGCGAGCAAGTCAATATGGTTAGCTCCGAAGATTGTGAATTTAGATATGACTTTTTGAATAGCAAAGTCGTGATGTCCAGCACCAGTTCTGTCGTGTCTTTGGCTTGACGACCAGCCTGACCTAAAAGACGCTCTCTCTCCGCTGGAAGGGCATCCTGATCATTCTTGCACTATGTGCCGTGATGGAAGTGTCTGCACTACAGTCTGCAAACGGAAAGAACGGCCGTACCGTTGTTTAGGAACCTCTAGGAATCATAGGTTCAAACGAAACCAAGTTTTCATCGGTAGTATACCAACAAGAGAGGGATACTTTTCGCCATTTAATCTCGATTCACACTCAACTGGCATTCTTCAACTGTTAATTATGGTTTTGAGTTCACATTAATTTTATATATTTACCGGAGATTCTGTAAGGACTGAGATATTTAATACATCTTCTACATCAGAAAATACATTAGCATACGTTTCAGAATTATCCGTGGTACCCCCGAACAATAATCCAACAATACGATTTTGCTCATCAACAATTACCGACCCAGAGTCTCCTGATTTGGAAAAAGATGTATTTTTGTCGAGGTCAGGTATAATTCTTATTTGGTTCCTTAAAGTAACTAAATCTAACCCATCACCATAGTCAATCATAACTGTGCCCTCAATTCCGTCGACAAATCCGTATGTTAAATCGGTGGTACGACCTTGTTTACGTACTTTACTATTTAATGTTGCAGCAGCAGTTCCCTTAACTTTACCGATGTTAAGAATCTCTGCCGAAGCTAATCGATTTTTAACCGTGGAAATAGCAGCGTCGACATGTTTGTTTTGGTGATTAATCTTCTCACTAAGTGATGCATCATCAAGTTCACCAATAAGATCTGCAGGAGATGCACCGCCATGTGCTTTTGAGGGTTGAAGCAGTTGATCCCCTTTCTTCCATAAACCATCGACTCCCATAACATGGAAATTGCTGAGAGCGTAAATATCCCCATTACCTTTTCTAACAATTGCACCAAGTGTTCCTGAATAAACAAATCCATTGATTTCTCTTGAAGGACCGATTTCAATTCCTCCAATAAGAGGGTCGAATCGACGCGTTTCCATATGAAGAATAGGGGAGTTTGCAGGTACCTTAAGAACTTGCAATACTATTTTTTTTCTTTCTATAACATCTGTTTTTACTTCCCCAATTTTTTCTGGGATGGTATTTTCCTTTGAAACGTTTTCTTTCTTCTCTACAAAGGCCCTAATAACAATTTCATCTGTTCGTTGTCCGTTTTTATACTTATATCCAACATCTATACCTGTTACATTGGCTTTTCTTAAGAGTTCCTTTTCATGTTCTTGCTTAATCTTAATTAAATCATCAATGTTGGTTTTCATAATTATTATCCTCCCTGTGATATGTTGTTTTAGCTTTGTTTATTATGTCTTTATATCTGAATTTTATAATGTAGAAAATATGAAATTTATAGGATTTTTTTGATGAAATTCAAATTGAAGCCTCAGAATGATTGTTAAGAAAAACTGGATCAAGTACTGACAAACGCTTCGGAAGTGTTAGCGGTGTAATCTTGATGATAGGCGACAAAGACGCAGTTTCCGATTTCAGTTTGCTGCTTCTTTTTGTTCATCAGTTGCTGTGGAGTAGAACATGAGCACATTTATGCCCCGACACCGATTATAAACGCACATTGAATCTTTCTTTTTTTGCATTCAATCTTTATGGTTTCATAAGTAATTTTGACATAATGATGGAGATTATAAAGAGGACTTCCCTCTTTTATACACCTTTTCTAAGGGGGAAGTCCTCTTTATATGATCTTGCAGGGGGAAGGGCCCAGATAATGCAGAATGTTAATTAATTATAGAATAGGTGCACCAGCTGCACATGATTTGAATCGCTTTATAGTTTCCGGGTGCAACTTGTATTGGGACTAACGGTGTAGGTGGACCTGGAAGTACTTGACGAAACATTGAACTTGAAATAATACTGGAGGTTCCATCTAGCTTTATTCCATAAATTGTTATCGTTATACTTGTTGGTACATTAAAAACTGTAGTGACAAAAAGCTGTAATGCACTTATTTGAATTTCTGAAGTGAATTCAAATATAATGTCTCTATTGGATTGATAATATTCCAACCAGTCTCTAATATATTATCTATTGCTAAAGAAGCAGTTGGATTGGCCGGGGACGAACTGGCTATTGTCCCAGGAGGGACATTTCTTGGAGAATCAGATTGTTTGATTCTATTGTTTTCAAGGAGTACATAATTTGAACCATATTCTCTATTCATAATTAATATCATCTCCTTTTTCAATTTCCATACATGATTGATACAGTACTAACGTCTCCTTGACTTAAACCGAAGCGTTGACCAATTTGATCATTAGATTGTAATGGAATAATTGTAGGTTGATTATTTTTTGAAAAGGCATACGCACCGTAATGCATAATTGAATTATAATCATAAGGACCAACATCATCTCCATCTTGAATATGTTGATCAAAATTATGCTCTTTACCTGGCTCAATGTTTTCCCAGATTATTCGAATGTATTGGTCCCTGTCCTCTCGGCTTTGCTCATGCCATAATCCCACTGTATGACCAATCTCATGAATAACGGCTCCAATATCACAACCACTAGCTAGCCAAATGAATTGCTCTCCACCTTGCATACCAATCGATGCCTCACATACATCATTAGACGGTTTAAATGTAACGAAGTTGTTCTCGGAAGTTCTGGGAATGAGTGTAATCCTAGTTTTTTCATGCCATTCATTGATGGCAGCTATAACCCTGTTGATGTTGGGTAGCATGGGATCGATGAAAAAAGGAATTACACCGTTAGTCCATCTCCCAAACGGTAACGCTAAGCCTTGGGGTCTCATAAAATTATCATTTGCAAATTGCGCGGTTAGCTTTTCTTTTTTTCCTAAAATGATGTCATCTTCAAACTTAACGTAACCTTCAGAATTGACTGTACATGATAATGATTTTCCATTAATCACTACTTGAATGTTTTCTTCTTGAGTTTGTTTATGTGAGTTTTTTACTCCTTCTTTAGTTGATATGCTCACGATTTAATGCCCCCTTTTTAGTATTAAAGCATTTAAGTATTATGACGCAAACGAGAAAAAAAATTCAGCTATAAGCGTTTGTTAAGATTCAAGACAAAATATGTAAATAGGAGGTGGTTTTATCAACCTATCCTGCAAGACGTAAGCAAGAAGAGACATAATATAAATTAGTGAAGTTGTTGTTTGGTGTCCGAATAAAAAATGGTGAAATAACAACTTAAGGAGAAGGCTTTAAAATGACAAAAGAAAAAAGTTGAAATACACTAATTTATTGAGCAATGGAGTACTGCTGAATGTGTTTGGAATGCCAAAACTATATCAGGTTCAATGTTAAAAGAAGTTGTTCAGGAAGGGATAATGGGCTTCGTGATCTTATGTGGGACTGTGTCGTTCGGTAAAAGAAAATAATTTCTTAGAATGGGTGGGTTCAATTGCGAACCTACCTTTTTTCATTGAACAAACTATGGTTCTTTCTGTAAACAAAATCACTAATTTGTCCGATACATACATAAGGATGATTTACTGTTAAATATACCCTTGAAAATTATGATTTCACATATCATTAAAATTAGACTTCGGTTTAAGATAACCAACTACTTGATACGTGCAGCCTATGTAAATGTGACGACTAGAAAGGAGATAGAGCGTGAATCGTGAAAAGGTTTTTCGACATTTTACAAATGAGATCTATGAACCCCTAAAGCATCGAATGTTATTCGCATTGGAAGTCTATTTCCAAAATCATAAGCGTGCTTTGGCTAAGGCATTTCGCAATTCACTGGAGCAGACATTTGAGAAAGTCAAGTTGATGCAGCAAGAAGGTAATAAACACGCCTTGGGATATATATCTTATTCTATGCTTCGTACCGAATTAGCAAATGGAAGGGCGACCTATTTAATAGAGGCGATGGACAAAACATGGTTTATGGATCTCCATACTTGTCGAGATACCTATAATGCGGATTGGGCATTTCGCTATTTGGACGAGTGGGAGACGGAATTAAGTAAGCACGCTAAGAAATACGGTGGAAGAATCGGATTAGATGATATTCAGAGGATGAAACTGCACGTGGCAGTACATGTCCATCAATATATCATTGCTTTGGCGCGTTTTAGTATCACGGAGCAATGGTTGGATGAAATTCAGTTTGCCCATGAGATACAGTTGGAAGATGTGTTTGAACTGAGAATCGGAGAGTATTTAGACAAAAGTGAAGTCATCTATAAACGAGATGTGCGTGTCAAAGATTCTAGTGTGATTAAAGACTGGCTAGAGGAAAAAAAGCCCTACGATTACATACATGAAGTTTTCCGCAGGATCGATGGGTCTCAAGGAAATTATGAGGGAATACGTCTACAATATGCTGATTTGAGTGAAAGTTCCTTTAACAATAGTGTTTTTACGGGAGGAAATTTGATTGGTTCCTGTTGGTATAAAGCATATTTACAAGAGGCTGATTTTAGCGGTTGTTTGATACAAGAAGCACGTTTTGAAAAAGCCAACTTAAGAGAAGCCTCTTTTCGAGATGCAGTAGCTGTACCTGGAATATACCAGTCTGAACGATGGGAAAGACCTGGTTTTCAACCCGTAAGTTTTGCAGGAGCAGATCTTACAAGAGCCCAATTTCAGGGTGCTTACTTACAGGATGCAGATTTCACCGGGGCTATATTGCAGGGGGCCGACTTCATTGGGGCAGCTATAGAGGGGGCCTGTTTCAAAGGGGCGGTGCTGGATGGAACCCGATTTAGTTTAGGCATACATCCGGTTACCCGGGATCTAACTTCATTTGGATGAAACCATGTGGGACAGACGCAATGGAAGGGACGTGGCATAGTGGAGTATTTTCTTTGTCAACATGATGATCGGATGTTGTATTCTGCTGTTCCCGTATGGGACGAAGAAGCCAATGCAGAGATGGTAAATATAAATGATTGGACGGAATGGCCCCCTTCTTATGCCGCACATTTTAAGGTGAAAGGTCACGATTATACGGTTTATCCTGATATTCTGATGGGTTCCAGGATGATGGTATCTGATTCTGTGCATGAGTTGTTACAGGTCTATACGCCGAGCCTGTTTAGTCGTATGGCTTTGTTTCGGGATATGGAGCGTTCTCAGCAAAAGTTGTACTGGATGATTCAGCCCCCTTTAGTGAATTGTGTAGGTGAGCTAAGTACATTTCATCCCGGAGGAACATTGATGAAGTTGGTAGTAGATCGAGAGCGCACCGAGGGAAAGCCTTTATTGCAAATTCAAGGTTTGCGTGAAACCTGTACATTAGTAAATCTGGCATTAGCAGAAAGTCTATTGCGGAGGGGAACGAGTGGTATCTCCTTTCAGGAAGTCGATATGCAGTAGCAAAATGGGAGGAGATATTTGTGGAACATCTGGATAAGAAAATTATTTCTTTGCTACATACGGTAACATCAGAAAATGCCGAAAATAATCCATCCTTAACTGAGGATGAAGCTTTAAGTCATGCACACGATAAGGAGCCATTTGGGCAAACATTACAAACATTCATGCAGCTTGGAGGGGAAAATCTGGTTTTTGCTCAGCGGTATTTAGTGGATGAACGCATCAGTATAACAATGCCGAAGAGCTTTCGGGATATGCCAATTGATGAGCAGCTATTAAAATATCCTTCTCACCATCGCCCAGATTTTATTTTCACGAATGAGGCAGGCACGATTAACTTAACCTTCAAGCATACCGAAAGCCCGTTACAAATAGAAGAGTTGGAGGACTTTACGGATGAGATGGCTCTGGTGGTAAAACAAACCCAGAAGTTAACCGAATGGTTTGGTCATGAAGTGTTGGAGATAGAAGAAAATCAAATAGGATACTGCGAATTCATGACGCCTGTATGGAATAGCCGCATGTATAATCTATCCTTTTTTACAGTATTGGAAGGACGGGCGCTAATGTGCGCGTTTAACTGTACGGAAGAAGAAATGGTGACTTGGAAGCCCGTTGCCCGCAGTATGCTGCTATCGTTGAAAATCGAACCCGAGCGAAAGGAAAGTAAACCTTTATGATATTAACTAATATTACATATGATCGGCTGCAAATTACACCATTTGAATTGGTGAGTATTCAGGAATTGCGTATGACCAAGCGGTTGAATGAGCATACCCGGCTCTCTTTTACAGCTATTTTACCTGAAGAATTACAGGACAGTTATGTTCAATTGATCGAAGCTGATTCGCCGGTTTGTGTATCACAATTGGATGAGGCAGGAACACCAACACCGCTATTTAACGGAACGGTACTCCATATGGAAGTCAAAGTGGTCAGAGATGTGTATTACCTGGAGGTCGAGGCGATATCACACACGTATAAACTGGATATTCGCAAGAAAGACAGGTCCTTTCAAGATAAAAATATGAAGGTAGAGGAATTGCTGCGGGCTGTAGGTGCGGATTATCCCGGTTTTGACATCATAGATTCGGCTACAGGGGGAGGAGTTTTAGGTCGTTTAGCGGTCCAATATCGTGAAACCGATTGGGAGTTCCTAAAGCGGATCGCTTCGCGTTACCATACTTCACTTACGCCTGCCTCGGTGTTTGATGTGCCAAAGTGTTATTTTGGTGTTGAGGAGACCCAGTCAGGACTTGATTTAACAAATTATCATTATACCGTCAGCAAACGAGTTGCAGATTATCGTTATTTTAACGGCAATGATACAGCACATGTAAACGAGCATGATTTTATTGATTACCTGGTTGAGGCGGAGCAAGTTTTGGAGTTGGGCAGCACCGTTACTTTTAAAGGTAAAAACTTGTACGTGTACAAGGTAGACACTCACATGCAAAAGGGTGTGATGCAGCACGTGTATACCTTAACCTCTCACAAGGGGTTGAGGCACAAGGAAGTGTTTAACGAACAGCTTATCGGTCTGTCTTTACCAGGTAAAGTCATTCAGGTAGAGCGAGATCGTATCAAATTACATTTGAATATAGACGCCGTTCAAGACCCTGCGAAGGCCCACTGGTTCACGTATGTTTCTCCTTATACTGCGGAAGGACATAGCGGATGGTACGTGATGCCTGAGTTGGGAGATACCGTGCTACTCTATTTCCCTGCCCATCGGGAGGAAGAAGGCATGGGAAGTACATCTTTGCGCCAAAAGAATCAGAGTGTAGAGCAACATGCGCTTGCTAATCCCGACATCAAATTATTTCGTACGGCCCACGGTAAGGAAATCAAATTAACTCCCGATGAAATTGTAATTACCAGTAAGGAGGGGGCCGTCTATATTCAGTTAAATGAGAAAGATGGCATTCACATTGTAAGCGACAAGCAGATTCATTTTTCAGCAGGTGGGAATATCTCCATTCATTCCGGCAGTAAAGTGAAAATCACGGCAGGGAATGAAATTCAAATGACTAGCAAAGGCAGCACCGTATCGCTGGGCGGAATGACAAATGTTTTGGGCAGTGAAGTAAAGACGAACTAAGAAAGGGATGAAAGGGGGAATAGAAGAATGGCAAATAAGTCTCATTCCGATAAGGAACCTATTCAAGCTGGACGGGGAAGTAAACAAGGATATGTTGTTGCTGGAGCGATCTTAAGCTGCAACTTTGGTACACAACCTACACGTCTCAAACGTCCGTTCAGTCACGGAGTATATGTAAAAGATAAAGCGCAAATGAACGTTGGAGATTACTTGCCAGGAACCCATATCAGCAATTTCGGTCGTTGCTCCTGTCCAGCTAATCCAGCGGTCAAAAGCAGTGATATGGTGGATATCTACGGGGTGAAAAAAGCGAACTGTGTTCCGGTCATCACCGGACCCTGGATCGGCGGCAAAAGTGATGTGCTTGTGGAGGGAGAACCAGCCTTGCTGGATCAATGCTCGAATGCGTGCCTATACGGGGGAATGATTCGGATTACAGACGATGGCCAGACGCTGGAGTAAGGAGGTACAAGTTGAATCACACACAAACGATGTTAACGTATACGGAGTTGGAATGTACAGGTCCATATCCTCTTCAAACGATAAGCGAACTGCGTATTGAACGAAAATTAAATGACCATGCCCGGTTAAAGATCAGTGGATGGTTAGATGAAGAGGAGAGAGATCAATACATAGAACAGGACCAGGATAACGAACCGGTCATTATCCGTACCAAAACAGAGAATGGTCAGCCTGAACTCATTTTGTTCCATGGTTTACTGGTCCATGCAGAAACACGGATGGTGCGTGGCATCTATTATGTGGAGCTTGAGGCTGTTTCTCATACGATTCAGTTGGATATCACACCTGTAACGCGTTCTTATCAGGATACTTTAATGCCCTACGGAAATTTGATCAAGCAAATCATTCAGAAGTACAATCAGGCCGATGTTATCGATAACGTAACAGACGGTACTATCTTGCATGAATTTACTTTACAATATCGAGAGACGGATTGGGCCTTTCTCAAACGGATGGCTTCCCGGTTTGGAACGGTGTTGATCCCAGAGATTTCATTGAATGGACCTAAATTCTGGTTTGGTATGCCTGAGGGGCAGTACGTTGAGATGAGGCATCCGGTTTACCGTACTCGACGTAGTTTTGATCCGAAAAGGATAGCGGAATTCAGCTATATGATGGAGAGTGAAACGCTTGCCCGGCCCGGAGACCTCACGAATTGGAATGGTGAGCAATGGATGGTGGCAGAAGTCACTTCTGAATTGCGGAAAGGGTTGCTGTTACACGAATATGAACTGGTTCACGAACAGGGAATTCATCAAACAGAGATTTTGTGCCCTCACCTCACAGGAGCTTCACTCGATGGACGTGTATTAGAAGCCAAATCAGGCCGAATCCGTGTTCATCTTACAGTGGATGAAAAACAAGATCGGGATAAGGCATGGTGGTTTTCATATGCCAGCAGTTATACCGCCGAAGGTCATAGCGGTTGGTACGTCATGCCGGAACGAGGAGATAGAATATCTGTCCGTTTCCCTACAGAGCAGGAGGCGGACGGATATGCGGCAAGTTCCATACGACAAGGGCGAAGCTCGTCACCCAAGCTTGCTGATCCAGCCACCAAGTATTGGGGGACGCCTCATGGCAAGGACATCAAGCTAAGTGCCAGTGAATTGAAGGTGACGGCTAAATCGGAACAGGTTCACATTCAATTGAATGGTTCGGGTATTCAGGTCGTCAGTGAACATGAATTGTCATTGTCGGCAGGTAAGACGCTCTCCTTGCATGCAGACGGGGAGCTGGATATTCAAGCTGCCGAGGCTATTTATTTCAAAGCAGGCAGTAGTAGCTTGGTGTTGGATGGAGAAACGGATATACGGTCCGCTAAAGTACAGCTGGAAGGCACGGTTAAAAGACCGGTTTTTGTTGCTGATTTAGCACCGATTTGGGAACCCCCACTAATGTCTGTGAAAGCTTATGCGGAGGCGCAGGCGGCGAAAAGTGCAGCAAACAGCAGTACAGGGGGAAGCTCCAATTCAAGCGTTACATCGAAAGATGGGGGAGCCGTTAAGTCAGCCATAAACACTCCGAATTCACCGAAGGCTAGTCTACTCGATGGCGTATTGGGACTAGCCCAGAAAGTATGTGATGTGGCTGCGTCTATTCCTGTATTGGGTGCCATACCGAAAGCAGCAAGTCAAAAAATAGCTTCAATTCGTTCCGAAGTGGCTTCCTCCGGACCGTCATCCATAGTTAAATATGCGGCAGCCGGTTTGTCTATGATTGCCAGCGTACCTTCCCATGGTTGGGGAGTGGTGTTGGGGAAGACCGCCAAGGTTGCTGCCCAAACCTTACATGCGCACGCTGAGGAACAGAGGGCTCGTGAACGGCATGCGACGATGGATTTTCTCGGTAAGGTATGGACGAGTGCCAGAGGATATGGAGAAGTCCAATCCATACATGACTTCATCAACTATGTAAAGGGAGTCAATCAGGCTTCCGTACAAGCCTATAGCGATATTCCTTCTGATATACGGGAACGCTGGTATCAAAGAAATGTGGATCAACAGTTTGAGGATGCGCTGAATGCCTACCATAAAGATCCAGAACGTGTGAATGATCTTATGGTTTTTATAAGACATCAAAACGAGAACAGACACCCTATTCCCTATTCTGGAGTGGAGTTTATCTCGCCGGAAGAGTATATTGAACCGGGTGAAGAGTTGAATCTTACAACTGAGCAGAAGAAATTTATGGTGGACTATTTTAATTCCATTGAAGAGTATAGAAAAAAATATGGAACCGCTATCTATAAGGATAGTATATTTGATGAAGAATCACGTATTGAATCAATGCGAGAAAGTAATGAATCATTATTAGCAGTAGGAGGGGCAGTAAAGGACTCTGCTTATGAGAGTGCAGAGGCCATGATAGAAAGGTTTCGAAATTTCCCTAATATAAATATCCCTCAAATGTGGGATGATTACAAAAACACATGGACAGGTTTAGGGAATGATATTGCAAAGACAGCATCTGACCCAGATGCTGCCTATGAAGAATTGAAAAGCAACTCAAAAGAGGAAAATGCTCATTTGCTAGTAGGTACAGCATTTGCATTTGCATTTGCAATTAGAAGGAAAGGGAAGAGCCATTCTAAAGATAACGGTGCTCCACCAGGAGGACCGCATAAGAAGGATGATCCTCCTTCTGAGGGGACGGGTAATGGTGGTATAACAAAAGGGTTTGAAAAACTTGTAAAATCAGTAAAAAATATTAGTGATAAGGCCAAAGAAGGAAAAATTAAATATGCAAGCAACTATCATGGTAGACTCGGAAAGGAAAAGGAGTTGGAAATATTATCCAATCCTGACGCGGTTTATGTAGCAGGAAATAACTCGCAAAACTTAATATATAGGAAGGGAGAGAATGTGGTAATAGTTGAAAGCAAAGGCAGTTCAAAAGGAAATACAATTACCAGTTATGGACCAGATGGAGCAAGAGGAGAAAGTGGTGCTGCAATTTTTGGTGGTAAAGCCACAGAACCAGGAATGCCCGTCACACATGACGCAATTGTAAATGGAACTATTCCAACTCCTAGTGGGGGAACTATGCCACCTGCTACGCAAGTATTACCATGAAAAATATGAAAATAATAATTGATGAAAAGCAGTCTATAATAAGTAATACAGAGATAAGATGGTACTTATCTAGTCAAATCGTATGGATTGGTAAGGAGAAAAATTACAACGAGATTGAAAAACTGAGAAATACAAGTTATGGAAGTTTTGAATGGTTGTGGTCCGATGCAGATACTATATTATTTAATCGGGACGGTTTGGGTTTTATAGGAGCAGTAATAAAGTTAAACGAACCAATAATAGTGAAAAAAAGTAAAATGGATGTAAAATTAATTGAAGAGGAATATGGGGACATCAAAATAAGTGATAAGAGTAATTTCAATTGTAAATTATCAGATTTTACCGAGTACTATGTTGAAGAAGATATATTACTATCCTATTCAGAAAAATGGAGCGGAACAAACCCGTCCATTGAAATAAAAATGACCTCAGACTTTTCAGTTATTTTACAGAATAACGAGATGATGGGGATTGTGATTTATAAGGCTAGTAAACATCTACTACCGGATGGTATTCACCAAATTGGTGAAGTTGAAGACATTAAATCAGACTTACGTATAAGGTTAGGTTGTTTTTTTGAATTACTTGAGAAAATGGAAGATGATTTGACTCAACATGAAGAATTAGAATTAAAAAATGCATTTATGGAAATTTATGAACAAGTATTGCCCTACGATGCACCGAGTTATATTGGATTAAGAGACACTATATTAAATGTAGTAGACTATATGTAATCTTGAGAAATCAACAACCTCATCATAATCAACATAACCTTTGTTCATGTAAAAAGTTTTTATGAAATGAGATGTACGCACAAAATAACTAAAAAACCTATACCCTTAATTAACGCAATTGCGTTACGTTGAACAGGTCGATTATGATGAGATATTACCATAATCGACTTATACATAAAAAATCCAAATTTCCTAAATATATTCTTCAAATGGTGGATGATTACGTAGAAACATGAACAGGTTTAGGGCATTATATTGCTACTATTGCGTCTGATCCAAATGCTGCTTAAAAAAACAGCTCCAAACAAGAAAACGCCCATTTGTTAGTAGAAGCAGCATTTTAATTTGCCGTTGGAAGGAAAGGAAAGAAGCATTCCAGAGATGATGGTGCTTCACCAGGAGGATCGTATAATGATCATTCTTCTGAGGAGACGAATAATGATGGTTCGGGCGGTAGTAGGACTAGAATAATTTCAAGTATTAATGATTTATCAGATGCTGCAAAATCCAAAATCACTACTAGTCAGAGGGCTACTTTGAATCAACAAGAAAAGAACATACTCACATTTAATCGAAATGGATTTAAAAGGAGCACAGAAAGACTTAGAAGGCAACCCTGTTCCAAAAACAGGTGGAGGTTATTATGATCATGCCCAAGAAGTTTCTGACGCATATCGTGGTTTAGTTGATATGAAAAAAAGTTGGGAAGGGGTTCTTAAAAATCCTAATTTGGACACTGAACTCCGACAACTTTATACTTCTAAGTTAAATGAAGTAGACGTTTCGATGAAAAAAATTGAAGATATGTTTGCCCCTCATGGCGGAGTGTATCCACCTAAATAATGATTGGAGTAATGTATATGATTAATAGAAAAAAAAGCATTAAAAGAGTTTCTGACAAATGAAGAATATGGAAGTATTATGGAAAACGCAACACAATTTTGAGATATGTTACTACCTGTATGGAACTTACAGATTACAGGGAAATGTCTATATGAGTTATCAAACTTTGATTTGATTCGTTGTATTAGCCAAGATGTTTTCGAGGATTTAGCAACGTTTGAAATTATTGAGAGGATTGATGAACAGAATACACCTTTTTATGCTGATATTGATTCAATGGAATTGATGGAGAAATTATCATCTGTTAGTTCTGAAATGCTTTCAGTGTATAAGGGTAAATTAGATAGAATCATTGAAAATATTGAACAGAAGCACTTAATAGATTTAGCAGATATCTGGAAGTTTGATGAACAGAAAGAAACATACAAAGACTATATCAATAAAATAAAGAATAAAATACAATGATTTAATTTTTAAAATTATGAATGTCTGTCAAATGAGGTATAGTCAAGTCCCCATTTAGTGATATTAGTGATAGTAGGAACTGCAAGATATTTTGTGTAAACATTTCACAGGGTGGACATGAACCTCTGAATTTTGTTTTGTAATTTGACCTTGAAAGGCTGTAGTCTTTCAAGGATTTTTCTTTGTTCACCTTGTCGAGAAGAAGCAAATCGTCAAGGAAGTCAATTCTGCCCTATCCTACAGCGAATGATGAGCAATGCCACCACGCAAAAGAGTGACGATTAGGATGCGTTCTGCATTCCAAAGTATTGCTTGCTAGACTGATGAATTGCCGGATGCGATCCATTAAACATGTACTGGAAAATTGTGCAACTGGTAGCAAGGCGGAATGTCATCGCCAAACATGCCAGTGGCTTGAAGAATCAGATGCACCAACAATTAAGCTATCACTATCCGTCTTACAAGCAGTTCTTCTGTGACATTGACGGTAAAGCCGTTCTTGCTTTCTGGTTATCCAGTATATTGGGATGGAAGACTTAGTTGGATTATGTATATGAGTAAAGATACAAAGAATAAAAATTATATTATTGAACCCAAGGAAGTGTACATGGCAAAGTCTACAGGTGAATTTCACGAGCATTACAATGTAAAAGAGATTTTAAAGGATAGATACAGCTATATATGCGAGACAGCAATCCAGGATATTGAGCCGTTTTGTAAACATATTGAGACTTGGTTTAATTTGGAGGATGCAAGACCTGTATTACCTAAAATGCCATGAGTGATATTTATTAGGTGCGTATAAAGTTTAAAGAGGGAGCTATGTTAGCCCTAATTGCTAAACTCTTTGCACTCATAGCTGACCTTACGTCTATATAATTCGGCGAATTTAGTATTATCGGCTTACTCAGAGTTTAGTAGAAGCTGTTTTTTTTATTATGATCTACCGCTAGTCATAGAAAACGTAAAGTCTCAATCATAGTTATATAAAACACAAAAAGTCTCAAGTTACGGTATAATTAATCTCATTTGTAACCATAAAAACAACCTATTTTATGCTTTGTTAGTCTCAATTATAAGCATTACTCACAGAGTGTGTGGTGTCATAATTAATGAGAATGTATTCATAATTAATGAGAAAAAAATTTCATAATTGATGAGAAATGAATATTTATACACTAGTATACATCGGTGGAGTTATTGTATGGTGTCCGAATATAAGAAGATGGCGAAGAAATAAACTATTTGAGGGGAATGATTTAAAATGACAAAAGAAAAGGATTAGTACTGTAAAAATAAAGTAATAGACTGGAGTCGTTGACTTAACAACGTTTTCGAATTGAAGAACCGTCAACTTTTGAGAAATAAGTTTTAGACTAATCCATTAAATGAAACAGCGGCAGAACAAGACCTGATAAATAAGGTCTTAGACTGCCGCTGTTGTTGTTAAACTAACGTTTCCCGTTAGTCTAACATTACATATTTAACTATTTATAAAGTTTTTTAAATCATTTTCTATAAAGTGATTTGGTTTCCATCCTTTTATTAGCTTATCTACTAAAAATGTATCTACCGCACTCAATGAAATTCCTAATAAAGTGCCAGCTCCTGAGCCACCTACTGTATTAAGTAAACCTGCACTTGTAAACAGCCCAACCTGATTGTTTTAGATGGTAATTTCTCAGCCCAAGTATTTGCATTATTAGCATTAAAGTATTCCTGTATTAAATTAGCTTCTGGGGGTAAATCACCAATAAACTCCTTGAATTTTCTACTATTTTCATATATAGATATATACTCTGAAAAAGTCTTTTCCCCGGAATTCAAAACTCCTCTAACATTTCCAGTTTTCAGTACAAAATTATTAAATGTTTCTATACTATTACTTCCACTAACGATTTTGTTATAAAGGGAATCAAATCTGTTCGCAATTAAGATAGAAGATGATGGGCTTAATTGGAAATCCGATGAGTGCTTTGACCATACTTCAAAGCTAGAAAAAGTCGAAAAATAACTTCCTAGAAATGAGAGAGGGTCAATTATCTCTTTACTAATATTATGTTCTAATTCATATCTTTTTAAAAGAGCATCATCTTCTATGATGTGTAATTTTAACTTAATATCTTTTGGAAGTTTCTTTAAAAGTAAAGGATTGGTCTTTATAAGGGAATTTTCTAAGTAATTTATGATTTGTTCTTCAGATTCCATTTCTTCTGCATACTTTTTTGTTGTTTCAAAATAAATATCATCTCTACTCATTAATCTGTAAAGTTTTCTTGCCAAAGGTAAGTCTGTAAAATGCCCATTAGGACTATTCAACCCACCTTTTTCCCACAAGTAATCTAAGTATGGGTCTACATCATCTTCATCCATTGAGGTAAACATTATTTCTGTTTTATCATCGTGGTGGAAAGTTCTAGTAACTGGTACAACCCAGAAATAAACTAATTCAATATTTTCTTTGTGTTCTTCTAAAAATGGAATAAATTCAGCAGGATGGACTTGTGAAAACAAACGATTTAACAGATTCTCATTGACGATTATTTTTACCTTATCATAAAAAATTGCTTTCTCTGCTATTGTCCCTAAATCGCAATCACTAGAAACACATATACTTTCAAACATTACAGCAACCTCCATATAATCCACATGGTATAATCTACCATTACTAATCTGCTGCATTAATTCAAGTACATTTATTCACAATCCATATAGTAATTTTAACATAAAGACTCAATAATAAATCACTCCCCCCTTATGAGGGATCAATATTTTTTACAATGCTACAACCATACTAGTTATTGAAATCTCATGGTTAACCTATCTGTCCGTTAGCTTAATGAAGCATCGTCAGTCTCTCTATTTCCTCAGTCTACAACTTTATTTGCTGAGTCTAACACTTTATTTTTTAGTCTAGAACGTTATTTTCTCCTGACAATTAAAATGCGCTGATGTTATTGAGTATTGTGGTACTACTGATTCTTTGGGATGGCTAATGAGTACAACAGGTTCAATACTAAAAGAAGCCAGGAGAATGATGGGCTCGGAGTCTTAAGTAGGATAAGAAAGTAAATAATATGTAATTTCTCCGAATAGGTAGGTTCAATTGCGAACCTACCTTTTTTCATTGAATACAGTTATAGCTATTTCTATAAATAAAAAAATTATTTGTATTATGCGACATAAGGACAATTTATTTTTAAATATATCTTTTAAGAAAATCTAATATAAACGTATTATTTATATCAGATTCATTTAAGTATAAACTGCTACTTATAAGCCTAACTTTACGCAAATGCAATAATTAGAAAGGAGATAGGGCTGAATTGTGAAGAGGTTTTTCGTCTTTTTAAAAATGAGATCTACGCTAAATGCTTCTCTTAACTCATTTTAATTTAGTTACCAAAATACCTTCTACAGTTCGGGCGCTTACTCATCTGAAAAATTCATTACACATCAAAACTTAATTAACGCGAAAAACATAACTTATTTGGAGGAATATCATTGAAAATCAAAGTGCTGATTCAATTTCTTATTTATTTATGTCTATATTGTAATGATAGAAGTACACTATGGTTATTAACTATAAGGAGCAAAAAAATAAAACATAAGAATGTGAGAAAGATTAATTTTTTAGTTTTGCTATCTCTCTCATTCATACTACCTTGGTATCTGAAAATCTTATTCATCTTACCTTGCTTAAAAATAACAGTGTATATGCTCTGAATAAAAATGGTTCCCTGTATCTTTGTTACATACAACTTGATTAGGAAGACTTCGTGGAGCCTCTATGAACGATGCATGTCTCAAGATGAATGGTCTCATTCCGTCGATCCGGCTGCTCCAATCGAGCCAACAAGGACTCAACGACGCGTGTACCGAGTCCGTACGGATAAGTATGTACGGTCGTGAGCGGAGGATCGATAATCTTGGCATTAGCAATATCGTCAAAACCTGTTACCTCGATTTGTCCAGGAACATCGATGTGCAGCTCCTTTAGCGCACGAATAACCGAAATTCCAATATCATCGTTGGCACAAACAAATGCTGTCGGAAGCTTTGGAAGCTGCTTCAACTGTTCAAGCATCCACTCAACAGATAGATAAGGATTGTTGTCCTCAAGCTTGATGCTGAACGTCTCTCCAGATGAAGCGCGATGCATCCGGAGGGCTTGATCGTAACCAAGCCAACGCTCATAGAAGCTTCGACAGTGATTGTGGTCTCCGATAAATCCAATCTCCGAATGGCCGCGTCCAATGAGAGAACGAGTAAGATTGTATGTCGTGCGGTGATTCTCCATCAAGAGGATGTCGAATTTGTGTGGAGAGTTCAACGACTCTGGCAAAAAATCGATAAATACCGTTGGAATGCCCGTGTTTAGAATAGTTTCAATATAGGCTTCTTGGAAGATCTCAATACAAACAATTCCGTTCACATTTGATTGGTTAATATTGGAGGGCAGTGTGCATGAATGGATATCCTCAGGATTGACAAGAGATAAGATCAGATTAAAGCCTTCAGCGCGCAGGGAGGTTTCCATTCCTTTAATCGTTTCAGAGTAGAAGCTGATGGCGTTAATGTCCCCTCGTGTAAGAAGAGCAATATTGCCTCCATTCATAAAACTGTAGTTTTTGTATTTCATCTCCGCTGCTTTTTGGATTACTCTCTTTTTTGTGCCCTCTGGAATTTGCGGATGGTTGTTGAGGGCTTTGGATATGGTATTTCGAGACAGCCCCATTGCATCCGCGATGTCTTGAACCGTTACTTTCTCAGCCATAATAAGCTCCTTTTTATCCTGCTTCATAAAATCTTAAATGATAAACAAAAATTTATTCAAATGTAAATGTGAATGTGGTTTTTAGCTTGAAAACAATTCTTTGATCTTGCATACTGCTAATAAACATTCCCCTCTTATACTACACTACTCTTTGCCTTTTTTGTAGTAAGAGTTAGATAAAAAAGATTCTATACTATTAGGATAAATCGGTGTTCTTCTAAGAAAAGAAAGAGAGCTAGGCCCCTTCTCGTGAGGGTTTGCTATCAAGGAAATATATAAACTTAAACAAGTAACAGAGTGAGTGGGATTTTCATTGCTTTTTATTTTTGAAAGCGCTATACTTTTGGTTATATAAATTAATGTTTATAAATATTGATTATAAATGTAAACTTGATGAACAATTAAATGCACAAGTATAAGTATTTTGAGGGTAAGGATGGAGGTAAACTAAAATGAGCTCTGTATAACCGGCTGTGATTTTATTGAGCTTTTCCGCCGGATAGCCAAATTACAGATTCGCTACACAACTCCTAAGACGGGGTCGAAAATTACAAACACTGAGTATTCTGCGGCGGGTCTTGCCGTTCCCGTTGGCTGGGAAACCGATGTCAATGCAGCAGTTTATAGCGAGATTTAAATGGGGTGCTGCGTAAGGATTCCTACTGCTTGTAATATATCGTAGGTACGGGGGGGCGGTGTTAGTGTTTATTCGGAAGGTGAAATTATACATATACTTGTATATCCGAAGAGTGGACAAATGCTGACCAGACGGCATTCTGAAGATGAATTCGTTAACATAGGGACGCCTTGAAGGCCATTGAAGCCAGATGAGAAAAAGGACCACGAGCTGCCGTTGAACCATATCGCATTAGATATGGAAGCCTTCTATATTGCTGGTCCATAAACCCGTGTCATTTTACTTTTGTCAACTCACAAAATTTTTTGGGCGGCGTTATGCAGCTGCTGCTGATTTTCCCGCTGAACCGGTAGGTTGTGCTCCGGAACCTGAACGGTTATGTCAATTTAAGTGCCATTTTGGAGCATAAGGATGAGTATAGTGTTCCACCGGGCTCGGATATTATTGAAAATTAACAAAAAGGGAAAGAGAGAGGGGAGTCGGAGTTTGAACATTCCCAATAGTCTCGTTCAGATCCTAAAATAGAAATCACAAGTTCAAGCTCTATATATTTTATAACAAATTTAATATGCTATCCCGGCCAGTTACTGTGCTGTAACTGGCCGCCTTCTACTTTTTTGGTAGAAGATGATTATTCCGTAGAGTAGAAATGGAGGGTAATCGATGAAAAAGAAATTCAAAGCTGTGCTGCACATCCTCATGGTGATGGCTATTATTATGACTTCATCTGGAGTTTACGCCGCTAGTCCTGATACCGGCTGGGCTGCACGGGCGGTAGGTAACACAGGAAAATCGGAAAAGGAGGGTCTTTCTATTTTTGAAAACGTTATAAATCTAAATACAAATTTGACAGGATGGCAGGTAAAAGGAAATGGCAAGTGGGGAGATGCCGCAGAAGGGCTCCTGCTGACATCTGATCCGCAGGAGGACGTGATGGCCATCTCAGAAACAATAGCAGATGATTTCCTGTATGAAGCCGATGTTATGATCAAGGATATGCAAGCGGATGCTTCTTTGCTCTTCCGTTCCAATGAAGACGGATTGAATTCGTATATGCTTCAAATTGCACCGCAGTCCGGTATTATCCGTTTAAAAGATGCGGGCAGTGGAGCAGGTAAATTAAATGAAGAGCATCCGGTTTCGCTCAAAAAAGGGGAGATCTATCATCTCAAGGTAAAAGCTGAAGGGGCCTCGCTGAAAGTATATTGGGGAACTCAATATAAGCCTGTGATTGATGTTCAAGACAGTTCATACCGATCTGGCCGCCTTGGACTTCACGTCTGGGATGGGTCAGCCTTGTTCCAAAACATAACCGTTAGCGATCTGAAAGGGAATCTGGGTTTGGTACTTGTGAAAAAAGGACAGTGGCAGCCTGACCTCAGCGGCCAAAAAGGAACGTCTGTGAACCAGAGCAAGGCTCAGCAAATCTATAGCAGGCAAGCTGCTGACTTTGTATATGAAGGAACAATCGTTTTCCGCTCCGATGCTGCTGCCGCTCTAGCTTTCCGGTCCTCTACCGATGGAACACGTGGATATGAAGCTACTCTGGTGAAGGAAGGAGAGCAGGTCCGCGTATCGCTGACGAAAGCGGATGGAACTGCAATTGCAGGCTCAGAGCGACCTTATCCGAGCTTAGCGGGGGCGAAGCATTATATGGAAGTAAAGGCAATGGGTAACCGGATTCAAGTTTTCGTGGACGGTTATACTCCACCAGCAATCGATGTAACGGATCATTCGTATTCAACAGGAAACGCCGGTCTTGTTGTGAAAAAAGGAAGCGCTTACTTTCGGGATACTTATGTCACGGAAGCTAATAATTATTATACTGAAACCTATCGTCCCCAGTATCATTATACACCGATCCGTGGGTACGCCAGTGACCCGAACGGGTTGGTCTATTTCGAAGGTGAATACCATCTTTTCCATCAGGATGGAGGCACATGGGCCCATGCCGTCAGCAAGGATATGCTGAGCTGGAAACGTCTGCCGATTGCACTTCCGTGGAATGATTACGGGCATATCTGGTCCGGATCTGCTGTGGCGGATGTAACGAATACTTCAGGCTTATTTACGGATTCGGGCGGCAAAGGTCTGATCGCCTATTATACTTCCTATAACCCGGATGGTCCTAATGGCAACCAGCGCATTGGCCTTGCTTACAGCAAGGATCAGGGGCGTACGTGGCATTATGCCAAGAATCGTCCGATCGTGGTTGAGAACCCCGGCAAGAACGGGGAAGAACCGGGGGGATGGGATTTCCGCGACCCTAAGGTGATTCGCGATGACGAGCATAATCGCTGGGTCATGGTAGTGTCCGGTGGTGATCATATCCGGTTCTTTACATCGGCTAATTTGCTGGACTGGACGTTGACCGACAATTGGGGTTATGGAGATTATGTTCGTGGCGGTGTGTGGGAATGCCCTGACCTGTTTCCACTGGTCGTGCAGGAAACGTCAGAGAAGAAGTGGGTTCTCATGATCAGTACAGGGGCGAATTCGGCAACAGGAGGATCGGATTCTGAATATTTTGTGGGAAGTCTGACTGCAGAGGGGAAATTCGTAAATGACAATCCGGCAGGAAAGGTGCTGAGAACGGATTTTGGCAAGGAGTATTATGCATCCATGTCTTTCTCGGACATGACGGATGGGCGCAGAGTGATGTTGGCGTGGATGTCCAACTGGGATTATCCGTTCGCTTTTCCGACTTCGGGCTGGAAGGGGGGACTGACTGTTCCGAGAGAGGTTGCTCTGGTCATGACCCCAGACGGACTCCGTCTCGCCCAGGGTCCGATCAAGGAGATGGAACATCTGCGCAGCAGGCTGTTCTCTGTAACTGACAAGATGATCAATCCATCTTCTCCAAACCTGCTGAAGGGACTTGTTTCTGGAGCATATGAGATTGAAGCCGAACTGGAGATTCCGGCTGGAAGTAACGTAACAGAGTTTGGTTTTAATCTACGTGAAGGTGTGAATCAGAAGACTGTGGTGGGTTATAAGCCAGGCGAAAGTAAATTGTTCGTGGATCGCTCTGCTTCCGGAGCTACGGATTTCTCCAATCTGTTTACCACAAGACATGAAACGGGGATGAAAGCCGAGAACAAGCGGATCCAGATGCGGATTTTGGTGGATGAATCCTCTGTTGAGGTCTTCGCTAATGGAGGCAAGGTGGTTTTCTCCGAGGTCATATTTCCTGATCCGGCCAGTAGGGAGATGAGCTTCTATAATCAGGGTGGCAATGTGAAGATTGTTTCTCTGTCGGTAAACAAGCTTGGATCAGTGTGGAATTCGGATAACGATTCGCCACTACGGATTGCAATGGACACGGGTGACCGTGAACTAGGGATAGGGCAAAGCGAAACGCTGCGGGCGGCAGTGGAGAATGGGCCTGGCAATGGTGTTCACCCGCTGGAGTGGAAATCCAGTAATGCCAAGGTGGTAGGCATAAAGGGAGCCGGCGCTTCTCAGGCAACTCTTATGGCCAAAAAAGAGGGCGAGTCCGTCATTACTGTATCCACCCCGAATGGAAAGGCATCCGCCAGCCTTCTTGTAAAAGTCTCTGGCGGCGAGTTTCATACCAGTCTCAGCGGCTGGACCCCAGATCCGTCAATGGCTTCATGGGTACTCAGCAAGGATGGAATTCGTGGAAGATACTCAAGCGACGCGAATTATATGGCCCAGGAGCAGGCTGGGGATTTTACTTATGAAGCTGAACTGAAGCTTGGCACGTCCGGCGGGGCTGGTTCACTTCTGTTCCGTGCAAGCGAGGATGGGCACAGCGGCTACTACCTGAATCTAGATCCTAACATGAAGTCTATTCGCCTGTTCTACAAAATAGATGGACGATTCGAGGAACGACAGGTTCTGGCGAAAGTCCCGGTCTTCATCCAGCGAGGCCAAACCTATAAAATAAAGATTCAAGCGGAAGGCCCGCATATCGTGGTACATATGGGAGGACTGAAAATAATGGATCTGAAGGATGGGACCTTTGCCGAAGGTCATTTCGGACTTCATGTCTTTGGCGGCTCTGTCTCTTATCAGAATGTAAATGTGACAGGAGGGAAACCGGCCAAGTTGAGGGTATCAAGCCTCGTGAACGTAGCATTCCAAAAATCCATATATACAGCCCGCCTGGCAAATGGCGAAGCAGTTAGTGTACAGGATGCAAATGAAGCCTCGGATCAAAAATGGGTGTTTGTGCCGACCGGAGATGATGCAGGTTCCTATTCCATCCGAACGACCTCCGGACAGGCGCTGGATCTGGACGCGGAGCACAATAAAATTCAGCTCTATTCTTATTTGGGCTACAATAATCAGCGGTGGATTGTCCACAAAAATAGGGATGGTTCGGTTGTCATTATCTCAGTTTATCATAATAGGGCTTTGACCATATCCGAGGATGGTTCAAAGCTTACGTTAGAGACTCCTCCAACGGATGAAATGCGACGAAATAGGTGGAAAGTAAGCTCTGATTTTTAGTTCTATCTTGTAGAAAAGCCCCTTCGCTTGGCGTAGAGGGGCTTTTGGCAAAAGGCGGATTTGTTATTGTGTTCATGCAGCTTCAGCTTACTTCTGTCAGGTTAGGAAAATCAATTTCTTGCTGGTCAGGAAAGCGTCGAGCTTCTTTCGCTTTTCGTATCGCCAGCGAGTGATAGAGACTGAGTGATAGAGACATATGAACAAGACCCGTTGAGATGTCCATGCTGCAAGCACCAGGTGTTGCTTGTGGTGATTTGGCATGCCGATTTGGACGGATTTATTATTATGTGCAACGAGAATATAAAAAATCAAAAGAAATGGTGAATAATAAATGATGATAAACCACGAGGCCAAGGGAACGAATAGGATAAAATGAAATGGATTTGTAGGAGCCAAGGGAAAAGAGCTTTAGGTATGGATAGACTTTGTGTGGAATGTGGGACGGAATCGAATAAACCAAACATAACTTAACGATGGGGGCATTATTAATGAATATGGATGATGAGAAATTACTGTAGTGCTTTCAGAATGAGACTTTTCCCCTTGTAAGAAACAATTTTTAGACAGGGGAATGATGTACTTTGAAAATTTCAGATCGAGTATTAAGGCTTTATCTAAATCACATTTGCTTGGATTTGTGGCGGGGGCCTTACGGCGGTAAAAAGCACTATGACTAAGACGAAAGCCTCCAAGTGGGGAGTATTATTCTTCTGATGACCATACCTTTGATTATCAGGGCAAAGCTAACCCTCAGGACCATCCGGCAATTTTAAGTCACTTTATCGATTGGGAGTGGTTTTTCTTAGGTTGTGGGAACGATAGAGTCAATGGTTCTTCGGTCTTTGATGAAAGTGTTGAGTTCATTATTTTAGAGTTATAACAAATGGGTAAAAAGAAGCCCATTATCGTCGATACCTTTATGGAACCAGCATTTTTAAGAGGAATTTCGCCTACAACCAGGTTTTCTTTGTGTTTGCCGAAGATGGACTAATTCGATCAGAGTATTTAGATCGAGATCACCTGAGAGGCATGGAGGATTTATTTCCTGTTTTATTTGATCCACAATGTACAAGAAGTGAAACACTAAATACAGTTGTTAAAGCTTCAAATCACTACCTACAATAAGCACAGCAATGTGAATTAAAATGTTTTATGAAAACATCTGAGTCAAATAAAAATGGAATATTATCGGCAATCGAAAATATTTTGGTCTGTCTTAAATACAAGGAGCTACTACATAGGATAGTAGTAGTTTCCTTTTGATTAAACTCCCTTGATATGATTTAGTTTCCTCACTTCACTTTCCAAGGAATAACTAAAAAGGTGCCAGCGACCCTAGGATCGTCGGGACACCTTTGCTGTTCTTACAGTTCGATTTTTGTTTCACCCTGTTGCTCTATGAAATGCTTAACTTCTTCCAACGATGGCAAGGCTGCAATCGCTCCAACTTTAGTGCACACGATAGCGCCGACTTGATTGGCAAGTGTTATAAATTCCTGCTGTTGCTCCCAATCGGAGGTAAATGCCTTGGGCTGACTCAGCTGGCTGATTTGATACAGCATAGCTCCGACGAAGGCATCACCGGCACCGGTAGAATCGATCGATTTAACAGTAATACTGCTGATTAGCGAACGGGAGGTACCGCTTGAGATGAGAGTACCTTCTTTCCCCAAGGTAACTGCCACCGTTTTGGCTCCCAACCCATGCAAAAGATCCAATGAAGCATTGCGGTCAGTCAGCCCCGTAATGATATTTAATTCCTCTTCGCTTACCTTTACGAAATCCGCATTGTGTATTCCTCTTCTGGACAATGTTATAAACTCCTCCAGCCTATCTTTCCAGAGGTCCCCCCGGTAATTGGGATCAAAGGAGGTAAATTGCCCATTGGCTTTCGCTTCGTCCAATAAAGACAAATACGCTTCCCGGAAAGGATCGGCGAGCAAGGCCGTTGCCGAGCCAAAATGCAGAATGGCAGCCTGTCGAGTCCATTCTCTATCAATGTCCTGCAGAGACAGCTGACGGTCAGCTCCGCGGTTGAATACGAAATCTCGTTCGCCGTTAGCGGCAAGGGAAACAAAGGCCAGTGTAGTCGGTGTTTCCGGATCAAAAAGAAGCATGGAAGTATCCACATGCTGCTCCTCCAGCGTTTGCTTCAGGTAGATACCGAAGGGATCAGCACCGATTTTCCCCAAGAATGACGCTTTTCCTCCGAGTTTGGCTACGGCTGCGCTTACATTTGCCGGAGCACCGCCAGCCTGCTTGGAGAAATGCTGACCCTTGGCAAGATTAACATCAATATCCGTGCAGAAAAAATCAATGAGCAACTCGCCCACACAAAGAACCGTTCTGTCATTTTTCACTTTGATTCACCTCTTGGTAGATTTAGTTTAGAACAGGGGTCGAGTCCCGGTATACGATATCCGTTGCAACATGAGTCACTCGGTATGGCATGGTATTGTCTTTGATTCTGGACAATAACATTTCGGCTGAAATAATACCCATCTGACTACTGTAAATATGCACGGTTGTAAGATGAGGCTCGACAACCCGGGATTCCGAAGCATCATCGAACCCGCAGACAGCAACATCTTCTGGGACTTTAATCCCTTTGTTTTTTAAAGATTTGATCACGTTGATGGCAATGAAATCATTGGCGCAAATAAAGACGGAGGGACACTCCCTCAGAGCATCCAACTGCTGTTCCATCCAGTTCTCCTCTATAAAGAAGTTGCGGTCAGGCGCTACAATGCTATGGGCAGGATCTACGGCGATTTTTGCTTCTGCTAAGGCCCTATTAAATCCGGTCCAGCGTTCATTGAAGCTTTTGCAGTGATTGTAATCGCCTACAAAACCGAAGCTTTCATAGCCATGATCGATTAATTTCCGGGTAACACAGTATGTGCTGTGTTCATTTTCCATTAATACCAGATCCGCCTTCAATTCTGGATACATCATATCCGCAGCGCAATCAATAAAAATGGTTGGGATGCAAAGATCTGTGATCAGCTTGCTGTATTCCTTGCTGAACATTTCGATGCAGAAAATGCCAGCCACATTCGAAGGTTCAAAATTGCCGGGTAGGGTCATCGAATTGATATCATTCTCACGGACAAAATAAATGGATAAAGTATAGCCCTGTTTGCTGATTTCCTTCTCCAGTCCGCTGATCAACAAAGATCCAAAGTGTGAGCTATTAGGAAGATTACAGGTCAAAAGTGCGATATTGCCTTGTTTTTCAGAAGCTGTTTCCATATAAGAAAATTGTTTGTATTTAAGCTCCATTGCTTTTTTGACCACCTTGTCCCTAGTAACGGTGGGAATACTCTCCACTCCATTAAGCGCCTTGGATGCAGTGTTTCTGGAAATTCCCAAGGCATCAGCGATATCTTGTATCGTAACCTTTGACTTTCTCGTCATATTGTTCACCTTATTCTCCGAATTAAGATTCTTCATATTTCTAAATATATAGTATTTTCATGTTTTTAACAATGTATTTATTCAAATGAACAATAATGGTTTACGTTTGTTTATTTATATTGTGTATTTTTGATGTATTTTTGCTAAAAACATTATAATTATCTTGAAATACGCTTTTTGAATGAATTTTTCACCCGAATTATATTGACTAATTAAATGTACATCTGATAAATTGTAAGAGTGAAATATGTTCAAATGTAAATTGTAAGCCCATTCATTTTGGGAATGTGTAAAATTCTCGTTCTGTTGGAGGTGTGGATATTACAAGCAAGTATTTGAAAAACATCTTGGTTAATTATGTCAGAGAGATGACATAACATGGCTTATATTTTGTGTCGTATAACAAGCCGTGAACAGTAGGAGGGAAAATATTGGCAAATTCGATCGTTCAAAAAAGGGGATTAAAGGCTTCAGAAACAAAAAAAAGAAACCATTGGTTAAGCTATATGCTTCGAAATTATATATTGTATTTGTTTCTGCTTCCGTCCATAATTCTTACCGTCATTTTCAAGTATGTTCCCATGTACGGCTCGATCATTGCGTTTAAAAATTTCAGCCCAAGAAAAGGCATCCTCGGCAGCGAATGGGTTGGATTTGAACATTTTCAGCGGTTTCTTTCATCACCAAATTTTTATGACATATTAATGAATACGCTTAAATTAAGCGCTTACGGTCTTATTCTCGGCTTCCCAGTACCCATCATTCTGGCCTTAATGCTAAATCTGGTCAGAGGAGCGAAGTTCAAGAAGAATATTCAGCTTATTGTATACGCACCTAACTTCATCTCGGTTGTTGTTGTTGCCGGTATGCTGTTTGTTTTTCTATCGCCAGCTGGAATAGTGAACGCTTTGGTAACAACCTTCACCGGCAAGCCGATTGCTTTTATGACTGATCCTGCCTATTTCCGAACGGTATATATTTTGTCTGGTATATGGCAAACAGCGGGCTGGTCCTCTATCATTTATGTGGCCACCTTAGCCAATGTGGACCCGCAGTTGCATGACGCTGCAACAATTGATGGTGCTTCATTGATGAAGAGAATCTTCCACATTGATCTGCCAGCTCTTAAACCCGTCATGGCCGTCCTGTTCATTCTCGCTGCAGGAGGTATTATGTCGATCGGCTATGAAAAGGCTTACCTAATGCAGACGGCTCTGAACACACCTACCTCGGAAATCATCGCGACTTACGTATACAAGGTGGGGTTGCAATCCGGCGATTATGCTTATTCTACGGCAATCGGGTTGTTCAATTCCGTAATTAATGTATTCCTGTTGATTTTCGTAAATACCGTCGTCAAGAAGCTGAACGAAGGAGAAGGGCTGTATTAAAGAAGGAGGTATTTATGGATATTCATTACACCGGGAAGGACCGGATTCTGCTCATCATCAATTATATTCTACTTGGTTTGTTTGTTCTCGCTATTCTGTTACCGCTGGTTTATGTGGTGCTTTCGTCCTTTTTAACTCCAAATACCCTGATTACCAAAGGGTTTGCCATTACATCATCAGACTGGACACTCACGGGATATGCCAAAATCCTAAGCAACAGTGCCATGATCCGCGGTTTTTTTAATGCTATTTTTTATTCAGCAGCCTTTGCGTTCGCAACCGTATTATTTTCCGTCTTCGCGGCTTATCCGCTTGCGGTTGAAGAGTTGGTAGGGAAACGGTCCATTATGATCTTTTTCCTGATAACGATGTTTTTCGGTGGCGGTCTGATTCCTACCTATCTGGTGATTAAGGATTTAGGCATGTTGAATACGGTCTGGGCCATTATTCTGCCCGGCTCGATCAGCGTATTCAATATTATTCTGGCAAAGACTTATTTCCAGGGACTTCCGAAAGAACTGTTCCAGGCGGCGAGTATAGACGGAGCTTCCGAGCTCAGTATTTTCTTTAAAATCGTCCTGCCGCTTTCCAAGCCTATTATTTTTGTTCTAGCTTTATACGCTTTTGTCGGACAGTGGAATTCTTATTTCGACGCCATGATTTATCTGGATGATCCGAAGCTGTTTCCGCTTCAACTAGTACTGCGCTCCATTTTGATACAGAATCAGGTTCAGCCCGGCATGATTGCCGATGCGATGGCACAAGCGGAGCTTAAGAAATTGTCTGAAATGATTAAGTACTCTGCCATTGTCATATCAAGTTTGCCTTTGATTGTCATGTATCCATTCTTCCAGAAGTATTTCGAAAAGGGTGTCATGGTAGGTTCGATCAAATAACAAATCGGGGGAATAGAGATGAAAAAAACATTACTAACCTTGTCTGTGTTGGCACTTTCTACTTCACTGCTTGCCGGATGCGGCGGTTCGGGCAATAATTCTGCGGCATCCGAAGATTACAAGCTGGAAAATGTTACTCTGCCGCTTAAAGAGAAAGTTACTTTGCATTTTATGACTCAAAGCTCGCCGCTGGCACCTTCCGATCCAAATGAAAAGTTGATTTATAAAAGACTGGAAGAAAAAACAGGGGTGCATATCGATTTTACCAACTTCACCTCCGATTCCTTCATTGAAAAAAGAAACCTTGCTGTTGCCAGTGGAGATCTTCCAGATGCCATACTGGATGCCGGATATTCCGATTACGATTTGTTGAACCTCGGAAAGGATGGAACTATTATCCCTTTAGAGGATTTGATTCAAAAATATATGCCCAATCTGCAGAAGGTATTAAAGGAAGCGCCTGAGTACAGATCCATGATAACCGCACAGGACGGGCACATTTATGCCTTTCCTTGGATTGAAGAACTGGGTTCTGAGAAGGAGAGCATTCATTCTGTAAACGACATGCCATGGATCAATGTGGAGTGGCTGAAAAAGCTGGGACTTAAAATGCCAAAAACCACCGAGGATTTAAAAAAAGTTCTGCTCGCATTTAAAAATGGCGACCCTAACGGAAATGGCCAAGCGGATGAAATCCCGCTGTCCTTTATGCTCAATAACGGCAATGAGGACCTGAATTTTCTGTTCGGATCATTCGGTCTTGGGGACAACGGCGATCATACGGTAGTGACCAATGAGGGGAAAGTGGTCTTCACTGCCGATCAGGACGGTTACAAAGAGGGGATTAAATATCTTAATGAGCTGTATAAACTGAACCTGATCGACGAGGAATCATTCGAGCAGGATTATAACACGTATCTAGCCAAAGGTCAGAGTGAAAGATATGGCCTCTACTTCCAATGGGATAAGGCGAATATTTCAGGAGACAACGATAAATATGAACTGATGAATCCGCTCGCCGGACCAAGCGGTGAAGTCAATGTGACCCGCACGAACAATCTCGGCTTTGACCGGGGGAGAATGGTGATTACCAGTGACAACCAAAATCTCGAGCTTACGGCAAAATGGATTGACCAGCTGTATGATCCTATCCAGTCCGTGCAAGACAACTGGGGTACCTACGGCGACAAAACTCAGCAGAACATTTTTGAATACGATGAAGCGAGTCATATGCTGAAGCATCTTCCGCTTAAGGGAACGGCCCCTGTCGAGCTACGGCAAAAAACGAACATCGGTGGTCCATTAGCAATTCTTGACGAGTATTACGGAACGGTTACGACTAAGCCCGATGATGCAGTGGGACGGCTTAAGCTCATGAAGGAAAGACTCGTTCCTTATATGAAGGCTGACCATAATTTCCCGAAAGTCTTCTTCTCTCTGGAGGATCAGAAGCAGATCTCCACATTGGAAACCGATTTGTTTGCTTACGTTAACCGCAAGCGGGCGGAATGGATCAAGACGGGTAAAGTGGAAGAAGAATGGGCCGAATATAAAGCCGAGCTGTCCAGACTGGGGCTAGATAAATGGCTGGAAATCAAACAGAAAGGCTATGACAGATATCTCAAAGATCAAAGCTGAAACATTTAAATGGTAGTATTTCAAATTCATTTGCAAACGAGCAACTCAAATTATTATGTTAAATACCTTATCAACAATCAAGAGGAGAGCGGATACTATGAAAGAATTAAACCTAACGGACGACTATAGCGGCAGAAAGAGAAAAAGTAACTATAGTGAGACGTACAGGCCTCAATTTCATTATTCACCGGAGAAAAATTGGATGAACGATCCCAACGGCATGGTTTACTTTGAAGGAGAATACCACCTGTTCTACCAGCATACGCCCCATGATACGCAGCCTGATTTTGGCAACATGCATTGGGGGCATGCGGTAAGCAAGGATCTAGTGCATTGGACTGAGCTTCCACCAGCGATTCCACCTGGGGAGGACGGAGCGATCTTCTCGGGGAGTGCGGTGGTGGATAAGAACAATACCAGCGGATTTTTCAAAGAGGAAGGATCAGGATTGGTGGCCATTTATACAAATGAGGGCAACAAGGCTCAGCCTGGAAAACCGCAGGTGCAAAGCATTGCTTACAGCAAGGATAAAGGTCGAACCTGGACAAAATATGAAGGTAACCCGGTTTTATTTCCAACGGACACGCTAGACTTTCGTGATCCGAAGGTGATTTGGCATGATGAATCATCAATGTGGATCATGGTTCTTGCCGTAAGGGACCGTGTAGAATTTTACACATCTCCAAACCTGAAAGAATGGTCTTTTGCAAGCGAATTCGGTTCCGACATTCCACATATACACCGAGGGATATTTGAATGTCCTGATATATTTCGAATCCAAGTGGATGAGGATCCTAATACCACGAAGTGGATTCTGATGCTAAGCGTCGGGGATAGAAATGGTGTGAATCCAGACGATCCGGAACCACCGGCAGGCGGTTCTGGCATGATGTATTTTGTAGGCAACTTTGACGGTAAGTCGTTCACGCCAGATGAAGCGTTGGAATCCATCGATACTATCAAATGGGTAGACTATGGATCAGACTTTTACGCGGCCGTGTCCTGGAATGGCATTTCGAACGAAGACGGACGAAAGATTTGGATCGGCTGGATGAATAATTGGCGTTATGCTACCACGCTTCCTTCAAAGGAATGGCGTGGCAAGACATCAATTCCCCGGGAGCTACAGCTAAGGACTTATCCCGAGGGACTTCGCCTAATCCAAACACCCATAAATGAATTAAGTCAGCTAAGAAAACCGATTTTGTCTCTACAAGACTTGACGATTAAGCCAGATATGAACGTGTTGTCTGATATTTCCGCAGCCAAGGCAGAAATTATTGCAGAATTTGAAATCGGTACTGCTATGGAATTCGGGTTTAAAGTACGGAAGTCCGCCAATCAGGAGACGATCATCGGATATAATATCTCGAATGAGGAATTGTTCGTCGATCGGACGAAGTCGAGCGCCACTGATTTTCATTCAGATTTCACAGCAATACACAAGGCCACTATGAAGCCAGAGCATGAGAGGATACAGTTGAGCATTTATCTGGATTGGTCAAGTGTCGAAGTCTTCGGCAATCATGGAAAAACAATCATTTCAGACATGATTTTCCCGGACTTCGAAAGTAAGGGACTAGAACTCTACGCCATTGGTGGAGAACTGAGGGTCGTGTCGCTTCAGATCAATGATCTGGTAAGCATTTGGGGAAATGAGAATGTTTAGACAGTAGTTATGATTATCATTCCAATTGAAACGTTCTTACAACAGAACCCGTTAAGCAGCGGCTTGATTCGACGAAATGGTTACAGCCCGATTGCTTATATCCGTATCTAAACTGGTCTCCAAAACTAATTAAAGTATTATCTTATGCCTGGACACGTAACCTCCCGTCGGCTCACAACCGTACCGGGGGTTCGTATCCTTAGAAGTTAGCAGAAATCGAAAGACTAACACGGAGAATTTCATAATATAGTTTTACAGTGGTAAGAGGGCGTAAGAATCTTTCCTTGCATCTTACCTATAATAATATGATGATTGACAATAAGATCATATTCTTTTCCCAAGGGGGTACCTAGTTCTTGTTCTCAGTTCGGGACAAGAACTTGCAGTGGTTATGAAGTCGCCAATTTGGCGGCTTTTTGTTTTACAGATAAATGATATTGTCTTGTGTTAAGACAAGGGCAATTAAGCGTTTGAATTAAAATAATGGGGCTGGGTATGCTAAATTAGCAAATATGGAATTTCTTGATTTTCATGAAAGGGTGAGACCGTCATCATTCTGCAAAAGGTACTAACTTATCTTATTAAACCGGATATATGGTTAGGAACTTTTTTCCCATTTGCTCTTCCGTTTGGAGTATCAAGAGTATTTCAATGGTTGCATACAGGGAACGGGAGAAATTTACACTGGTTCAGCTTTGATCAAAAAAAGTTTCATGAAACAAGAAATACCTCAACTAGTCGTTCCTTTTACAGCAGATCTAAATCAAAATTTGCTGGTGATGAAAGAAATCATCGGGCATAACTCAGAGAGCCTCTGAAAAGAAATATTACTAAAGTTGAAACTGAAAGAAACCATCTGGCTAGACGTGAAGTTGAACTGTTGAAAGAGATAGATACTCTTAGAACGCAAAGAACAGAATACAGAAGAAAACTAAGAGCTAGATCCAAAGAGTTTGGGGCAGTTTTACAGTTCAGTCACAATTCCTAAGTTATTAACCCTTCTCAATGAAAGGCCTAAGCTTAGCAATGTGTTTGCATTCTATCAGTTAGATAAATTCAATAGAAGGTACAATAAACTAAAATTAGCAGCTAGAGAGGTATTAAAACAGGAAAGAATAAAAAGACTACGTGATGAAGCTTATAAGGAGAAAATGGCTGCTGGCTATAAAAAAGTTAACGGATATATCGTAAGTGATGAGAGATGACTGGTACCTCTATGATCCAAACAATATTGTATACCTCATAACAGACTCAAAAATTAAATTAATTGAAGATTTACCAGCTACTGCATCTTTGTATTTAATGATGGAACTGCATATGTTTTTTATATCCATTTTGAAACGGAGAATAAAAAAGAAAATGAGAAGTATATTGTAGCGATCGGTGAAGGATTAACCGAGATTCATAAATATATGTTGAACAAAGAAAGTTGCCAACCGGCATTTTTTGTGCCCTTTTTTGTATCTTTAGGGTTACTCGATGGTAAAATAATGTATACAAGTGGATGTATTTTTATGCATTTAAGCAATGTGGATATTCTCATTAATTATGACACCACACAGTGAGTAACGGTAATAATTGAGACTGATTTGGTTGATAACCGAGACATTTTTGGGTATATGTTTGAGACATTTTTAAACCAGTAGAAACAAAGCCCCTTGTTTCTATTGGTTTTTTGTGTTTCTATTTACTCTATATATCCTATAAATGTTAACATATGGTATTATCGATATCGAATCCAAATTACGATCATAATTGATACTTTTCGTAAAGGTGGTTTGGTTATGGATTGGAGAAGTTGGACGTGGAGTTTGGAAGATGAGTTAATAAAATCCCCAAGTGTTGTACAAATCTCTTCAACTGCAATTTTGGAATACATAAGATGAAAACCTGCTTGTTCTCCATGGATTCTCAGGCTACTAAGCCTGCTGCTACGAAGCCTACAGGAAGTAGACGAAAGAGCGCTGCTGATGATAAGAAGACCGAATAAGGAGAGCGTGCCATGGAAGTCCGATCCGGACAATTCGCGTAGCAGCCATTGGCAGAAAAAAAGGGTTGTCCCATAAGTCATAAAAATGACTAGGGACGTCCTGTTCTCCAATTGTAAAACAATAAGAAACCGTTCCTGGGTAAAATGGAGGTACCACCCGACCATTTGAAAGGATATGGTTTCTTTGTACATTCAATATACCATTATGAGATAAAAAGAGGAGTTACGCAGGACTATTCCTCATCCATGTTATGTGGCTTTGTGGCCAGCCCCTCAATTAATGTCTATTAGCTCTTAAACCTTCAATAAATATGCGGTGTAATCCATCAAGAACTCGTTGGCTTGTAAAGCCCTCATCTTGGAGATGGTAATCGATATTGTGAAGCACGGCCAGCAGGGCTTCAATAGTATATGAAATGTCCACCCCGGATACGTCTCCCTGTTCAACGGCCTCATTTAGCAGATTTCTGCTTATATTGCGCATCCATTGACATAACGGGGATTGTAACGGACGATGCCCGGTTGAGGCCCGGCTGACCTCACAGAGCCAAGGAACTTTCGCCTCTAAAAAAGAGACATATCTTACGATTACATGGTAAAGCCGGTCCAAGGCAGCGGTTTCTGGGGATTGATCAAGAAATGCTTGAACTTCATCAAACAAAGGTTGGTATTCTTCATACGCGATCTCCTGACATATGTCGCCCTTATCCGAGTAGCGGCGGTATAGGCTTGCTTGTCCTACTCCAGCAGTCTTCGCAATCTGATGCATATTGACATTGTCAACGCCTTTTTTGATGAAAAGTTCTCTAGCCGCCGCCAAAATTCGTCTTCGGTTTAACTCCTCTCTGGGAATTTTCAGAGAGACAGATTGCGATTCTGAATTCACCATAAACATCTCCCTTCATCATTAATTTAACTGTTATTTAACACGAAAAACGGACAATATGTCCGTTTTTCGTGTATAGGACATGTTGTCCGTCTTCATAATTATAATACATTTCGTGAAAAATTAAAAATACATTCATTTGGGTGACCGATGAGCTTTTTTTATCTCTTGGTATAGTGCTTTTTGTAAATTGGAGGCAAATGCGGTTCAATGCCCGATAGGTCCAGTTCCTTTAAACTTGCGATCGTATGAATAAACTGCTCGTATGCTTTTTTCTTGTCGCTCGTCGTATCTGTTCCGGTTTCGGTTGATGCTCTCCTGCTAACTTCAGAGTTAAGTTGCTTTTGATCCATAGATTACCCTCCATCAAATATAGTCAGGCTTACAAATCCGGATGTCTCTTGTGCCAGTCTGTATTCATTTCATAAGTATTGCCGATACCTAGTACTGTCGCTTCTTCGAAGGGGCGGCCAATCAATTGCATATTAATCGGCAGACCGGAAGGTGAGAAGCCGCAAGGCATGCTCAAGCTAGGCAAGCCAGTCAAATTGGTCGGAACCGTAAATGAGTTCAATCTGAATACACTAGCTTCATCATCTGCACGCGGCGCAGTGATCGGTGTTGCCGGCGTCAACAAGATGTCGATTCCGGACAATGCATTCAAAAAATCATTGACAATTAGTTGCCGGGCCCGCTGAGACTGAAGGTAAATGGAAGCCGGAATATCTCTACTGCTTTCAAGAAACATTCGGACGTCCGGTCCATACTGTTCCAATTCTGTCTCAAGCCACTTCTCGTGGTACGAGTACATTTCCGTCATCATAATGGCCATCGTCGCACTTCTAACATGTTTGATCAGGGGCAGGCTAACTTCGATGATTTCTGCTCCCAGTTCTCGGAATTTATTGATAGCGGCCTTCATCGCAGCTTCCACTTCTGGCATCAAATCCTCGTAATAGTAGCTTGTCGGCAATCCGATACGCACACCCCTGAGACCATTCGGATACATCTTGATACCTGGCGCAGGCAGATCGACAGTCGATTCATCCTTTGGATCGAAGCCAGACATCACATCCAAGCACAGGGACGCATCCATGACACAGCGGGTCAACGGACCCGAGTGGTCCAATGACCAGGCCATTGGAATGATACCATACCGACTGACCCGACCGTACGTCGGCTTCATCCCTACGACACCGCACAAAGCAGCGGGTATGCGGATCGAACCTCCGGTATCCGAGCCTGTGCCCAGATAAGTAAGTCCAGCCGCTAAGGCAGAAGCCGAGCCGCCGCTTGAACCTCCCGTTACAAGTTCAGTGTTCCACGGATTGAGACAAGGACCGAAGTGTGGGCTAGTTGTTGTCAATCCCGCAGCGAACTCGTGAGTCTGTACTTTGCCTAGCAGAACTGTTCCAGCCTCATGTAGCTTAGCTGCAACCGTCGAATCGTAATCGGGGACGAAGCTGTTCAATATTTTTGAACCGGCAGTTGTTCGGATCCCTTTAGTGTAATATAGATCCTTATGAACGATGGGAATCCCGTGAAGGGGCCCTTTGTACCGACCATGCATAATATCGCGTTCCGATTGCTTCGCTTGTTCAAACGCCAGTTCGGACGTTTGGGTAACGAAAACGTTCAGTTTCGGATTCAAACGTTCGATGCGGTGAAGCGCATGTTCTGTAATCTCTACCGGGGATATTTTCCTTGTACGGATCCTCTCGGCCAGCTCATGAATAGCAGCAAAGGACAGTTGGAAATTTAATTTACTCATCTATTCATCCTCCGTATCTTTCGGACATGTCGTAAGTCTACTAAACTAATTACCATAGCTTCCGCTAGGATTTGCTTTTCTTGCGAATAAGTATGTCAGGATTGCCAACAGGGAAATGGTAAAATAAACAACAGAAAAAGGCATCTTTAGATCAATCAGTCGGCCGACCAGCGCAGGGCCGAATGCTCCGCCTAGGAGATAGGCCAGTGTGAAAATACCCATCCCCACACCCAGCTCAGCCGAACGGAGTGTCGTCGAAACTAAATTGCTGCTAGAGGTGAGGACACCGTTGAATCCAATCATAAGGATAATGATCAATAAAGCGTCGATCCATGGCGGCAAATGTACGGATACCCCCAGTAGTATAAATCCGCTGATGACGAGACTTTGCGATATGACAAGCACACGGGAGCTTCCGAAACGATCTGTCCAACTTCCGATCCGGGATCCGAGCAAGGCTGCACAGGCGGCACCGGGAAGCATCAGCAGACCGATTTTACTAGTTGGTAAATGAAAGGAATTCTTCATCATGACAGGAAGAGTAAAGGTTAACCCCGTGTTGCATACGAAGGTAAGGAATCCAATCCCTAGAATTCGTCGGTAAGGAGCATTTTTCATGAAAGATGCATCGATAAATGGATGTTCTTTTTTCTGAATATGAGTACCGAACCATAGAAGAACTGCTGCTCCTGCAATGAGCATAAACCAATAGTTCGTAACCCCTAGCAATACCAACGCCAGTCCCGCGGAGAACAAAACAGCTCCGAGAAAATCGAATGAACCGCGGTCGTGTTTCTTGTCAGGAACATACTTGAATATCAAAGGGATAACAAATAGGCTCAGACTGGACACGATGAACAAAGCACGCCAGCCAAAGTATTGCTCTACGAAACCGCCGAACACAGGCCCGAAGCCGGAAGCAAAGGCAATTGTGGCGGATAAGGTTCCCAGCACCCGTCCCTTGACTGTAGGCTTAAAATACAGGGTTACTGCCGCATAAGACAGGGGAGAGATGGATGAGGCCCCTGCTGCCTGCAGTAGTCTTCCAATGATGACTTGCAAGTATGAAGCTGCAAAAAAGCCGATCATAGAGCCGAAAGCTAAAAGGATTAAACCAATGACATACAGCTGGCGAAAGGAAAAGGACTCCGTTAACCTGCCGTAAGTACCGGCGCCGATAGCCATCAAAATGCTGTAACCGACCATAACCCAGCTCACCTGCGAGGAGGTCAGGGCAAAGTCAGCGGAAATCGAAGGTATAGACAAATTAAACATGGTCATATTGATGTTTCCGAAAATAATGAGCAAGCAAAGTGTCCCCATTAATTTTCGCTCATTGCCGGATAAAGCCATTGATTGAGTATCCATAGCCTGTCTCTCCATTACAGGAAGTCAGGAAAGGTGCGGCATTTTTGCGCCTGATCTCTATCGTGTCCCAAGAAAACATAGGACGGCCGAACATCCTGAATTAACTCCTGCATGCGAGTAATCGATTTGGCAGCCATCTCTTGATCGAATGTCAAGAACGGTACGCTATTCTCGAAGTTCTCCCGAGTATAAGCAACATCAATTGTCAGTAGCACTGGACCCGACTTTTCCGTTGTGACAAGGACTGATTGATGGCCAGGGGAATGACCCGGAGTGAATAAAATTTGAACCCCCGGAATCAATTCATGGTCACCCTCAATGATTTGATATTGTAAATCGGGCAGCCTGCACTCTAATGGAGAGTAATCCTCATTGTTTATGGCCGCATCATACTCTGCCCTTTGAATAAGGATCGGCGTATTGCGGAAATGCCCGTTTCCCCCAGAATGATCCAAGTGTAAATGGGAGCTAATGACCATTTGAATATCGTCAGGTCGATAACCGACACGCTTTAACACATTTACGATCGAGTCGTCGTCAGACATGTTGGGGACGACGCGCCCTTCACGTCTAGTCCCCTTGTAGTAATCGGGATTGTTGATAAAAGCGTCGGGCATTCCCGTATCGATGAGTATCGGCCCGCTGGTCGTTTCCAATAGAAAAGACCACACAGGCATTCCGACTAATTTCCCGGGGGCAAGGGTTCGATTAACTGCCGATTGATCTAGGAAACATTCACCTACAGATAAAAAATACAATTTTTTGATATGCATCCCAGTTTCACCCTTCGTATTATAAATTCGGACAGTTTGTCCGTTTTGTTTTGATTATATCGGACAAATTGTCCGATGTCAATTTGTCATCGGCGGTTGGGCATCGGCAAAAGCCTTACACCTGCAACAATACGCCAAGCTAAAGAATGTCGCCTAGGTGGAGTGCAAAGAAACAACGGGGCTGCGTTTGTACCAAATGCTAACGAGAGCACGACAGGAGATTACTGTTGTAATCTATAAAAACAAGGATATGCTGAATGCCTGTTTGAAGATAATGGGCTTAAAATGATTGATTGTAGTCAGGAGATAACAATGTTTCGGTTCAGCCATCAATCCGGCGGTAGAGGAGAACATCCGGTTTGAAGTGTTGAGAAATGAATCGGGATTTGAAATTAAGGTTTTTGATCGATTGGTAAAGTTAGATAAGGAACCTTTTTCGACTGTAGATCAAGGGGACTGACCCCATAACGTGAGACAAATCAAAACACCTTCAAGAGAATCAAGCCATGTCGTAAGATATGGAGATAACCTTGGAGGTGTTTTTACGTTGGCAACGAGAGTGAGTTACCCCCTAGAAAAATGCAAGCGATTGTGAGATTGGCAAGAGTTCCGGTAAGAGAGGTTATGGAGCAACTGGGAATACGAATAAGACACAGCCAAATCACCAGCTTCACTGACAGCGACATCTGGATTGAGATATTCACTCCGAATAATATTAGGATTTTTAATAGTGTGACATTTTGACACTACTGTATGTGACAGAAAAATACTTAGAATCATAGAGGCAGTTTAACACATTAACAATAAACGAGGAGGGGAGATTTTCATTGTGTATGATAAAAAAATAAAGAGGCGTGAAAGGGGAAACAGGTATGACCTATTTATGAAAAACAAACCAGTAACAAGAGTGTTTTAAGGAAAAGAAGTAATTTCTAGGGTTAACATACATGTGAAAAAAAAGGAATTTACCGTTTGTTAGGACACAATAGCGTTTGTGAAAATAATAATGAGTAAAGATAATTGCAAATCCACTCTTGCCCTAAAACAGCAAATAACTGCCGATACAATATGAATAGAGGAGAAGAATATCTTTATGAAAAAGCATTGTCAAATTGCATCTACAGGTTTAGTCCTTTTAATGGCTGGAAGTTCTCTGTTATACACAACACCAACCTCAATTGTAAAAGCGGAGTCCATTCAAAATGTATCTAGTCCGTTACAAACAAGCACTCAAAGTGAACGTAATTCCGTCAAAGAAGCAATGCGGGATACATTGCAACTTGGATATCCTGGGATACTTGCTAAAACTTCTGAGGGTGGAAAAACATGGAGTTATGCCGCTGGGTTAGCGGACCTGAGCACCAAGAAACCAATGAAAACAGATTTTCGCTTTCGCATTGGTAGTGTAACGAAGACATTCATTGCAACAGTTCTACTTCAATTATCTGAAGAGAACCGCTTGAATCTAGACGACTCCATTGAAAAATGGTTGCCTGGTGTCATTCAAGGAAACGGATATGATGGTAACCAAATTACTATCCGGCAGATATTGAATCATACAAGTGGTATCGCTGACTATGTAAATTCAAAAGACTTTGATTATACGGATACAAAAAAATCGTATACGGCTGAAGAATTCGTAAAGATGGGGATTTCTCTTCCCCCAGACTTTGCCCCAGGAAAGGGTTGGTCTTATTCAAACACAGGATACGTAATACTGGGGATCCTTATTGAAAAAGTAACTGGAAACAGCTATGCGGAAGAGGTTGAAAATCGGATTATTGAACCGCTTGATTTGTCAAATACATTCCTACCTGGCAATTCAAGCGTGATTCCAGGCACCAAGCATGCCCGTGGCTATTTCCAACTAGACGGAGCAAGTGAGCTAAAAGACGTTACTTATATTAACCCAGGTAGCTCGGATGGAGATATGATTTCTACTGCTGACGATTTAAACAAATTCTTCTCTTACTTACTCAGTGGTAAATTACTGAAGGAACAGCAACTAAAACAAATGCTTACTACAGTTCCTACAGATAGAGAAGGAACCGGATATGGTCTTGGGATCTTTGAAACTAAGCTTCCAAACGGTGTCTCGATATGGGGACACAAAGGTAGAGTTCTAGGGTTTACCACTTTTGCTGGTGGCACACTTGGAGGCAAGCATACATTGGTCGTCAATTTGAACAGCTTTAAAGCTGATAGTCCTGATCCATTTAAAAATATTTTACTTGCTGAATTTAGCAAGTAGGAAAAAAGGAAAAAAATGGTTTAAAATGGGCTCCTTAGAGCATGTCAAAAAACTAACAAGTAAGTATTTTAGGAGGGTATTATGAAAAAGAAAATGATTATTGCACTTGGTGTTTTTGCTATAATACTGACTAATTTTGTAGGAAGTACTTATGCAGACTCGAAAACAGGAGTTTCTGTTACAGCTCCCTACAATACAAATCAAATAACGGAATGGTTAGAAATGCATGCAAAGCCTTTAAAAACAACTAATCCAACTGCATCTTTTAATGATTTAAAACCACTTAAGAATATGGTAGGTTCAGCTTCAATTGTAGGTTTAGGTGAAGCTACGCATGGGGCTCATGAAGTTTTTACAATGAAACAACGCATTGTTAATTATTTAGTATCTGAAAAGGGATTCATCAACTTAGTTTTAGAAGAGGGATGGGACAGAGCTCTGGAGCTTGATCGATATGTTCTTACTGGTAAGGGAAACCCAAGCCAACATCTATCACCTGTATTTAACACAAAAGAAATGTTAGATCTACTTAGTTGGATTCGACAATATAATGCTAATCCAGAACATAAATCTAAAGTGCGTATCATTGGGATGGACATTCAATCAGTAAACGAGAATGTTTATAATAATATAATAGAATATATAAAAAGAAACAATTCAGATCTTGTGCCTAGAGTAGAAGAGAAGATAAAAGGTCTCATTCCTGTAACAAAGGATATGACTACTTTTGAGGGCCTTACAAAAGAAGAAAAAGAAAAGTATATTTCAGATGCTAAACAAATCAGTGCTTTATTAGAACAAAATAAAAGTTATCTGAACGGAAAATCCAAAGAGTTCGCATGGATAAAACAAAATGCTCGTATTATTGAACAGTTTACTACAATGTTAGGAGGAACATCCCCTGATAAACCATCGGATTTTTATTTGAAACATGATATTGCAATGTATGAAAATGCGAAGTGGACTGAAGAACATTTAGGGAAAACCATAGTTTGGGGACATAATGGACACGTTTCGAAAACAAATATGATTCCATTTATATACCCTAAAGTAGCTGGGCAGCATTTAGCAGAATATTATGGAAAACGGTATGTATCTATTGGAACATCAGTTTATAAAGGACAATATAATGTTTATAATAATGATGGTGAATTTGGCCCATATGGAATATTAAAATCAGATGATCCAAACAGTTATAATTACATTTTTGGACAGGTCAAAAAAGATCAATTTTTTATTGATTTACGTAAGGCGAACGGAGTGACAAAAACTTGGTTAAACGAACAACATCAAATTTTCGCTGGAATAACTAAAGAAGGCCCTGCTATACCAAAAACTGTTGATATATCATTAGGTAAAACGTTTGATATACTTGTTCAAATTCAAAAAGTGAGTCCATCTCAACTACATCAATAAATTTGTAATAATGTGGCTTAACGAAGTGTTGTATTGATGATAGTGTTAAGTGTCAATAGAGGTGTTTAAAAAATGTCAGCTAGGTTATTCCATTAAAAGATCATTAGATGGAATAAATGTTTTCGAATTAGAGACGATGTTGGGTAGAAGCACATTATTATCAAGTTAACAAAATAAATCCGAATTGAAACAGCCTCTATCCTGCAGGTTCAATCTGACTGAGCACAACTTGCACGAGTCTGTTCATTTGTATCGGGTCTGCCCAAGGGCAGACTCTTTTTTGTACAAGAAAAAGTCCATCTTATAATCGTCAGCTTGGTTTTTTGTGAAAATAAGAGAAACAACTAGCAGCAATACAAAAAGCTCGAACCGTTCAGTTAGCCAAAGAAAATCAGAATATATCATTTTAGATGTGAAAACCACCGGTTTAGATGGCGACTCTGAGATCGTAGAGATTGCAATTATTGATCTTGACGAAAATCCTCTTTTTGAAACGTTAATCAAGCCGGTATCCCTCATTCCAGAAGAAGCGACCGCCATCCACGGAATCACAAACGAAATGGTTGAAAATGCTCCAAGCTCATCGCTAAAAGAAGAGTTGTAAAAGAGGATGCTAAAAATACGGGTTGAAGGAATACCTGAAGAGATTGATCAGTTTTTGGAGCACTTCGAGGACTACTACAGAGTGCTGAAGCGTTCAAAGGCCTATCAGAACAGAAACAGTGAATATGTTCGTGTTTATGTTGATGTAAGCAGTCCAAACGATCAGCCTCTAAAAGCTTAGAGGAAACAAATTGCGGTTTGTATCAATTTCTCTGGTATTACCCCATTTTAACGTACATATTTTTATATATTGATAAAAGAATCGAAATTACAAATATTGGATTTTGGTATACAACTTTATTGTCCAAAATAAAGTTTTAGACTGATCCGACAAATGCAACAGCGGCAGATAAGGACGCGAAAATAAATTCCTAGACTGGCCGCTGTTGTGGTCAACATTCAACTATCGTGTCCTGTTAGCCTAATAACTCTGCAGTTTGTAAGAAAGCGTTCAGCCGCTCCTTTTGAAGAAGATGATGACGGTAATGCATCTCCACCATCGTGAACCATTCGACCGCGTTTAACGCGCCGAAGGCTACGGCCGGATGAGTCGCCTTTCGCTGCAGCCGCTCTGGGTCTATGTTCTGTAGCGACGCCCCAATCTCATGCATGCGGCGCCTTGCTTCCTCCAGCTTGGCGACAAGCTGCTCCTTGCTTTCTGGCTGTGGGGGCGTATATTGCAAGTCGGCCGGTACTTGAATGCGAACCGGTGGGAAGCTCCCTTGCTCAAACACGGCATGACCGGCCTCCGTCTTCCCGTCGCCCTCCTCGTTGCCGCCACCGAGCGCCATGCACTGCTCCGCAAGACGGAGCTGCAAGTTCATCGTGGAATGGGGCAGATGCAGGTACATTTGCCCAAGCGACCATTCGTTCTCGCTTGGCTTGCGACACAGTTCCGCCAGACTATACTTGTCCAGCTCCCGAACATAATGCTTCGAAATCTCGTCGAACCTTACCAAAGTATCCTTAATCCCTATGTTCTTGTTCATCAAGACCATCTCCTCGAATACTGAATTACTCTCATCATATGAGAGGGTTCAAGAAAAAAGCATATTCGTAGTTTATACCTTTAATACTTTATTTTCCAGTCTAAGACTATGTTTTCTAATTACACGGGCGCAGTCGCTAGCGCGCCGATCGCAAAGCTGGACTTCATTCCGGAAGAGATGGGGAGCGCAACTGCAGTCGCGCATGCGGGCCGCGCGTCGCCAGTCTATAACTTATCTCAGTCTAGTTCTTTATTGTTTAGTCTAAAACATTATTATTCGCTAACAATTGACAATGAAGAAGTAGTATAACTTCGAGTCAATGAGTTCTCACTAATTATGAAGATGATCGTTGAATTATCATCTGACATGCATCTGGGGAAATGAGACTGCTTAGGCTTTAGTTTTCCATTATCATTAAAATTGAAATGATCTTATGACAGAGCCTATTAAGCAGTGGCACGATTCGACGAAATGGTTACAGCCGCAGGCAATACGGTGTAAGCTTCTTCAGGAGGATTTTTGCTCATTTCTATGATGTAATGATCAACAAATTCGCTATCATATCCTTGTTTTTTAGCGTCTTCTTTGACCAGTTCTTCTGTCGCCAAGGAGATTCTTAGAGGGAGACAAATCTGAAGAATAATCCATAAGAATGCTCAAGCATGTTTTTTAACATTTAACCATGTTAAAATGAAAAAAATTAGAGATATGGCATGGAGAGAAGGCAGGGAGAATCAATGAAACCAAAACTTAACGATGTTGCACAATTAGCAGGAGTTTCACCGACTACGGTTTCTCGCGTACTTAATAATCGTGGCTATATCAGTCAAGAAACGAAGGATCAAGTTCATAAAGCGATGCAAGAGCTAAATTACTTTCCAAATGATGTGGCTCGGTCATTATTTAGTAAACGAACAAATCTGATTGGATTAATCATTCCAACTACAAGCAACCCATTTTTCGGAGAGCTGACTTTTCATATAGAGAATATTTGTGCGTCATTAGGCTATAAGCTGTTGCTTTGTAACAGTTTGAATCAGCTGGATAAAGAGGAATCATATGTGGATATGCTTATGCGAAATCAAGTTGACGGTATTATCGTTGGTACACACAATCGGGGTATCGTAAATTATGAACAGAAGAACATTGCCGTCATTGCGATCGATCGCTTCCTATCCGATTCAATCCCAGTTGTAGGATCGGATAATTATATGGGTGGAAAACTGGCGTCAGAACTACTTATTGAAAAAGGGTGCAAGCATATCTTACACATAAATGGCCCTGTTGAATTGGAAACACCAGCAAGCTTAAGAAGAAAAGCATATGAAGATGTGATGGAGCAGTATGGTCGAAAGGCAATTACCTATGAAGTACATGATCCCTTCCACCAACAGAATCACGACGAACCGATTAAACGCTTGCTCGATGAACATCCTGAAGTAGATGGATTGTTTGCGAGTAATGACTTGGTGGCTGCGTCTTTTATTGCTAAAGCAAGAAGAAGAGGAAAACGTGTTCCTGAAGATATTCGCGTAATTGGATATGACGGAACAGAAACAACCCGCAATCTTCTCCCTGAATTAACGACAATTCAGCAACCAATACAGGAGATTGCCAGATCTTCCATAGAGTTACTTATTAAAGAAATTGAAGGTGGATTCAGTGATGTCCCGCGAGAAACCTATCTACCAGTGAAACTGATTGAAGCTAGTACGGCTTAATACAGTTTCCATAGTTTTCAGCATTGTGATAGAAGGTGGAGCTATCCTTATTAGAGTAATTGAAATCAAGAGGAGAGCTCTTTTTCTTTCGAAAATATGTCAAGCGGTTGACATATGAAAGCGGTTGACATATAATCGATCTGTAAATACGAAAGTGCTTTCATTTACATTAAATGTTCAACTTGAGGAGCGTTCGATATGAGAAAGTCAAAGAGCATGTACTGGAAACTAAGTGCCTATTTTTTCTTTTTCTTCTTTACTTGGTCAGCAAGTTATTCATTGTTCTCCATCTGGCTAGGGCAAGAAATCAGTCTGAATGGTGCTGAAACAGGTGTTATCTTTACTGTAAACGCTATCTTTGCGCTATGTATGCAACCGCTTTATGGCTATATATCTGATAAAATCGGATTAAAGAAGCATATTTTATTTCTAATCAGTTCTTTGCTCTTATTTGTTGGTCCTTTCTATATCTTTATCTATGGGCCGTTACTTCAATACAATGTATTTCTCGGTGCCATTGCAGGTGGATTATACTTGGGTATTTCTTTTTTGGCAGGGATTGGAGCCATCGAATCTTATGTCGAGAAAGTCAGCCGAAAATATGACTTTGAATACGGAAAATCTCGTATGTGGGGCTCGCTAGGTTGGGCAGCAGCAACGTTTTTCGCTGGTCAGCTCTTTAATATCAACCCTAACATTAACTTCTGGATTGCATCAGTATCTGCTGTCGTTCTGTTTATCATTATGATGACAATTAAAGTTGAAATGACAGATTCCGAGATGGAGCGAGCAGAATCCGTTAACTTTAAGCAAATCGGCCATTTGTTTGCAAATAAGCATTTGTGGTTCTTCATTTTATATGTTCTTGGTGTTACCTGTATTTACAATGTGTATGACCAGCAGTTCCCGAATTACTTTTCATCGACGTTCTCAACGGTTGCATTAGGCAATCAAGTTTACGGTTACTTAAATTCCCTACAAGTGTTCTTGGAAGCAGGCATGATGTTCTTAGCGCCTTTCATTGTCAACAAAATTGGAGCAAAAAAGGGTCTAATATTGGCAGGGTTCTTGATGGCGTTCCGGATCATGGGTTCAGGCTTAGTTATTGGACCTTATGGAATCTCAGCTATGAAATTGATTCACGCATTGGAACTGCCAATCATGCTGATCTCCGTATTTAAGTACTTGGCTGCAAATTTCGATACGCGTCTGTCTTCGATCTTGTATCTGGTGGGATTCCAGTTTATGAGTCAGGTAGGAGCTTCGATCTTCTCGCCAATCGCCGGTATGTCTTATGACATTAGAGGTTTTGCAAATACGTACGTGATTATGGGTGTTTTCGTATTTGCCTTTACAACAATCTCAATCTTTACCTTAAAGAAAGAACCGAAAAAGCTGGATCCCAAGCCTAACAAGCATATTGAAACAGCATAGGAGGAAGAAAGATGAACACATATAATAACAATACGAAGCAAGCTGAGGAAGCATTGAAACAGGCAGAAGCGAAAATGAACAAGCGGTACCGATTAGGTTATCATATTATGGCACCAGCAAACTGGATTAACGACCCAAATGGATTAATTCAATTCAAAGGTGAATATCACGCCTTCTATCAGCATCATCCTTATGATGAGAACTGGGGCCCAATGCATTGGGGCCACGTGAAGAGTAAAGACCTTGTACATTGGGAGCATTGTCCGATTGCATTAGCGCCTGGAGATGCGTGTGACCTTGATGGTTGCTTCTCAGGAAGCGCAGTAGATAATAACGGCGAACTGACATTGATCTATACTGGTCATCACTATATTGATCAACCAAACAATATCTTTTTCCAAAATCAAAATGTGGCAGTAAGCACAGATGGCATTCATTTTACAAAACTAAGGCAGAATCCCGTAATCGCTGAACCTCCGACTGATAGCTCACAGCATTTCCGTGATCCGAAGGTATGGAAGCATGAGGATACATGGTACATGATCCTAGGTAACAGCACGAAAGAAGATCTGCCGCGTGTTATTCTATATACATCTCCTGATCTTAGGACTTGGACCTATCATGGTGTGCTTCTGCAGGGAGATAAGAATATGGGCTTCATGTGGGAGTGCCCTGATTTTTTTGAACTGAACGGTAAGCATATATTTATGTTCTCCCCACAAGGTATTGATGCGCAAGGAGATAAGTACAATAACTTGTTCCAGACGGGATATTATGTTGGCGAATATAATTATGATAGTAATGAATATAAGCATGGAGAGTTCATCGAGTTGGATACTGGTCATGACTTCTATGCTGTTCAAACTTTTCTAGATGATCAAGGTCGCCGCATAGCGCTTGGTTGGATGGATATGTGGGAATCGGATATGCCGACGAAAGCAGACGGCTGGTGTGGAGCAATGACGATCCCACGTTTAATTACGTTGGGTGACAATAATAGAGTACTGATGACTCCAGTTGAAGAAATGAAGTTACTTCGCCAAAGTAAACATGTTTTGTATCAATATGGTGCTATTTCTGGAAGTTACTTCAAGGAAGTTGAAGAAGACTTGCTTGAAGTTAAGGTAGTGTTCGATCTCACGAAGTCAAGTGCAGACCTGGTAGGCTTGAAGTTTCGTGGAAGAGGTCGAGAAGAAACGGTTATCACATATTCTATTCCGGAGCAGAAACTAATGCTTAATTGTTCTAAATCAGGTAAAAAGACAGATGGAGTACGTCAAACAGCCTTCAATGCTGAGGGACAGCTGACATTGCATGTATATCTGGATCGTTCATCCATTGAAATGTTTGCGAATGAAGGGCAAGCTACGATGACAAGTCGCATCTATCCGAGTGAGAAATTGCTAGGCATAGAAATCATAACAGAGGGTGGAGAGGCGCTAGTAAATGGGCTGACATATTGGAAATTGAAAGATATATGGCAAGCCGAATAATTCAATGAAAAGATTGCAGTTCATATTATGTATACAGTAAAAGGATATGGAATCTATATATATCTTGATAGAGTGGCTGAAGGGGGGAATTCCCAAGGGACTGGTTCGAGAAGTCTTCAGGGTTCAGGCCAAGAGTTTTATTTGCAAAGTTCACCTTATTAAGTTGCTTCGAAACAAAAACAATTAAAAATAACACTAACAAGTCGACACTGGATATGCAGTGTCGTCTTTTTGAAAGGCTACATGTGAAAATTTGTTGTCTGACTTCCTTTTGCTACGATCTACGTTGTTCTTCCATTTCGTCATGATGTTGTTACCGCTCACTTTGAAAATGCTATTCCTTTACATTCAACAGGTCGATTATGGTTAGATACCACCATGATTGACCTGTTTTTTTGCTATCTTCACTTTCTCACATTATATTAGCTTAATTGCAGCAATGTATGTACATAGGAAGATAGTTAGGGTGGACTACTGTCAATAAAATCGACACTCTGAAACAAGAATCATTATGCTACATTTGCATGCTGGTTCGGTGACGACGGATTGTAATATTCAAAATAGGGTATGGGTTTTGACCATTCCATTTAAGCTTGTTACAATAGGATAAACTTACTGGAAATACTTCAATATAGAATGGTGTGGTCTAAACTTGCAACATGAAAACGAACTTTTGGATGTATGGTTGTCTTTGTCTCACATCCATTCCACTTTAAATGATAAGTTAGAACAAGCCCTGCTACAAAATTATGATTTATCTTTGAAGGAGTTTTATGTTTTAGGTTTTATATCCAATTCCGAGGAAAAAAAATTACGACTGCAGCAACTTCAAGAATTGGTGGGATTAAGTCAAAGTGCGACATCGAGACTCGTAGTGAGAATGGAAGCCAAAAACTGCGGGGCTTTACAAAGGCATACATGCGAGGATGATCGACGAGGTGTGTATACTCGGATCACGGAACTAGGTGAAAATAAATTCCAGCGTGCACTTCAAACCTTTAATCAGGTGTTGCAATCAGAACTTCAGAAAGATGGAGTGAAGTCACAATTTCAAAATCTTACGCAAAAGCTGTTTTAGACTTTGCAACCTGTGTATATCGTTCTTAGTTTCCTTAGGGTAATATATGGCTTGAACGTTGTGCCGCGAAAGGCTCTTTACGGAAGCTAAGTTTATTACCCTACACGATTCAATAGTAATGTTATGAAGTGGAAAATGACCATTTACATGATTGTGCATGCATATTTAAATTAGACTTTCAACCATGTACGTATAGAAACGCCCTTCCGAAACTCCTCCTCATAAGGAGGAGTTTTATCATCTGAAATCACCGACCGCTAGCTCCCTTTGCTTAGGAAACAGAGGCCGTATTGCGCTTTTCCTTGGCGTTGCTGCGGTCGCGACGACTCAGCAGAAACCCGACCAGAGATGCTGTGGATTGTTGGAAAATCATCCCCAGTACAACGGGCAATGCTACCGGGGCCGGGAAATAGGTGATGGCAAGCACGGCTCCCGCGCTAATATTGCGCATGCCGCCGTTAAAGACAAGCGCCGTACGGTCTGCATTATTCCACCGCATCAGTCCTGATATCAGATAACCGATCGCATATCCAGTGGAGGCAAGGACGATTATGGATAGGCATACTCCGACAAGCTTAAGATTAAAATCGACCAGATAAGGCGCAATGACAGATCCGTTAATCATGACGACAAGAGCCATAGCCAGCTTGGAGAACGGTCCTAGCCGTGGTCCCCATACCTGCTTGATCTTCCCTTTGGTCCATTCGTTCAACACCATGCCGATTAGCGAAGGAACGACAATCATCCAGAATAGGCTCTGCATCATCGCCCAGGTATCGAGCTGCACATCCGCTCCGATCAGTAGGGACATGATGCCCGGCACGGCAAATGGGGCCAAAATCGTATCAATTAAAATGATCGCCAATGTCAGCGCTGTATTGCCTTTATAGATGTTGACCCACACGAAGCTGGAAATGCCCGTAGGGATAGCTGCACCAAGAATAAGTCCAGTAATCGTGTAAGGATCATCACTGAAGGCCAGATGTCCCAGCATCATGGCGAGAAGCGGCATGGCCAGGTGAAGAATAAACAGACAGGCGATCATCGGACCAGGATGCTTGATCACATGGACAAAATCCTTAAACCCCATACTGATGCTGCCCGCGAAGGTCATGAATGCAAACAGCCAGGGAGAGAGTTCGGTATATTCTGACAACGGCGTACCGATTAGGACGCCAATTAGAATGCTGATTGGTGTAATTAGCGGCATAGCTGCATTTAGTCTACGATTCAACGTGAGGAGCATACAAAACTTCCTTTTTTAACCTTAAGTATAGACCTTGCACCCGTGATTCGTAAATGATCTGTGACCTTGCGGTAGCCCGATAGAAGCAAATTTGAACGCTCCTGATGAACATAGATTAACCCTTCAAATTATTTCGATATTCCAAAGGAGAGCAGCCCATTATTTTTTTGAATAGTCTGGAGAAGTAGTAAGGGTCCCTAAAACCGAGTTGTATGCTAACTTCTTTAATAGAGGCATTCGTCAAATCCAAAAGCTGACTGGCCCTCTGTATCTTCATTCTTAAATAGTAATCGACAGGAGAGTAGCCGGTGGATTGCTTGAATATCAGGTTCAGATGCTGCTTGGATACCTGAACATGCCGACTAAGCTGCTCAAGCGAAACGGTGGATTCCAATTGTTCACTCATATAGCGTGTTGCCTTATCCACATGACTCTGGTACGTACTGTCTTCCTTGCGAAATGCAACCGATACAACAAAACTCAGCAGATAACGGACAGTTTGCGATACTTGAACTAAATGTATAATGGAGTATGATTTATTCAATAAAAGGTCGTAACACTGATGAAATAGCTCCAGTAGTTTGACTCCATCACTGGCAGATATCGAAATATACGTTTTAAAAGGCTCAAACAATGCTATAAAATCATCCATTTGGTCCCCTTTAAGATGAAACCAGTAAATTGTCCAAGGATCTCTATCGTCAGCCCCATAAGCATGCGGCATGTCTCTGGGAATGTACGCAAAGCCTCGCTCTGTCATGTCAATCGTTAGGCCATCCTTTGTTCGTATCCAACCTTTTCCGCTGGTACAGTAGATGAATATATGAGAGTCACATCCGTGCATTCTTTCACGAAAATGATGGCGGGCATGGCTGAAGCAGCCTATATCCGTAATATATAGATTTTTTGTAAGCGGATTCATATTTAATTTATCCAGTATATAGGGTGGAACGACATATAACTTTTCACCCTCAAATCCATCAGCTTTCTTATTCATAATCTATCCATCTCCTAGCCTTAGGCGGCTCTAATGATGAAATACGTATATAGTCCATCATAAACAGTAGATTGTCAATTGTCTGTAATGTCGCTTACTTGTAAGCTCTGAATATAAGAGCGACTATGAGGGAGTGATGGAATTGAGCATTTTCGACGCTAGGGCACGCGTGTGGGAGCAAACCGTGCAGATCCCCACGTATGGAATTGGCAAACCCGACAAAAATCCAATGTTTCTGGAGAAACGTGTCTATCAGGGAAGTTCCGGTCGAGTGTATCCGCATCCGGTCATTGATAAAATTGAGGATGAGAAGAAACTTGAAAATTATCAAATAGTTTTCCTAGAAAATAAATATTTGCGCATTGAGATCATGCCAGAGCTGGGAGGACGCATTTATCGTGCGGTCGACAAGACCAACGGTTATGATTTTGTTTATTATAACAGGGTCATCAAACCAGCGCTTGTGGGCTTATTGGGACCATGGATATCTGGAGGCATTGAGTTCAACTGGCCGCAGCATCACCGTCCCAACACTTACGGACCCGTTGAATACAAGTTGGAAGAACACGACGACGGAAGCGCAACGGTATGGGTGAGCGAAATTGATCGTATGTTCGGCACGAAAGTAACAGCTGGTTTTACACTTCAACCGGATAAGGCATACCTTAAAGTGGGGGCCCAGCTATATAACCGGACTGCCGAGCCTCAAACATTTTTATGGTGGGCCAATCCAGCCGTAGCAGTACATGAGCATACGCAATCTGTTTTTCCTCCAGACGTATCAGCCGTGTTCGACCATGGAAAGCGAGATGTATCCCGTTTCCCGATTGCTACAGGCACTTATTATAAAATGGATTATTCTGAAGGCGTAGATATCTCCCGATACAAAAATATTCCTGTTCCCACTTCATATATGGCCTATAAATCGGATTACAATTTCATAGGTGGTTACGACCATATGAAACAAGCTGGGCTTTTGCATGTGGCCAACCATCACATCTCTCCCGGGAAAAAGCAGTGGACATGGGGAAATGGCGAATTCGGCCAAGCTTGGGACCGCAATCTAACAGACGAAGACGGCCCCTACATCGAGTTGATGACGGGAGTGTATACCGATAATCAACCAGATTTCACTTGGCTTCAGCCGTATGAAGAAAAGACGTTCTCGCAGTATTTTATGCCTTACAAACATATTGGTATGGTCAAAAACGCTTCAATTGACGCAGCCGTTAGTTTGGAATTAAATCGCAGCGAAGGGACAGTACAGATTGGCGTCTATGTAACTTCGTCATTTTGCGAGGCTGTTGTGGAATTAAGCAGCCAGCGGGAAGTTTATATTCAAGAAACCTTGGATCTGACACCTAATAAGGCCTTGATACAGAAGACAGTTATTTTGGCTGAGGATGAGGATTATGATCTATGCTTAAGCGTCAAAGACGCGACCGGAAGGGAGCTGATTAGCTACCAGCCTAAGCAAAAGGAAGTTGAGCAGATGCCGGCTGCTGCCGACCCCCTGCCACAACCGGAGGAATTAAGAACGAACGAAGAATTGTATTTAGCAGGACAACACTTGGAGCAATACCGTCATGCTACCTTTGAGCCTGAGGCGTATTACCTTGAGGGCCTGAAAAGAGATAAGAATGACAGCCGTATAAATATGGCATATGGTACGTTGCTTCTTCGCAGAGGGTTATATGCAGAAAGTGAAGAGTGCTTTCGTAAAGCCATCTCGCGGATAACCTGGCGTAACTCTAATCCCTATGATGGTGAGGCCTACTACCAGCTTGGTTTGTCGCTAAAACACCAAGAGCGGATGGATGAGGCGTTCGCTGCATTTTATAAATCAGTATGGAGTGCGGCATGGCAAGACAGCGGGTATTTCTCACTGGCACAGATTGCGACAGAACAAGGGAACTATGAAGAAGCATTGGAACTCGTCGAGCGCTCGACAATCCGAAATGCTCGCAATTACAAGGCACGCAACCTGAAGTCGGCTATTCTTCGTAAGCTCGGCAGGAACGAAGCAGCAATAGCCTTTTCCAAGGAAACGATGAAGCTCGATATCGCCGATTTTGGAGCTTACCGTGAGCAAGCATTATCTTTAGAGGCTCTCGGGTTACGAGATGATGCTAAAACGGTCTTTGAAGAGCTGGAAAAATGGATGCGTGGAGATGTGCACAACTATATAGCGGTAGCATCGGACTATGCGGCGGCAGGACTCTATGAGGATGCAGCATGTGTGCTGGAAGAAGCTCCAGAGCAGGCAAAAACATACCCTATGCTGTATTACGTTCAGGCCTTCTGCTATGCTAAAATCGGCAAGCTTGAGCAGGTGAACAATGCTCTCGCTCAGGCCGCAGATGCAGTACCCGATTACTGCTTTCCTAACCGTCTGTTTGAGTTGGATGTGTTACAATTTGCAATTCGAACAAGACCGGAGGATGACAAGGCGCATTATTACTTAGGTAATTTACTCTATGATAAGAAACGGCATCAGGATGCTATTTCCAGCTGGGAAATGTCTCGTTCCATTGACGATACTTACCCCGTTGTTCACCGTAATCTTGCTCTTGGATATTTTAACAAACAAGGCCAAGTAGAGAAGGCTCGCCATTCGTTAGAGCAGGCCTTTGCGTGCAATACTTCAGACGCACGTATTCTTTATGAGCTTGACCAGCTGTATAGGAAGCTGAACATCAAGCCCAACGACAGATTGAATCTAATGGAGAGTTATCCGGGAATCATAAAGCTTCGCGATGATCTGTTTTTAGAATATGTAACCGTTCACAATACGATGAAGCAGCATAAGATAGCGTTGTCCTTGCTGACAGGGAGAATATTTCATCCATGGGAAGGCGGAGAGGGGAAGGTAACGGGACAGTATAGGCTGGCCAAGGTAGAGCTTGCCAAGTCCGACCTGAGGTCTGGGCGGATTGAACAGGCTGTAAAGGGGCTGCGGGAGGCTTTAGTGTATCCAGAGAATCTTGGCGAAGGTAAGCTAGAGGGTTCCCAAGATAACGATATCTATTATTATTTGGGCTGCGCGTATGAGCTATTGAAATTAACAGATGAGGCAAGACAGGCCTTTTCCACGGCCTCTCAAGGACTGGGGGAACCCATTAATGCCATGTATTATAACGATCAACAGCCAGATATGATATTTTACCAAGGATTGGCCTGGCGGAAACTTGGTTATGCGAAGGAAGGCAATCGTCGATTCAACAAGCTCATTGATTACGCCGATAGATACTTATTCGAACCCGTGAAAATGGATTATTTCGCGGTCTCGTTACCCGACTTTCTCATCTTTGAAGATGACCTGAATATTCGTAATCAGGTTCATTGTACTTATATGAAAGCACTTGGTTTGCTTGGATTAGGGCGACAGGACGAAGCCATCTTGCATTTTGAATCGGTGCTTAAGCTAGAAGCTAACCATCAAGGAGCGTTGAACCATATGGACTGGAGCTGGGAGGGGAAATCAATTGAGTAATCTCATGAGAACTGTACCGCGCAAATTGACGATCACCATGTGGGACTTTTCTTGGTATACCATGACACAGGAAGGTGAGCCCTACAGCGATCTGGAAGCCCGTTTTAAAGAAGCGGTCGAAAGAGGCTACAATACGATCCGAATATGTGCAATGCCATTCATGTTGTTTACAGCGGATGGCAAACGCCCCGGACCCTTGGAGTTTGCTAACCTTGGGGAAGTAGGCCAGCGTACGCGTTGGTATAACTGTCGTGGAGGCGCAGTACTGGACGGGCATGCTCATTTGCTCGAACTGTTCAAACAAGCAAAGGCTCATAACTGTTACATTATGTTATCCTCTTGGGAATATCAGCAGAGTCCCAGCTTTCTGGCTCATGCTGAGCTTAGAGATGAACTAGCTGCAATTCCTCCTAAGGAGAGATTCATGGCCATTGCAAAATCAATGGATCAGTTGATCCGTTTCGTCACAGCAGAAGGCTACAGGAGTCAGATCATCTATACAGAGCTGCATAACGAAGTGGAATTTGGGCAGTTAAACGCCGTCGGAACGTCTGAAGGCATAGCCGAAACGAATGTACCGGCGCTTATTGAAGCCATGCAGCCCTACGTAGAAGAAGCGATAGAATATCTTCGCCAATGTCATCCTGATATGATGATGACAGCCAGTTATACGTTAAATGAAGCCTACCCCAAGGCTTACGTCGCGCGCAATATGCAGGTGGCCCATTTTCACCTATATATTAAAGGGGTGCTCAATGAGCTTATGGAAGCGGCAGCGCTTTATGATGAGTTGGCGCCGTTCCCCAATCCATTCGTACAATCCCTATTAAGAGAAGACGCTCCTCCATTTGCAAAATGGACCCTGCCTCCGGGGCAGAATTGGCGGATGGAAGGCAATCCAGTCGGCATGAGACTTATTTATTTGCACGACTGGGTAGATCCCGATCAATGGGATTTATTTTTGTACGATCGGTATGGAGACCATAAAATGGCCATGTTGCAGAAGGCCGACACCCGATTGGAAGAGATTCATGAATGGACTCGTCATTCCGGCATTCCAATTGTCATAGGAGAAGGTTATGTAGGCTACACGCCGCTGCATGCCCAATTTGAAGAAGGCCCAGTCGGCAAATTTATCGCTGAATATGTGTTGCGAAAAGGAATGGCACTTGGGTTCTGGGGAATGACCCTCTGTTCTAACTGCGCTCCCCATCATCCATTCTGGAATGATATCGCTTGGCAGCGCAAGTGGAACCAATTTATCCTGAATTCAGATTAACGAGTGAGGGGAGTGAACTCCATGAGAAACTATCGAGTTGCGGTTAAAGACGATCAGAAGCATATTGTTAAAGGACATATCAAACTTGGCGGCACCAACCCAAAAGGAGAGGAGATCGGATTCACCAACTATTTTATGGAGAAGGACGGAGAGCCCTTTTTCGGTATTTGTGGTGAATTCCATCATGCCCGTTATGATGAACGCTATTGGGAAGACGAAATTATTAAAATAAAAATGGGCGGCGTAAACATCATTGCTACTTATATTTTTTGGAACCTACATGAAGAAGTTGAAGGTGTTTTTAATTGGAGTGGGAACAAGAATCTTCGTCGTTTCATCGAGTTGTGCGGCAAACATCAGGTATACTCCATCATTCGGATCGGTCCCTTTGATCATGGGGAAATTCGAAACGGCGGTATGCCAGATTGGTTATTCGGTCGACCATTTGAGGTTCGTTCTAATGATGAGGGGTATCTGTTCTATACAAGAAGATTGTATAACGAAATCGGTACCCAGGTTAAAGGGCTGTTATATAAGGAGGGGGGGCCGATTATCGGCACCCAAATCGAAAACGAGCATCATCATTCATCTGCCCAGTGGGCATTGACTGTAGGAATTAATGATATGTGGCTAAACAGTGGAAGTGACGGTAACTCGCATATGTTAAAACTTAAAGAAATAGCTCTGGAAGCGGGGATTGATACTCCGATCTATACGTGCACAGGATGGGGAGGAGCAACAACTCCTGTACCCGATATGCTGCCGTTATGGGGCGGGTATGCCTATTGGCCATGGATCTACTACGAAGAGGGACGTTTGGAGGGGATGGAGGAGCATCCTGCGACACCGGAATACATTTTCCGCGACAAGCATAATAACAAGATTCCAGAGAGTTACAATTTTAAGCCTCAATACGCACCTGAAGACTATCCGTACGCTTGCTGTGAAATGGGTGGCGGCATGGTTCAGTTTTATAAATATCGGTTCGCATTTCCCTACCGCAGTGTTCCAGCAATGACTGTCATGAAGGTTGCAGAAGGCTGTAATCTGATCGGATATTACATGTATCATGGGGGTTCCAATCCTCGGGGTAAGGTTAACCCGTTCACCAATGATCTAGCCACCCCCAAAATCTCCTATGATTTCAACGCCATGATCGGCGAATTCGGTCAAGTAAGGGAATCGTACCATAGAACAAAGCTGCAGCATTACTTTTTTTCAACGTTCCAAAAGCAATTCTCACTAACAAAGACTATTCTGCCAGGGGATACGTCCCAGATGGACCCTTATGATGTGGATACGTTACGATATGCAGTGCGATCCAGTGCTGGATCGGGTTATCTGTTTCTAAATAATTTCCAAGACCATGTCGAAAATGACGACCTGTGCGATTTTAATGTGAGCATTGAACTGCCCGAGGAAACGATTGTAATCCCTAGTCAAGGTGAGCTGATGTTAGGACGTGAAAGTTTCGCTATATTGCCATTTAACTTTAATTTAGATGGAATGAAGCTCAAATATGCTACGGTACAGCTGATAACAAGGATAGAAGAAGATGGAGAAGTATACTACTTTTTCTTTGTACCAGAGGGGATGAAGGGAAGATATGAAATTGAGTCAAAAGATATCATCAGTGCCACAATCGACAAAGGCTCGATAGAGCAGTTGGATGGGAACACGATCATTAAGGTTGCTGAAGAGGACGATAGTCTCATCCATCTGGTATCTGAAAGTGGCAAAAAAGTTGCCATCTACACGATGACTGATGAGCAAAGTCTTACATTTTGGAAGGTAAACATGCAAGGCCGGGACAGAGTCATTTTGACCAATGCCAATGTACTTGTATATGAGGGCGATCTAAGGCTGGAATCGACGGATCAAGAAATGGTATCCCTGAGTGTATTCCCTGATTTCGCCGCCTCGATCACATCTATTACTGGTGGAGAGCTGCTAGACATAACAGAAAACAATGTATTTAAAACGTATCGTTTAAAGGCTCCTAAGCGAGAAATTCATTTCAATTTGAAAAAAATAAATGACGATAAACTTACTATTGATTTTGAGATAGATGCCTTTCACGGAATTAAGGAAGCTCTGCTGCGTATCGATTATACTGGAGATATCGGTTATGCTTTTATGGATGGCGAACTGATCAACGATAATTTCTGCAACCATACGACCTGGGAAATAGGCTTGAAAGCATTTGAGCATCGGCTCATCGAGCAAGGGTTGTACGTATATGTTTCCCCAATACAAAAAGGTAAGGTTCTCAACAGCAATACGACTATGGCTGGCTGGAAAGAGACGGCAAAGGAACGTATCGTAGATATCGGCGCAGTCAGCATCGTGCCTGTGTATGAAATTCGACTCACCGTATAACCCAGGAAGTGTAAGTTCGACGCACAGTGGGTACTTTTAGTATAAAGTATAAAAATGTAAAAGCTCATGGTCGTTCAACCATGAGCCTTTTTTACTTTCTGATAGTACGTTTAGTAGATACCAGCCTTTTTCGATGTTTCTTTGATCCCGTTGCTTCCGTTAACTACAGTTTTCCCCCAATCCGTCAGATTGCCATTAGGTCCTGTTACAAGATCAAGGTAGGAAAGATTGGAACTATTACCATACCAGGACCAGGCTAACCAGCCTACTCCTTTGGATTGACCGTATCTCATGATTTCTGTCTCGTCGACGTCTGCTCCCTGGTGGTAACCGCCAAATTCGCCAATAATCAGAGCGAGTCCTTGATTCAGAACGTTATCAATATTGGTTCGAACAGTTTGAACATCTTTACCAGCGAACTCATACATATGGATGGAAAATACCGTATTCTTCAAAGAATCAGCTGCGAATACAGATTTACCAAAGTCATTGATAGATTGAGGATATTGTCCCCATCCGGCACAATCGACGATGAGTGTATTTTTGATACCTGCGTTTCTCAGCTTGGGAATCGCTTGCTTGTATCCATCAGCCCAACCACTTCCATTCCAAGAACCATACCATTCGTTTGCAATGTTTACGATAACCCGGTCTTCCTTGCCGATCAGAGCATCCTTTATACTAATCCAGTAGTTCACAGCTGCATCCAAAGACGCGTAGTCGTCTTTGCCTGTAGCATCATGAACTTCAAGCACAGCAATCATTTTATGGTTGGAGACGAGAGAAATAATATCTTTCACGGAATTAATATCATCCTTGGTGTACTGGTTTCCGTTAGAAAGGACAATTCGGACGGTATTAGCACCTGTCTGGGCAATTGCCGGGATCGCTGTATAAAGATCGTTTTTGTACCATGTGTGAGCATGATTGACGCCTCTCATAACAAATGGCTTGCCTGTAGAATCATACAATTTGGTACCGCTTACATAAAATCCTGAAGCAGCTTCTACCTTGGAGAAAACTCCTCCTAAACCAATCATGATGAGCAAGCCGATCATTCCAGACAATAGTGATTTTCTTAACAATACCTTCATTTTTATTCCTCCCTAAATATATTATTCAACTTCCTGCTATACAGAGATGAAGTTAGGTATGTAAGTGTGTAAATAGCAGTAAGCTAAACACAAAATTAAGCGCTTTCAAATATGAAAAAAGTTATTTTTGTTATTCTATCATTTGTGTTTTTGTTATTCAATCGGTTATTTTGGTTATTTTTTTGTGTTTTTGAAGTATAAACAATGGATGTATTATTTAAGTGCTATTTTCTGTGGTTTCATTGTATTTATTGTTTATGTTTGTTTAAAATTTAGTTTATATTGATAAAAATAACCTAACTATATTTCTGTGATATTCCGAATTTGTGTAGGTTGACCTAACGTTTTTCTTGGTTAATTATTTTGAACAAAGGTGAGATCTATCGGACAGCAATACCTAAGCTTCACCGCGATATTAAATTATAGTATGATATTCTTGTGAAAAATTTTACCAGAGTGAATAGGGGCAAGCTGATGAGAAAACCAATCATTGCAGTCGATATGGACGATACCATCTGTCATCTCGTCAAACGAGCCATATACCATAACAATAGTGAATTTCCCACTCATCCGCTTCGTTATGAAGAAATGTTAGATTGGAACACCGATCATCTACGTCATCCCAAAAGCACGCATGATGTATTTTATGGGCGACCGGGTTTGTTTGAGGAACTTGAACTGTTTGACGATTATGTTGTAGAAGAAATGGAGAAGCTTTGCAATGCTTTTGATGTCATTATTGTGACAGCGGCAGAGCCCAAGACCGTCGTAGAGAAATGGAATTGGCTTCAAAGACATATGCCATTCATTCCGATCGAGAACTTTTTCCCATGTAAACGAAAGAACCTGATTAACTATGATCTCCTGATTGATGATGGCCCTCATAATTTAGTACCTGCGCTAAAGGAGGGGAAAAAGGTGCTTTGTATTCCTCATCCATGGAATCTGAGAGCAAGAGAGCAATATGAGTTCCCCGTCATGACATCCTGGCAAGGAGCAAAAGAACGAATCGACTCCATTTTAGGAGTTCTGTATAAATAATAGAATTATTCGTAAAACAGCTGGCTCCTCTGGAACTGGCTGTTTTGCTAGAAAGAATAGCGCCTATGGCTGAAATAAAATGGTACAATTGCTATGCATTATCCATGAGGAGGGAACGTGTATGACCATGACTATGGGTCTGATTGTGAATCATCTGACCAAGGGAATAAGCCTACCCCACACCACCGTAGATCTGCTGGACCCAGGATCTGTAGATACTGAGGTGCAAGGAATTGTAACCGCTTTCTCCGCTTCACAGTACGTGATAGAACAAGCTATTTCTCTAGGTGCAAATTTTATCATTACACATGAAGGCATTTTTTATAGTCATCAGAGGATGCATGAGTGTCTACTACATGATCCGGTTTTTTCGCAAAAATCTCGCCTCATTGCCGATGCAGGTATAGGCATTTATCGGTTTCATGACACCATACATCGTTATCAACCGGATGGAGTGATGGTTGGGCTTCTTCAGGCGCTTGGCTGGCACAACTACATGGTAAAACAGCAGCCGACGGCCGCCATTTTGACTATTCCCGCTATGAAAGTTAAGGAGATCGCTGAATATATCAAAGCCAAACTACATATTCGTTATGTACGGGTGGCTGGCGAGGTTTCCATGCCATGTGAACGAGTGGGAATTTCAGTAGGATACAGGGGAGGTGGCGATCTAGCCATTCCATTATTTCTAAATGAAAATGTAGATGTAGTCATCGCCGGTGAAGGCCCAGAATGGGAAACACCAGAATATGTTAAAGATGCTGTCTATCAAGGGCACAGTAGAGCACTTATCATGCTGGGACATGCTGAAAGTGAAGCACCTGGGATGAAGTATCTCGCAGATGTGCTTTCCGCCCAATTTCCGATGCTTCCCGTACACTTTATTGAAGATCGCCCGGTGTTTCAAATATTGTAATGAGAACACGTTTTTTGTGATGGTCATCCAGCACTGCTGTTATATCCGTTCATCCACTTTATGAAATGGAGGCGAGATCATGGGAAGCAGAGTGATTATGCCGTTCAAAACAGACTGGAGATTTATAGAAGGAAATTACGCGGGTGCTGAGAAAATGGACTACAACGATGAGCATTGGCGGCTCCTTCATGTCCCTCATGATTGGAGCATTGAAAAGTCCTTTGATCCACATATGCTGTATGGTGGCAATCAGGCTTATTTGCCAAGATGGTCTGTCGGATGGTACAGAAAGCATTTTAATGTGAAGCCCTCCTCTCCAAAACAGCGCGTATACATACAATTTGATGGCATTCACAGTAACAGCGAGGTTTGGATCAATGGGCATTTTGTGGGCAAGCGACCCTATGGATATGTTAGCTTTCAATATGATTTGACTCCATATATTCGGTGGGATGAGGAAAATGTGATTGCCGTCAAAGTGGACAATACGATTCTTTCACCTGACAGATGGTATTCGGGGGCCGGTATTTATCGTAATGTTTGGCTGATTTGTACGGATTATATTCATATAACCGAATGGGGGACTTACATTACCACACCTGAAATTTCGCCAGATGAAGCCAAGGTGACTGTCAGAATCCAGGTCACTAATCAACACGCGCATGCCGTAGAGTGTACGATTATGACTGAAATGCTGGACCCACAGGGACAGATCCAAGGAAAAGTGGAAAACCGAGTTACTCTTTCGAGCTGTGAAACGGGGGAAATAGAGCAAAAAACGCGAGTTTTAGAGCCAGAACTATGGTCACCGGACAACCCAGTGCTCTACGAAGCCCAGACGACGATCTATTGCGACAATACAGAGGTGGATCGTTATTGTACCTCTTTTGGCATAAGAGAAGTGAAGCTGGATACACAAAAAGGTTTATTTTTGAATGGGCACAGCTTAAAGCTAAAGGGAGTGTGCATTCACCATGATTTAGGCTGTCTGGGGGCTGCTTACCATGATACAGCCATGAAAAGAAGGCTGCAAAAGCTGAAGGAAATGGGCTGTAACTCGATCCGTTTTGCTCATAACCCGATGGCGCCCGAATTATTAGATTTATGTGACCAGATGGGGTTCTTGGTGGTTGATGAGGCTTTTGATAAGTGGAAATCTCTTTTCTATGAGCATTTATATGATGAGTGGTGGGAAAAAGATCTGGAGGCAATGTTGCTCAGAGACAGGAACCATCCCAGTGTTTTCATGTGGAGCGTTGGGAATGAAGTGGAAAACCAAGGGCAGCCATCCATGCTAAAAATGTTGGAGCAGCTTGTGGGTTTCTGCCATGAAAAAGACCCAACCCGATCGGTTACATATGCGCTTGAGCCGCATAATACACCGATCAGCTTGCGTGAGGGTTCGATTGAGGCCAAAGTGGAGCATACTAAGCAGCTGGCACAACGAGTGGATGTTCTGGGGTTAAACTATCAGGAGCAGTGGTATGAGCACTATAGGGCGGCCATGCCGGATATGCTTATCCTTGGAACCGAGACGTTTCCATACTATCGGGGCAAGGATAACCGGGTTAAAGGTTATTTGCTTATGAATCCCTGGTTTGATGTCGCTAATCATGATTATGTGATCGGTCAATTTGTTTGGAGTGGAATTGACTATTTGGGAGAAACGAGCTATCCCTCCAAAGGGTGGTCTTCGGGCCTGATTGATACTTGCGGATTCCGCAAACCAGTATCTTATCTCCAACAAAGCTTATGGTCTAATCAGCCTGTTGTGCACATAGCCGCATTTAACGAACATATGAAATCGGAATTTAATCCGACATGGACAATGCACTGGAAATCTCCGGCCATGGAAGATCACTGGACATTTCCTGACTACGGTGGAAAATTGATACGGTTGGTTACCTTCACCAATTGTGAGAGTGTGGAATTGATCGTGAATGATGAATTATACGGTGAGAGGAAGCTAGTGGATTACCCTAATCATTTAATCCTATGGGAGCTTCCCTATACACCGGGCAAAATCCGAGCTGTGGGTCGTAATGGAAACGAGAAGGTTTGTGAGCATGAACTGACTACTGCCGGGACTCCTTATGCTCTAAAGTTGGAGGCCGATCGGACGGTTCTACCTGCTGATGGGCATGAGATATCTCATGTGGAAGTAACCGTCATAGACCCAAACGGGATCACTGTACCTAACCAGGATGTTGAATTAACCTTTAAACTGCATGGTGATGGCCGCATCCTTGGAATAGACAATGGGGACCTCACCAGTGATGAACCCTACAAGGGGAATGAGAGACGAACACACAGAGGAAGGTGTCTTGTGGTTGTACAATCTGGGAATGTGGCTGGTGAGCTGTTGCTTCAAGCATCAGCAGATGGAGGGTTACTGGGAGGAACCAGGCTGAAAGTGGAACAAGAATATAAATGACAATTCAAGGTTGATTCAGTAAAGACATTGTATTTTAGCTTACGTATTATTGTTACTCTTGACCAGCTTCTGGGCTGGTCTTTTTTATTTTTATATATAGGTAGGTTTCAGAATTGACATAAAAATAAGAAAGTTTTATAATTTCGCTATTAAAGAAATTAATTGAATAGTTTAATGGATGGGGTGTTTAATAGTGAACGAACGAGATTTCAAAGATGGGCTTTTCACCGAATACGCACGGATCGGAAAATGCTTGTCCAGCCCGAAAAGGTTGGAAATTCTTGATATTCTCATACAAGGACCCAAATCAGTTGAAGTTCTATCTAAAATGACTTCGATGTCCGTTGCCAATGTTTCTCAGCATCTACAAACTCTATATCAAGCTAAGTTGGTTCAATCCAAAAAGCAGGGAAACTTTGTGTATTATGAACTTTCTGATTCATCTGTTTTGCACTTTTTAAATTCACTGTATGACCTGTCTGAAAAGCAGTTAATTGAAGTTCAGCACATTAAGGAGCAATTTTTGGGTCAATTCTCGGATGTTGAAGGAGTCACAATGGAAGAATTGGCAATGCGGATGGAAAAAGGAGAGGTCACACTTCTTGATGTACGGCCGCGAGATGAATATGAAACTGCTCATATACCGGGGGCTGTTTCCGTTCCAATTGAAGAATTAGCGGAGCAGTTATCTTTGTTGCCAGCCGACTCGAAGATTGTGGCTTATTGCAGAGGCCCGTATTGCTTAATGGCGGTTAGAGCTATTGCATTGTTGCAGGCTCGTGGTTTCGAAGCTAGACACTTGGATAAGAGTGTTCACGATTGGAACGACTTTATCAGGGAAGGAAGTTAGCCTTAATGAATTTGACGAATGCTTCGCAGAAGAGGCAAGCGCTTATCAATTCCTATGCGGAATCTTCAGATAAGCAAAGAAAACTGTATCGTCGTACGCTTATCACCGTTATTTTCTCTCAAATTTTTGGAGGCGCCGGACTTGCTGCCGGAGTAACCGTTGGTGCGTTGTTGGCGCAAGATATGCTGGGTACGGATAAATTTACGGGGATTCCTGCGGCACTATTTACACTTGGTTCAGCGGCTGCAGCGCTCCTCGTTGGTCGGTTTTCCCAAAGATTCGGCCGACGAATGGGGCTGGGACTCGGTTTTATTGCAGGGGGAGTTGGGGCGATCGGTGTCGTTGTTGCAGCCCTTATGAATAGTATTACCCTGCTTCTAGTCTCCCTTCTTGTTTATGGATCGGGAACGGCTACAAATCTGCAGGCTCGTTATGCCGGTACAGATCTCGCAAGTTCAAAGCAGAGGGCAACAGCTGCGAGTATGGCTATGGTCTTTACAACGATCGGAGCGGTAGCCGGTCCCAACTTAGTTAACGTTACCGGAGAGTTTGCGTTATCCATTGGAGTTCCCAGTTTAGCGGGACCTTTTCTTTTAGCGGCGGTAGCCTATACATTAGCAGGCATAATATTATTGCTACTTCTTCATCCTGACCCTTTATTGGTGGCCAAAGCAGTTGCGAATCAGGCGGCACAAGGAAGCCAGTCGTCTTCTGATCTTGAGGCTACTCGTGATGGTAGAAAAGGAATTATTCTTGGCGCTTTAATCATGATAATAACTCAAATTGTCATGGTTGCGATTATGACGATGACTCCCGTACATATGAAGCACCATGGACATGGACTCGGCGAAGTAGGATTAGTCATCGGTTTTCATATTGGTGCTATGTATCTTCCGTCTCTAGTTACGGGTATTCTTGTCGATAAGATTGGTCGTATAGCGATGGCGATGGCTTCAGCTGTAACGCTACTTCTCGCTGGCGTAGTAGCTGCGTTGGCTCCCACTGATTCGATGGTTTTGCTTATTGTGGCGCTTTCTCTTTTAGGGATAGGGTGGAATTTTGGACTGATTAGTGGAACCGCTTTGATTGTAGATTCGACGACAATATCTAATCAAGCTAAGGTACAGGGATCGGTGGACGTACTTATTGCTTTGGCAGGAGCTTCGGGAGGAGCACTGTCCGGGATGATCGTAGCAAATTCAAGCTATTCCATACTTTCTTATGCGGGAGGAATTCTGGCGCTGGCGTTACTTCCTATCATGTTATGGATGCGTTCAAAGAGAGCATAGACTAGCAAAAAACGACCTTATGGTCGTTTTTTTGTGTTTACCTAACTGTCGGGGGGAAGCAGCCATAGTTCTCTTTTTGACAAATAGTTTGGATACGAATAGAATGACTAATTATGATATAACTTATTAAAACATTAATAAAAAGTGGTGATAAGTAGATATGTAAATGCCAGTAGAATCATCCATGAATCCTCGGGTAATTCGTAATATCTTGTTTTTGTTGTTCGCTTTACCGGGTGTAGCTTTTGCTTCCTGGGTATCTCGAACGCCTACTATACGGGGTAATTTACATGTCTCGACTGCCGAAATGGGAATCATTATTTTTGGATTAGCTGCATTTCTTTAGCGGGACTACTTATAGATCCCCCAGGCTTAGGGTTTTTAGGTGAACATGTTGGAACTTCTGCATGCCTTGATTGTAGTGCTTGTTGGCGTTATGGTCGCTGGTTTGATATCGGGTGCAGCCCAACCCATTGGAGTGAAAGAAAAAATCAGATTAAAAAATAAAGGGGATTGTCGCATGACTATGAAAACGGAAAAACAAAAGATGATAGATGGAGAACTGTATGTAGCTGCTGATCCTCAATTAACGAGTGAAAGAGAGTATGCGAGAAGATGTGTCCGTCTCTTTAATCAGACGACAGAGACGGATCGTGAGTACCGTGAAAAGTTACTTAAGGAGCTTTTCGGATCAACTGGTGAAAATATAGGCATGGAACCCAACATACGTTGTGACTACGGATACAACATCCATGTTGGAAATAATTTCTATGCCAACTTTGACTGTACCATTTTGGATGTTTGCGAAGTGCGCATTGGAGATAATTGTTTCCTGGCTCCAGGAGTTCATATTTACACAGCAACTCACCCCATAGATCCGTTTGAACGAATCGCTGGCCCAGAGTATGGAAAGCCTGTTAAGATTGGCAACAATGTATGGATCGGCGGGAGAGCAGTGATCAATCCTGGTGTTACGATAGGTAATAATGTCGTAGTGGCATCAGGAGCAGTAGTAACCAAGGATGTTCCAGATCATGTGGTTGTAGCTGGAAATCCAGCACGAATAATTAAGCAGATTGAAATCTCCTAAACAGCATACAGGCAAAGCATTTAATATTTGTTCCGATGATCCTATTAAAATAGCTCTTTATTTTAATAGGATCATTTAATTTAAAGACTAGTATGCTTATGGTCTTCAAGATTGAACTATACAGAGTAATAAATAATCATATTCATCCGAACTAGTGTTTCTCCTAGATTATAGTAAATGTGTGGACGGTCTGCTTTAAACCGGATTGAATCTCCAGCTTTAACTGTGTACATTTCTTCGCTGACTTTTATCACCATTTCACCCTCAAATACCGTAATAAATTCTTCAGTACCCTCACGGTGTGGGGCTGAACTTAGTTCCCCGCCTGCTTCAATCTCTACGGTGTAAACCTCGAAATTTCTGTTTCCTTCATAGGGGAAAAACGGATACAACCGATAGTGATTATTTTCTTCAAGCACGTGTACTTTGCTTTTAGGAACGACTACCGCATCTGCAGGTGGTTCGTTAATCAGAGCAGTGAAAGAGATTTTCAAGCCGTTCGCAATTTTCCATACGGTTGTAATCGAGGGATTAGATTCTCCCCGCTCAATCTGACCAAGCATCGTTTTACTGATCCCCGTCAGATCAGCTAATTTATCTAAACTCAATTTTCTTTCATTTCTTAGATGTTTTAGATTTTTACTTAAAATTAGATTAATATTCTCCATAATTCTTCGCTCCCTATTGTGCTATATAAAGAACATAATGTACAATCATGAAGTACATTCGTGCGTTTCAACGTACATTTTATTCAATTATAACACACTGGAGTTGATTACTGTATGCCGTTTATTCCGTTCCTTTCTTATGCACTTGTTACCAGCTTTACGCCAGGTCCCAACAATATTATGTCTTTAGACAGTGCCAGGCGGTTAGGTTTGAAAAAAGCATTCCCATTTTTGCTGGGAGTAACAGCTGGCTGTTTCGCTATTATGCTGTTAGCCTGCTATTTTAATCTTGCTTTGTATCATTTTTTGCCACGGGTTAAAATCTGGATGAATGTACTGGGTAGTCTGTACATGCTTTATCTGGCAGTAAAAATAGCGAAGAGCAAACCTTCTGCGAAAAACAATGATCACAATGAAGGATATTCCTTCAAATCAGGATTGCTGCTGCAATTTATCAATTTAAAAGTCATTTTGTATGGTATTACGGTCATTTCAACGTTTGTTATGCCTTATAATGTATCGTATATAGAGCTTATTATGATTTCATTACTTTTGACCTGTATTGGTTTTATAGCTGTAGTGTGCTGGGCGATTTTTGGGGCTATGTTTCAGCGTTTCTTGAACAAGTATGAGCGCTCCTTCAATATCATAATGTCCTTATTGCTCCTTTATAGTGCACTATCGATATGGATGTAAATGAATACCGTTTCCATCATAGAAAAGAAAGGTTCCTGACTATAGGCAGGAGCTTTTTTTTTCGTGTGAATTGAGCTTATTTTACGAGTTATAACATACAATCGGACAGAATGGATGAGTCTCCTGATCATTTAGCTGCAAAACGGGTATTACCTTAATAAATAAAGCTGTTGACAACTTGTATATACATGGCTTAATCTTGTATATACAAGTTGTTGAAAGCGTTATATTATTTTTTACGCTATTTCATTTCGCAAGAAAGGAATGAGCATGAATGGAAGCAACGAATAGGACTTTGATTCCTCAAGATAAGGACTGGTGGCGAAAATCAGTAGTCTATCAGGTTTATCCCAAAAGTTTTAACGATACGACGGGTAAAGGAACCGGTGATATAAGAGGACTGACGCAAAAGCTGGATTATTTGCAAAAACTGGGTGTCGATATTGTCTGGTTGCAGCCTGTATATGTCTCACCACAACGTGATAACGGGTATGATGTAGCCGATTATTGCCGGATTAATCCTGACTATGGAACAATGCAGGATTTTGAAGAATTGAGCCGGGAAATTCGGGCGCGTGGGATGCACTTGATGATCGACATCGTGGTTAACCATTCTTCCACAGAGCATGTCTGGTTTCAGCAGGCGCGGCTTTCTAAGGATAGTGAGTACAGGGACTATTATATCTGGCGTGACCCAGCACCCGATGGAGGACCTCCGAACAACTGGATTTCCAAGTTTGGTGGACCAGCTTGGCAGTATGACGAGGCTACAAACCAATATTTCTTGACACTGTTTGATAAGACGCAGGCGGATTTAAACTGGGAAAATCCCAAAGTTCGTCAGGAAGTTGTTAATGTGCTGGAATTTTGGGCAGAGAAGGGAGTTAGTGGCTTCCGACTTGATGTCATTAATTTGATTTCCAAAGATCAGCAATTCTCGGACGACGATGGAAGCACGGCTCCTGGGGACGGGCGTAAGTATTATACGGACGGCCCAAGTGTGCATGAATACCTTCATGAATTACATGAGAAAGTATTCTCAGCGTATAACAGTGTCACTGTAGGGGAGATGTCCTCCACCTCACTGGATCACTGTATCCGTTATTCCAATCCAGAAAGAAAAGAATTGTCCATGACCTTTAATTTTCATCATTTGAAGGTAGATTATCCAAATGGACATAAGTGGGAATTGATGCCATATGATTTTGAATTGTTGAAGAAGCTATTCTCGGATTGGCAAACGGGCATGCAACAAGGTGGCGGCTGGAGTGCATTGTTTTTTAACAATCATGATCAGCCAAGGGCGATCTCTCGCTTTTTGGATGATGGCGAATACCATGCGGAAAGCGCCAAGCTGCTGGCAACCACGTTACATGGTCTTCAAGGAACACCCTATATATTTCAAGGTGAAGAGATTGGGATGGCCAACCCGCAGTGGGCAGATATTGAAGAGTTTCGGGATGTTGAATCTCTGAATATGTATCGTATCTTACAGGAACAAGGCAAAAGTGCAGAAGAAGCATTGAATATCATTCGAGAGCGGTCTCGTGATAATTCGAGGACACCGATGCAGTGGGATAACACTCGCAATGCGGGCTTCACTACAGGCACGCCTTGGATTAAGGTAGATGAACGATATCCACAGATCAACGTTCAGTCTCAGTTAGAGGACCCGAACTCGATCTACAATCATTACCGTCAGCTGATTCACCTGCGTAAGACGGTGCAGGTCCTTACTGACGGGAGTTATCAACGTTTGGACGAAGCTCATCCTCAGGTCTACGCCTATCAACGCAGCAATGAAGAGGAGACTTTGATCGTCATCTCTAATTTTAGCGGACAGGATGCGCAATTCCGTATACCGGATTCATTTTATTCATCATTAAAAAATCAAGCGTTGGGTGCGGCTGAGCTTTTAATAGGTAATACCCAGCACGTCCCGGAGCTAAAACAAGAGATCACTTTGGCCCCATATGCTTCATATATGTGGATTGTCCGTAGTCTTAGTGAATAGTATGGAGATAACTAGTAGTACCCCGGGAACGTTATTTTTTATAACCGGGGTTGCTGCTAAAAAAGAGCAAACGTTAAGGGAGTGGGCTAGATGGCGATTGAAAGATCACAGGTAGAAGACATTATAAAAGCCGTTGGTGGCAAAGACAACATAGAGGCCTCTACGCATTGCGTAACTCGTCTGCGATTTGCCCTTTATGATGATAAGCTGGTAGATAAAGATGCACTGGAACAAAATGATTTGGTCAAAGGCCAATTTTCTTCACAAGGACAGTATCAGGTCGTGATTGGTCCAGGCCTGGTGGATAAGGTATATAACGAAATGATCTCCATTACAGGAGGTAGTCGGGCTTCTAAAGACGATGTCAAAAATGCAGCAAGCAAAAAACAAAATCCAATTCAGCGTGCCATCAAGACGCTGGCAGATATTTTTATCCCCATCTTGCCCGCAATCGTGACTGCAGGTTTATTACTTGGAATAAATAATATTTTGACAGGCAAGGGGATTTTCTTCGAAGGTATGGCTCTGGTTCAGGTCTATCCTCAATGGACTGACTTTGCTGCTATCATTAACACCATTGCCAGCACCGCTTTTACATTCCTACCTGCCTTAATTGGATGGTCAGCCGTTGTCCGGTTTGGCGGCAGTCCTTTACTCGGGATTGTACTGGGTCTGATTCTGGTTCACCCAGATCTATTAAGTGCATACGGTTATGCGGATGCCGTTACCAAAGGAACCGTTCCGGTTTGGAATTTGTTTGGGTGGGAAGTGAACAAGATTGGTTATCAAGGACAGGTTTTACCTGTTTTAGTATCCGCTTACGTACTTGCACAAATTGAAAAATTTCTAAATAAAAAGATAGCGGATTCATTTAAGCTGTTACTCGTGGCACCGATTACATTATTAATAACGGGATTTCTGGCTTTTACAGTGATCGGTCCGGTTACTTTTATGATTGGTAATGCTATTACGTCTGGTCTTGTATACGTTTTCGATTGGGCTCCTGCGGTGGGAGGCTTGATCTATGGAGGCTTGTACTCCTTGCTCGTGATTACGGGAATGCACCATACTTTCCTGGCGGTGGATGTGCAATTAATTGGTACGCAGGGTGGGACGTTCCTCTGGCCGATGCTGGCGCTGTCCAATATCGCTCAGGGGGCCGGAGCATTGGCCATGATGCTGGTATTGAAGGAGCAAAAGGGAAAAGGGTTGGCTCTTACCTCTTCTGTGTCTGCTTTTCTGGGTGTAACCGAGCCTGCCATATTCGGGGTGAATATCCGATATAAATATCCGTTCGTATTTGGAATGATCGGTTCGGGTATCGCAGGTATACTGCTTACCGTAAATCATGTGATGGCTTCTTCCATTGGTGTGGGAGGGATTCCAGGCTTCTTGTCTATTTTCCCAAACAACTGGGGTGTATTCTTCATTGGGATGGCGATCGTATTGATTGTACCGTTCACTTTAACCTTTATGTATGGAAAACTGCTAAATAAGCGCCGTCAGACTCCAGCTACACCAGCTAACGACTCCGTACGGAAAGATTCGGGCCGTCAAAATTCTGCACTGGATGTGCTTGAAGTAAAGACTCCGGTACTGGGACGTGTTGTGCCATTGGAGCAGGTTCCTGATCCGGCTTTTGCCGAACGGCAGATGGGACACGGTATCGCAGTGGAACCGAAGGATGGCAAGATTCTTGCCCCTTTCAGCGGAAAAGTTATTCATATCATGATGAAAAGCAAGCATGCCTTGATTTTGGAGCATCCGACAGGTGTACAGATTCTGGTACATGTGGGGATCAATACGGTGTCACTGAAGGGTGAGGGATTCACTATACATGTGGAGACAGATCAAACTGTGAAGCAAGGACAACTATTGATGGAATTTGACCGTGATCTGATTCAGAAATCCGGATATCCCATCATTACACCTGTCATTGTCCCGGATGGCCAAAGTATGATTAAATCGGTTGAGGAACTGCCAGGTGAGGCAGACGATTTGCAGTATACCTTAATGAGAATTCATTTGAATTCTTCATCAGGTCATAGGAATTAATTCAGTTTCAATTCGCACAGTCTATTATAGTGAACAGGGAAGTGAAAGAATGCTACAATGAACGTGGTGATGAAAATTGACAAAGAATATATTTTTGCAAATTTATCAGGATTATTCGGGACAGATTCAGACAGGCGAATTGGCTCCAGGTACGAAAATGCCATCTGAAAATGAACTGGCCCGGGAGTATAACACTTCTCGCGAAACCGTACGTAAGGCACTCCATTTGCTTGCACAAAATGGGTATATCCATAAAATAAAAGCTAAAGGATCTTTTGTTCTGGATATGGGACGGATGGATTTTCCTATAGGAGGTCTGGTCAGTTTTAAGGAAATGTCCGAACGGATTGGGCGTACATCACGAACCATTGTACATGAAAATCAACTACTTCCAGTTCCAGATGACATAGCCAATCATCTTGAGATTGACAAAGACAAATATTTGGTCTGGAAAGTCGTTCGTGCACGTGAAATTGAAGGTGAATGCGTCATATTGGACAAAGATTACTTTCGATCAGACATTGTATCTGTGCTTACTGAGGAAATTAGTCGTGGATCCATCTACGAATATTTGGAGGGAGAGCTCCATCTTCAAATCAGTTATGCCAAAAAAGTCGTTTCCGTAGAAAATGCAGACGAAGAAGATCATAGGCTGATGGACCTTCAGAACTACACTCATGTGGTCGTAGTACGTAACTATGTTTATCTGGAGGACACCACGTTGTTCCAGTATACCGAGTCAAGGCATCGGCTGGACAAATTCCAATTTGTCGACTTTGCCAGACGTTCCCACGGTGGAGACAAGAGAGCAGATTTTCTAAAATAACGATCAATAATATAGTTAAGAAACCCCGTCTTTTAAGACGAGGGTTTCTTTTTTACCTTGGATGCAACTGCTGAGCAGCTTCTATACTGGCATTTGAGGGATTTGAATTTGCGTTTTATCCAAAAGCTATTTATAGAATGTTAAAAGGTTATATACTATTTAAAATACAATTCCATGATCAATGCAATGGGAAGGAGGTGTATGTTATTTATGTATAGAGTGGCTATCTGCGATGATGAGCACAAGCAGAGAGAGCTTGTTAAAAATATGCTGATTACTTTGTCGATAAAGACCAGTATAGAATTTAAAGTTGAATTATTCGACTCCGGAGAACAGCTGGTATCTCATTATCAAAACCATGAGTCTCCATTCCATATCTTAATATTGGATGTTGAAATGAATGGCATGAACGGAATTCAAACCGCCCAAAAAATAAGAAGTTTAAATCACCTGGATGAACAGATTGTTTTTTTAACGAGCTACCCTGAATATATGGTGGAAAGTTTTGACGTAGTCACATTTCAGTATTTAATAAAACCGATTGCTCCCCATATCTTTGAGGAAAAAATGATAAAGCTGTGTCAATATTTTCAATCTCTCGATAAAAAATTCGTTATCATCAAGTCAGCTTATGAGGAAGTGCTTTTAAAATATGACGATATCATTAGTATTGAAGTGGTCAAAAGCTTAACCATAAAAAACAAACTGCATTTTGTAACCTCTACTCAAACCTATGATAGCAAAGGGATTCTTTCGGACTATGCTTCAGCATTAAAAGAACATAATTTTCTACAAATTCATCGTTCGATTATTATAAACTTAATTCATGTGAAAAAATTTGCTGGCGGTGATGTTTTGATGTCAAATGATGTGAAGTTACCTATTGGGCGTTCTAAAATAAAAGAAGTTAAAGATCTATATACCAAATTTATGATCATGAAGATGCATTAATATGATGGAATATAACTCCCTGTTTCTTAATCTTTGCGTTGTCCTTGTTATGTGCTTCCAAGTGAATTTTTACTTTAACTCGGTTTTTGATAAGTCCAATCGAAAGCCGAACAGATTCGTGTACTTCATTATTTTTGGGTTGCTGGATTCCCTATATTTAAGTGTTTATTTGGCTCCTACGATATCTTCGATTTTAGCATTACTTGTCATATTTAGTTTAGCGCAATCGTATACAGTGGAAATAAAGACAAAGATCATCTTTTCTATCCTTTATGCTGTATTGATAACCATCGTTAATTTTATATCTCTTTATATTTTATATGCTGTAGGCTCTGTTAAAATTAGCAACTTTATCCATTTGAGTGAACAAGATCACTTGATATTCTCTAAGGTTATGTTACTCAGCTGCATTATCATGTTTGCTGTCATTCAGATTATACGGTTATTTGCCAAACGAAGAACCTTCCCTTTGCAGCATCGTTACTATATTTTATTTTTAATCGTTCCCATCATAAGTTTATACCAGGTCAATGTTTTATCTGTTTATAGTGAAAAGAATATGTATTATTTTGGTTCTATTATTGGCTTTATTTCCTTAAATGTTTTTATCATATATATTTTTGATAATGTCATTGAAAAATTTCAATTAATGCATGAAAATGCTCAATTACAAGATCAGATGGACTACCAAGATGCCAATTATGAAAAAACGGTTCACAGCTTCAAAAATATAAAAAGAATCATTCATGATACACACCAACAGTTTTTGTATATTGAAGAATGTATCAAGAGAAATGAATTGGCTGAGGCGAGTGAACATATTAAGGTTACCTTAAATAAAATCGAAGGAGCATATCAAAGGGTTAATACCGGTAATCTGGTTATAGATGCTCTTGTCACGAATAGTCTTAATATTGGGCAAGCCAATGGCATAAAGATAGATACCCAACTTAACTTATATTCACAGAAAGTAAATATTGAACGTTATGATTTATGTGTAGTTCTAGGGAATATGCTGGATAATGCCATAGAAGCATCTAAAAAGGTCAAGATTGCTGATGACAGGTACATTCTTATTAAAATACATTCCAATGAGTCCGCGCTTTTCATTCACATCCTTAATCATGTGGAGAATGAAGTGGCTCATTTGCATAGTCAAAAATCAAACCCAGATGTTCATGGCATTGGCTTAACCAATATATCTAGAATATGTGACAAATATGGTGGGAATATGACCATTGAAACGAAAAATAAAGTATTCAATAATATGGTTTTATTGCCATTTTATAAGGACATTCCTTAGACATCATGTTGTTTAGGGATTGTTTTTTTCGTTTAAGGGTGTTTTTTTATATAGAATCCTCGTTCATTGTATGATCAGGTCAGTCATAAAATCTGGTGAAGTTATAAGAGGAGGAAATATGGAATGAAGAAAATAATAGCTGTGTTCGTTTCTGCTATGCTTTTTGTACTGCCGATGACGAATACTTTTGCTCAAGGCACTGTTGAACCTATCAAGGAAAAGGCTCGCAGTCTGGCCTCGGAGCTGGTATCCAAATACGGTGTTAGCGGTGTGCAGTATGCCATTATGGATCATGGAAACATCGTATTATCGGATAGCGTGGGTGTAAAGAATAAAGCAACCAAAGAGCCGATCACCAAAGATACGATGTTCGGTATAGGCTCTACAAGCAAAATGTATGTATCTGCTGCAACGATGATGCTGGTGGATGCCCATAAGGTAGATATTGATCAGCCATTAACAACATACATTAAGGACTTTAAAATGTCTGATGAAAGATACAAACAAATTACACCGCGTATGCTGTTAAATCATTCGTCAGGTCTTTATGGTGCTCACTATAAAAATAGTATGTTATTTAATAACAATGATACAGAAAATCATGATGAGCTCTTGCTAAGGTTGCAATCAGAAACTTTAAAATCAAACCCTGGCGAATATTCCGTATATACCAATGATGGATTTCAATTGCTTGAAATATTAGTTGAGCGGGTGAGCGGTCTAAGTTACACCGATTTCCTGGCAAAGCATATGAGTACCCCTTTAGGTTTGAAATCTACCAAAACACCTCTCGATCAATTTGATAGACAAAAGCTGTCCAAAACTTATTTTCCTGCGATTGAGGGGGCCTTACCGGTTGAAAATGCCAATGTCATTGGGACAGGGGGCTTATACTCCACCGCAGAAGAGGTGGCTATGTTTTCAGAAGTGTTAACGGGGAACAGACCCGATATTCTATCTGCCCAATCGGCGAAGTCCATGCAAAGTCATGAATATCGAAAAGGAATATGGGTACCTGAAGAGACAAACAGCTTTAATTATGGACTTGGTTGGGATGCGGTTCAGTTGGCACCGTTTAGTGATTACGGAATAACTGCGTTATCCAAGGGTGGGGATACTGTTTTGTATCACTCTACTTTGATCACCATACCAGAGCATCATATTTCTATGGCTGTGCTTTCATCTGGAGGGTCTTCCATCTTAGATAGTATTTTTGCTTCTAACATTTTATTGGAACTTTTAAAAGATAAGGGCATCATTAAAGACATCATACCTGAGAAAACATTTGAGCCTCCTGTAAAAGTGGAAATGCCATCTGATTTACTTTCTTATTCGGGATTATACGGTTCTGTGGGTACAACCATCAATGTAGAGATTAAAAACGGTGAGTTTGATTTACCTGCTTTCTTGGATGGATTCGTCCCGGCGCAAAAATATGTGTATACAGGCAATGGACAATTCAAAAGCAGTGATGGCAGTGTAGCCATAAGCTTTGACAAACAAAAAAACGGGAAAACGTATATTAAGGCTAACCTATATTTAGACTTTCCGGGATTAGGTCAAATGGTTATGGTGACTTATGAATATCAAAAGCTAGATGCCAATCCTGTAAATCCCACAGTTAAAAAGGCATGGGAAAACAGAAACGGGGAAAATTATTATGCTTTGGATGAAAAGATATCTTCCATATTTTATCTGGCTCCCTCATTTATAACGAAAAAAATATCCGTTGATCATAATGGATACGCAAGTGGAACTAAAATTGTGGATGAGAATAAAGCAGTAAATGCCGTTGAGATTCCTGTTATGAGTGGAAGAGATGCATTTGATCTGAATTTTTATACCAAGGATGGTTCGGAGTATTTAACCATAGATGGACAATCCTATATCAGTGAAGATGCTGTTAAACCTATCTTGGGAGGAAAATCAGTGTATACCATACCATCTAATGGCCAAGCCACATGGTATAAAATAGATAAAAACTCAGCCAATAAAACGATGACCGTTGATTTTCCAACAAGCGGAGGGTTCGCTGTCTATGATGAAAACGGAGCGGTTGTACAATTTTCAACTGCTAGCAATAACAATTCGGTTGTACTGCCCAAAGGTGGCTTGATCGTTTTGGGTGGCAATGCAGGGGATGTATTTAAAATCAATTTGAATTAAGTGTGTAGTCGCTTCTGTAAATTCAGGAGCGACTATTTCATTCAGCAGATGAACCTAAATCCGTAATGGATAATTTTATATCAAAGGTTACGGGTGTTTTGCTGAATTTGTAATCCCAATCATCCTTTACTTTTTTCCACACCTGCGGTTCCTCAATATGCAAATGATCACCAAAACCGGCAACATCGACTTTATATTCTGACTGTAATTTGTGCATAAGAGACTTAATCCTGCTAGTCACTTGTTCTTCAAACTCTTTCTCAGCCTCCTTCATGTTTTGTGTCTCAGTCGGGTCGGCTTTATCATCCCAGTTTTCGATTAAACGTCCTTTGGATTCAATTTTTACGTGAAACGAGATATCGTTACTCTCAGTCACCTTCGTTGTTATTTTGCTTTTTACCGATTTGATTTCGTAAGTTATGGCTTCATTCCGCTTATCATACGTTTTGACAGCTCCGCCCTTAACATCCCCTGTAATCCATCCAATACTCTCCACGTCTTGTTGTCCCAAAGTACCGATCCAGTGACCGGTATCTCCTTTAATAATGCCGGCACCTGAAAATTCTAATTCTCCATCGGATTCAGTGATGTTTTGCAATATATAGCTTTTTTTGGAATGCATCAACCCATCCAATTCAGACAAATTTACTCCCTTCATTACCTTGCTGGTTCTGAAATGGTTACGAAGCATATACAGAATATGAATGGATGGGACTTCTTCTTTATATTTGGTAACTAAAGTACTATCTGCTCGTCCCTTGCTTAAAAAGACCAAACAACTCGGGCGAATATCATTATCACGAAGCACAAAATCCATCAATTGCTGCATCGTCTGTTGTTTTGCCAGTTCGGTGGAAACCACCATGACCTTTAGATGGTGGCCAATAACGGGGCGATCCAAACGGAGAGAGAGTTGGCGGAAGATTTCAAGCAAAGAATCTCCTGTGCCAGTTATGTTGTTATAGTTTGGCTCTTGTCCCCCTCCTCCGCCTTGTTGGTTTGGGCTTCCAGATGATTTTTTGGGGACGATTTGTACGCTGGCCGTAATTTTATTTTTCTTGAAGTAACGGCTGCCTTTCTTCTCCAGATCCTGTTCCAATGGAGTGAGCTCTCCCTTATCCAGAGAAAGTCCTGTATATATGCTAAGTTCCTCTACTTCTTTGCTGCTCCAACAACCGACTTGAGTCACCAGAAGAATAAAGGCAAGCAGTACAGATAGGATAGGTCGTCTACACATTTTGCTTCATTCCCTTCTTCCTGATCATGAACACAATGGAGAGAAATACCGGAATCAAAATAAATAATAGGATTCCCATATATCCGATCGCATCGCCCAGGCTAAACACTTCCATCATACGAACAGGAGTCATTGTGGAGATAAAGATTAGCGGGATTAAACCGAAAACCGCATAACGATATTTAAAACCAAACACCTGTGAAACACCTAAGGATGCATTGAAGAAAAAACTGCAGGAATTACAAAACATTTGCATCATCCAGATCACTAGCAGTGGAAACTCTAGACGTTCAAAAAGAAATCCGGGGATTTCAAAACTGCGCATCAAATTAATGGTAGGCCAAGTACTTGTCACAGTGGAATCTACCGATAGCCCGCCGATGACCATAACTACGGTCAAAAAGTACAAAATTAAAGGGATACTGATCCCCACTACCATGGCCTTAAATGCTTTCTCGGGGTGTTGCATAAAAGCGACCAGTGTCATGACGACTTCACATCCACTGAAAACAAGGATAGTTGATTTCAGTCCCTTGATGACGGGTAAAACCCCTTCACTCAATACGGGACGAAGATGATCAATTTCAAAAATCCTTAAGCTAAAGAGAAAACAGAAAAGCAGAAAGAAGAGACTGATCGGAAGTACAATCTGGTACAGTCGCGCGATAGAATTAATGCCTCCAAAAACTAAATAACTCCCTACCCAGATAAATGGAATCACAATCGCCCAGATGGGTGTGCCTTCGAGTAGAAAAAACATGGTCACTTCAGCTAACACACGTATTTCAAAGCCGGCAATGATTATAAAGTATATAATCAATAGCACGCTTAAGATTCCTCCCGGAACAGTGCCTACAATTCTTCTGGAGTATTGGTATATGGTGTTTCCGGGAAACTGTTGACTTAATTTCACCATGACCCAGACGACGAATATGACAATACCTCCACCGATGAGGACAGAAAGCCATGCATCAGGAGTCTGTACTTGTTCAGTTACACCCCTCGGCAGTGTCAAAATCCCTGCGCCCAATACGGTATTGGTCAGGAATACAGCCGCCTGCTTCGTTGTGATCTTGTCATCAGAGCGTCTAAACACAGTAGCTCCTCCTTCGTCTTGGCATCATGGTCTACGCCTTTTTTGCTGCGTTTTCATCATAACAGGTCTTCGTTTCATTAGAGATATAGGAGCTCGGATGTACATATCTTTCAAGTCGCTTAGACGCATCGGGGAAAAGGGAGTCACATATGGGACGCCGAAGCTTTTCAATTTCGTCAGATGGATACAAATCAACAGAAAGAACAATATGGTTCCGAGCATCCCCAGGATTGCTGCAAAGAGCATGCCGACGAAACGCAGTAGGCGCAAGGTAATGCCCGCACTGTATGTCGGTATCGAAAATGAAGAAATGGCAGTTACCGCAACCACAATCAGCAGGAAGGGGCTGACGATGCCCGCATTTACAGCAGCGTCGCCGATGACCAAGCCTCCCACAATGCCCATTGCAGGACCAATGGGTTTGGGCAATCGGATGCCGGCTTCCCGCAGGATTTCAATCGAAATTTCCAGAATCATGACTTCAATGACGGAAGGAAAAGGGACGCCTTGACGGGTCTGAATGATGCTAATGACCAGCTTGGTCGGAATCAAACCGGGATGAAATGAAATAAAAGAGATATACAAAGCAGGGCCCATCAGCGCTATGAAAGCTCCAAAAAATCTCAGCAAACGTAAAAGTGAACCTGGAATCCAGCGTTCATAATAATCCTCGGGAGATTGAAGCAGCATACTGAAGGTCACCGGGACAATAAGTGCAAAGGGAGTCCCGTCCAGAAGAATGGCTATTCTTCCTTCCAGTAATGCATTAATGACACGGTCGGGTCGCTCTGTGTTGTGAACCTGCTGGAACGGACTTAAGTAATTGTCTTCAATGAGTTGCTCCACATAACCGGATTCAGCCAAAAAATCCATATCTATTTTTGATATTCTGCGGTTTACTTCTTCAAGAAGATCCGGATTCACAATATCCTTGATGTACGCGACAACCAGATCCTTTTTGATTCGGCTTCCCACTTGAAATTTCTTCATTTCCAGACTTTTATTTAAGCCCTGGCGTCGAAGCATCGAAGTATTTTCACTTAATACTTCCGTAAAACCGATTCTGGGACCCCGAAGTAGTGCTTCAGAGGTTGGTTCATTGACGGAGCGAATGGCGCCATTAGGCGAGCCTACCAGTAGTGCTTCCTTCATTCCTTCAATTAATAAGGCAGTATGACCTAAAAGGATGAACTCGTGCAGTTCCTCCATACTGGTAACTTCACTAATTTGCGTAAGTGGCATCAAGCTATCTTTTATAAAAGAGCTACTTATACTTTCCGGCTGTTCCTGTTGGTCCTGCTGGCCCTCAAACATCAAGACCTCCAATACCTGATTGCTCATAAGCTTTTCATCCTGCATGCCTTCTATGAAGACTAATACGGACCGAGCATGAAATTTTTTCAACATAAACTCACGAAAATGCACATCACTATTTCCGCCTATAGACTCTCGGATCGAATTTAAATCGGAATCGTAATTCCCTGTAATTTTAGAGTTTGGTTTATTCTGTTGATCAAGGTGCCCTTCGTTATTTTCATCGGAGAGCGGCCGACCGGAAGAATGTTTGGATTTCGCTCCCTTACTACCGACAAACGAATAAATCGAGGTGTTTATATAATAAATCCCTAAAGGAATAATCAACGCGAGGCCTGCTTGAAAGAGTATACTCCAGCTCGGAATATAAGAAATTATTTTAGACCACAAGATGACCACCTCCAAACGAATCAATTCTAAGATACAAGTTGTCCCTAAAGTATTCCTTATAAAGGTTGTATTTACACATGAACTGGAAAGATTCGTTCGATGACCAGAGCAAATGATCATCAACTACACTATTTTTAAATCTAATCATTACGGCAGATCTCACACGAAACACTTCTGTTGTTGTTATAGAGCTATCTAGCACTGAGAGCCAGTGTAGAGAATGGAGCAAAATCCCTTGAAACGGAATAGGGAAATCCCTAAATATTCTTAATTTTAACTACATTGTGATTCTAGTCACATATAGCTCTATCTGCTGTATTAAAATAGAAGCATAAACAATATTCATTAGAAACGTAGAGATGTCGTCGGATAGGAAGTAGCGTCGAATGAATGGAGGAACCGGTATATGATAAACAGTAAAAAGAAGCTTGTGGTTATAGGGAACGGGATGGCTGGTATCAATACGGTCGAACAAATTTTAAAATTAACAGATAAATATGAAATTACAGTCCTGGGAAGTGAGCCGCATCCGAACTATAACAGGATCATGCTCTCTTATGTGTTGGAAGGTAGTAAAACAATAGATGATATCATACTGAACGATTTGCAATGGTATGCGGATCAAGGGATTACTTTATATACAGGAAAAATGGTTAAAAGTATCGACGGTGAGAACAAGAAGATTCTCACCGAAGACGGACTGGAAATTGATTACGATGTGGCTTTGGTGGCTACTGGTTCACAATCGTTTATTCTGCCTATTCCGGGTAAAGAATTACCGGGAGTTATTGGTTTCCGAGATATCGCCGATTGCTCGGCAATGCTGGAAGCGGCAAAGACCTATAAAAAGGCCGCTGTCATTGGTGGAGGTCTGTTGGGGCTGGAGGCAGCTAAAGGCCTGGTCAATCTGGGGATGGATGTTACGGTCGTTCATTTAATGGAAGATTTGATGGAACGTCAGCTAGACCGGGAAGCCTCTGCGATGCTAAAAGCAGAACTAGAACGCCAAGGAATCAAGTTTGCTATGCAAATGCAAACTTCGGAGGTGTACGGTCAAGATCGCGTACAAGGATTGCGGTTTTCAGACGGAAGCGAGCTGGAAGCGGATTTGGTCGTTATGGCGGTTGGGATCAAGCCTAATATTCAGGTAGCTGTGCAAAGTGGTATGGAAACGAACCGTGGTATTGTAGTCGATGATTTGATGAGAACCTCTGTGCCGGATGTATATGCTGTAGGGGAATGTGTTGAACACCGCGGAATCTGTTATGGTCTGGTAGCTCCGCTGTTTGAGCAGGGAAGTGTCATTGCCAAACATTTGGCAGGCGCGGAAACTGAAGGTTATATGGGATCGGTGGTTTCCACCAAGCTCAAAATTTCAGGGGTGGATGTTTTCTCAGCTGGCGAATTCATAACCCAGCCTGAACATACGGTGATTGTTGCAAAAGATGAGTGGAAGCGGACCTACAAAAAAGTGCTGCTTCGTGAAAATAAGATTGTTGGAACTGTACTGTTTGGCGATGTGAGCGAATCTGCTAGCCTGCAAAAATATGTGCGTCAGCAAACATTGATGACAGATGAAATATATGGACAGCTCATGGGTACTGGATGCAGCAATCACGGGTCGAAAACATCATCCGCTGAAACGATGGCCGATGATGAAATTGTGTGTGGCTGTAACGGTGTTACTAAAAAGGCCATTGTTGATGCAATTAATGACAATGGGCTGACTACAGTCGATGAAATTAAAGCATGTACCGGAGCAACTCGTTCTTGTGGAGGATGTAAGCCGGTCGTGGAGCAGATTCTACAATATGTTCTTGGAGACAGCTTCAAGACGTCAGCCAAGCAAGGAATATGTAGCTGCACAACATTGAGCCGGGACGAGATTGTGGAAGCGATCAAAACCAAAGGGCTGACAACAACGCGTGAAGTTATGAATGTACTGGGTTGGCATAATGATGAAGGTTGCTCCAAATGCCGGCCGGCGCTGAATTACTATCTGGGAATGATTAACCCGGACACCTATGAAAATGAGGGGGATTCCCGTTTTGTAAATGAGCGATTGCACGCGAACATTCAAAAGGATGGAACGTTTACAGTTGTTCCTAGAATGTACGGCGGTGTAACGACCCCAGAAGATTTGAAGAAGATAGCAGATGTTTCTCTTAAATACAACGTTAAGGTCGTTAAAGTAACAGGAGGACAGCGGCTTGATTTGATCGGTGTCCGTAAAGAGGATCTGCCTAAAGTATGGGAAGAACTCGATATGCCGTCGGGGTATGCCTACGCGAAGTCACTTCGTACGGTTAAAACCTGTGTTGGATCGCAATTTTGCCGGTTTGGCACACAGGACTCGATGGGAATGGGAGAAGTGTTGGAACGGAAATTCGAACGACTGGACTTCCCGGCAAAATTCAAATTAGCGGTTAATGGATGTCCACGCAACTGTGCGGAATCATGTACCAAAGATATCGGAATCGTAGGTAATGATGGGGGCTGGGAGATCTTTATCGGTGGTAATGGCGGTATTAAAGCACGGTTGGCTGATTCACTCTGTAAAGTGAAAACCGACGCCGAGTTGATTGATATTGTAGGTAGCGTAATGCAACTCTACCGCGAAACAGGACAATACCTGGAACGTACTTCGGAGTGGGTGGAACGGATCGGTCTGGAAGAGATTCAGAAAGCAGTCGTTCAGGATACAGCTAATCGCCAAGCTTTAGTAGAACGTATCGAATTTGCACTGCAACAGGTCGAAGACCCTTGGAAAAAGATCATCAATGATGAGGATTCACGCAAGAATTTATTCGAGGTTGTCACCCCGTCTATTGTGTAATTGTATCTAAAATGCCTGAGGAAGGGAGCAATCAAGCAAATGATCAAAAATGCCGAATGGCTTGTCGTCGGTCACAGTAAGGATTTTCCGATCAGAATAGGACGTACCATCCACATCAAAGGTGTCGAAATTGCTGTTTTTCGCACTTCGGAGAATGAGCTTTATGCCGTTGAAAATATCAATCCTCATCCCAAAAGAGGTCCTCTTACAGAGGCGATAGTATCTGGTCATTATATCTATGATCCTTTATATGACTGGAAAATTGACCTGCAGACAGGCATCGTTCAAGAGCCTGATCACGGACAAGTTAAAACGTTCGCTGTTTGTGAAGAGGGAGAAGAAGTAAAAATATCGCTCGAAACGGTTTAGTTCATCTGATGGAATACAAATAAAAAGGGCTCAACAGGACAATCCTGTTGGGCCCTTTTCGGCTTGGATCAGGTAATGGTAATGCCTGCACTCGCATAACCCACCACGGTGTTGAGGAGGGAGGCTCCTGTAGCCGTTGCTGAGAAGACCATAAGTAGACGGGTCTGCGCGGTTACGGGTATAGCCAATTCGGTAGTAATACCACTAGAGATCGTTCCCAAAGCAACAATGTCAGTCAGTGGGGGAGTCAATATAACGGTAGCTCCGGGAATCGCTGTGAAGGAATTATTAGGTGTTGGGGAACTAAACAACTGGGCAGTAATGCTAACGGATGATGCTAAGAGGGTCAGAGCAGCTGTTGTACTGAAGTAACCAGCAATAGAGGTAATTACGCCATCCCGTGGTACGGAAAAAGCAAAGTTAATAAGCGGTCCTACAAGCGTACCTGTGAGGTCAATGGTATCGCCTACGAGGCCAATACCTGTAGCTGAGCTTCCGAAGCCGATCAAACTTGTGGTTCCTACCAGCCCACCAAGAACAGTTGTCAGTGTAGCAGGCCCTCCGGAAGCAAACGGGATGATGGCTCCCGAGCCGGTGGCTCCGGTAATCCCTGTAACGCCCGTAACACCCGTGGCCCCAGCGGGTCCGACAGCGCCAACCGCGCCCGGTAGACCATCGGCTCCCGTAGCACCCGTAGCGCCGACTGGTCCGGCAGGGCCTTCCGGTCCAGCGGCGCCGATAGGCCCAGCGGGCCCAGCGGCGCCCACAGGTCCAGTCGCTCCAACAGGTCCCGCAGGTCCGTCAAGGCCCACAGGTCCGGCCGCTCCGATAGGTCCTGGAGGTCCTTGTGGCCCTGGTCCACCTGCTGGTCCAGGCGCACCGCCGGGTCCCACCGGTCCTGGAGGTCCTGGAGGCCCTGGAGGCCCTGGGGCTCCTTGTGCACCGGGCTCCCCTGACAAGTATGTTTCACCTAATACGTTGCTAACCATCGTTCCAGTGATTCTGATCGCGTTGATTAAGCTGTCCTTAAGAGCAGGATCGAGGGATTCTTGTAAAACGATGGACAATAGCGCATCCAGCAATTGTTGCAGTGCAGTACCTACGCGATCGGCGAGAAAGGTGTAGCTTCTAACGCAACAATAGCAAGCTCCAGCGCTGCCAGTATGTCTGCCTTGGCCCCGCCGCGAAGCCTTAAGCTTTTCGCCAGAGACAACAGACGTCTTAAAACCTGTTGCAAGGAAGATACATTAGCCGCAGAAGGGTTTGCGAACACGATGGGGATAATCGCGGTCATTTCATTAATCAGCCTGAGAAGATCTTCGATACTTCTATTTACTCTTGTTGGTTTACAGTCTTCATCTTTTTTTGATGCACCACTGAACCTGAACGGTTTTTTATGTTTCATGCTCAAATATCTCCTCCTGATCGTTCTTCCTACAGTAGAGGTGACAGGTGGTTCATCGCCCCGTTTCGCAGATACTCATAATATATTTTCTGAAGCGAAAAGGGTGAATGACCAAGCAAAAATGATTGTTGAAGGCTCGTTACATAAAATACACATAAAAAATACGGCCCCCCGAAAAGCTTGGAGGCCGCGTTATATGGTTATACTCATCTGATCTATGAAACTTGAAAATTCTTATTTAAGCATACGTACTAACAGTTCAGCCATCTCACCTCTGCTGATAGCCGCTTTTGGCTTGAGCGTTCCATCTGGATAACCGCTGATCCAGCCGGAGGATACTGCATTTTGGAATGCTGCGGAGGCCCATGCTGAAATCTGCTGCTCATCCTTGTAGGATTGCAGTGCAGTAGTGCTGGAAATGGATGTCTGATTCTGCATCGCGTGTGACAGGATCACCATCGCCTGTTCACGGGTAAGGCTCTCATCAGGTCCGAAAGTTTGAGCGGTTAGCCCTTGAATCCATCCCTGACGGTAAGCAGAATCCACAGCTGATCCAGCCCAGTGTCCCTTCATATCTGTAAATGAGGTAGAAGGGCTCTCATCTCCAGCAGTTCCCAATGCTCTGGTCAGTATGGCTACAAATTCTGCACGGCTTACAGCGCGCTCAGGACGTATGTTGCCGTCTTTATAGCCTTGTATCCAGCCTTTGTCTGCAAGAGATTGCAAGGACTTCGCTGCCCAATGGCCTTGTACATCTGGCCATACTTGAGCTAGCTCTTGCGAATCTGACGAATTGATTGGGGCATTTTGCACACGGGTATTATCGGTTTGAGGCTTTGCATCTGTGGCGATGGCAAAGGTACCTAACCCGGTCGTATTCAGACTCACACCCGACAATATCCCGTTTGAATCCATTACAGCAGTACCTTTTAGAATCTCACGCTCGCCATTCTCATGAATAACAAGAATGGAGAACTGGGGCTCTGCATTGTGTAACTCACCTAAGGATTCGTTATCCAGCGGTAGAATGATGGTCGATGTCCCTGTCCCTGTCATATTGGCTTTGATGTCTGTAACCGGACCCATCAGCGTCAGGCTGGATTGTTGCTCAGCCCAATCACGGATCTGCTGTGCACGCTGTACATCTACCTGCTGGAATGACAATGTAACGTCCTGCTGACCTGAGGCCATGCTGGTTAAGGTGTCACTGGATATCCTCAGTGTTCCATATCGGGATATTACCGATGCACCCATCTTATCCCACTTATTCAGTAAAGAATGAGGAAGGAGAACACGACTCAGTTGCTTTTCCTGCTCCAAACGAATGTCTGCGTATGCTTTGCCTTCGCGAAGTGCTTGCTGTATCTGCTCATCCAAAAATGCCGGCGAAGGAACAAAGAGGGAGAACTCTTTCCCTTGTTCGGAAAATCCGATCTGTGGCACGAAAGCAGATAGATCCTCAGTCTTATCTTTGTTAGATTTGCCTGTATTCGCAATTACCTTGGCAGGAACGGTCACTTCTATGGCTTGCGTCAAAGCATGAGAACCATCACTTACCCTCATAACATCCAGCATGATAGTTACAACGGAAGGAGTACCTGCTTGAACAATAGTTCCGTCTGTACGCACGATGTCTGGCTGGCTACTGCTGCTGATGGTCACACGGAAACCATCAGGTACAACAGGCAACCTGAGCAGTGTATCACTTGTTGTAGGAGCTGCTATGCTTGTGATGGAATCGGCAACGCGCTGCGCGGTTAACCCTTGTGGATACACCAGCCCTGACGGAGCACTCTTCATGCCATTTATGTTCTGTAGTACATAGTAGCTGGCTCCTTCAGGAACGGGTATAAATGTATATCTACCCTCTCCGGAAGCAATTCCTTCCGCTATAAGCTCCTGCTGGGCATTGTACAGCTCAAGCCGTGCGTTCGGTAAGGCGCCTGTAACGATCACAGAGGCTATATCCTCATTGCCTGCTGCGGCTGTAACAGCACGAGGCAGTACGTTTATATGGCGTTCTGCAGGCTCTGCCGTCCAACCCCCGTTGTCGCTATAAGCATAGTTCAATACATATACACCAGGTACATTTGTATCAACATTCCCGCTACCTGAAAGCTCAGGGAGCAGGATATTGCCGTAAACACTGTCCAGTACGCTGGCTCCTGGATCAGTGAAGCTGTCGCCGGTTTCCAGAACAATTGGATTACTGCCGTTCAATCGTACGTAAGGTGTATTCGGCAATGCCTTCAGCACTGTGATTGTGAATGTTCTTTGTACAGAAGCTGCACCTTTAGAAATAATGGCAATTAATTGTACATTCGCATCACCGTCTGTATATTTAGGCCGATTCACCTGACCGCTGTTGCTGAGGATATCTGGTTGATCCGAAGACCAGTCCATCTGGGTGTCAAATGCTCCTGTACGAGGCAGAGCAATGGAATCCTTAATCCCTTGCGGATAATCCAAATTTAGTGTATTTGCTGCCAAATTTACGGCTTCATCAGCACTTACGGGCAGTGCGGGCACGAGCAGGCTGAATGTTTTTCGCAGCTCAACCCCGCCTCGTGACACAACTGCTTCCAGCGTGATAGTCTGATCGCCTTGCACATAGCTTGGGAATGTTACATGCCCCGTATGATCCAGGAACTGGGGCTGAGTCGATGACCATGACACCTGAACACCATTCAATGCGTCTTTTGGCAAATATACGTCTCCGGTTACTGTAGTCATTGGCAACTCAAGCGCCCTGTATGCTGCGTCAACGGCTTCTGTATCGCTCATGGGCAGACGGAATACATGCGCAGTAAAATTCTTTGTTTTCGTTAAGCCTGCAAGTTGCAGGGTAGCCGTTAGGATAACGTCAGTATCTCCACTACTATAAGAGGGTCTGGTGAGTGTTCCATCTGCTGCAATGACAAGAGGTTTGGACGAGGACCATTCGATCTGCGTACCACCATAACCGGATAATGGGAGAGATATATTTTCTGTCAGCGCAGACAAATCGCCAAGCGAGAGGGCACCTGCTGCTTGATCTAATGTATCATGTGCAGTTATCTTCGGTACGGTAACTTCGAAAGTTTGAGTATCCGAGGCAGTTCCTTTTGCAATCGTAGCTGTCAGTTTTACTTTTCGGTCACCCAGATCGTACCGCGGGCGTATGACAGCCCCCTCATTCGTAATGACGTCAGGAGTATCCGAACTCCAGCTCACCGTCGTATCATTCAATCCAGTGAGGGGCAGTGTAAGATTTTGAGATACCGAATCAGCTGTATCTCCAGATGCAAAGCCTAAAGCAAGAGCGGCTTTTGCCTGTGCAACTCTCTCGGCATCGGTAAGTATAATCACTTTAACCTCTGAGGGAGTGCTCTCCCCTTTAGCATTCACAGCCTGAACCGTATAAATTGCTTCACCTGGCGGCAATGCTGAAGTGTCTATGAATTGGGTTAAGCTGCCTGTATAGAGCGTTACGCTATCTCGTATGACTTTGTATGATGTTGCATAAGGAACAGCATCCCAGCTTAACTCCACTGTATTTCCATTTTTGGTTCCTGCAAAATGGCCCGGAGCCTGTGGAATAGGCAATTGCTCCCCATAAGCTGCGAATTCCATGATGGAAGTCCATTGATTGTTTCTTGCATTTCCTTGATCAATAGTTAATCGCAAGTATCGTGTAGTTACAGGGGCAATGCTCTTTTCAACATTAGAGCTTTCATTATTCTGGACGGTATCTACAGTCACCCAATTAATTCCGTTGCTGCTTGTCTGCAATCGGAAACTGTATGGATCACGTTGATCGTTCCATCCATAATGGACACCCATACCTGTAACAACATATCGATCTACGGTATACCAATCTCTCAGATCTACCTGGATCCATTTTTCACCATTGCTTGCCTGATACCAGCGGCTTGTTGGCTCGATTGACCCATCTACCGCTCTGGAGGGATCATAGGGTTGCGTGTAACCGCTTGAGCTTACAGGCTTGTGCAACACTACATTTTCCCAACCGGCAGCATGTGCCTCATTCGTCCCTATGAGCAGGAACGCACCGCCGATGAATGGCAGCAATGGAACCAGCAACCGATAGGGTTTCAATTTGTTGCGTGTGAAGTTATTGCCTTCGAGCACGCTATCACCTCTTCTTTATTAAATAGCACACTATTGAGCGTATTCATCTTATGGGCGGGACGGGTATGCCCCTTCGGTTGCGATGTAGTAGTTTACATTTGGCAACGGGGAAGCTCCGCGCAAGTCAGGCAATGCAAATGTGCTCACTCCATCGCCGCCAAAATTAGTGCCCAGCAGGCTAAATAATGCTGAATTCTGAGCAATGCTCAAGATCTGGCCCTCGCATTTTAGCCAACCTTTAGGAGCGAACATGTACGGGTACACCGTAATTTCCCCAATATAAGGCTCATAACCTGCATGTGCCTGTTTGGGACTGATTGCCGTTCCACCTAACAAAATGACCGCTAACAAACTCAACACAGCGGTTTTCTTCCAAAAATGATTCTTCATACCTACAACTCCTTTTTAGATTCGAATAATGGACCACGAATTCAACAAATTTGTGACATTAGTCATAGGATGAATAGATATTATCATGGATTTCTACATTTGACACTACAGTTCATCTATCAAATTCACCTTTTTATTCCTTTTGTGAGCAAAGAAATTTATTCCATCCCACCTATCGTCCATGCATCTTTTTTCTAATCCAGGTAAATCTATATACAAATCCTATGGAAGTAAAGGAGGAAAGAACGTGTGGCAGGTCATCGGAACTCATATACCCAAATGGAACGTATGGATAGAAGCTGTCTTTTTGTTCATCATACCTTTGATTATTTTTCTGACGGTACGACAAATTAAAGCGATGGATGGTCGAGAGAGCAGACGTATGGAACGATTAAAGCTTCTAGAAGAAGAAGACCGTTCGGAGCAGGCAGATCGCAACCCGTCTGTAAGTGAGGCAGAGAAGGAAAAGGGAACCTTTACCGAAGATTATGAGGCGAATATAGAAAAAGTCAGACAAGCCGTCGCGGATATGGCAGATGTGAACGAACGATCTATTTTCCTGGGAAAACTGAACGCTGTAGGTACACTTTTTTTTGTGGATGGATTAACAGACAAGGTTGGCATGGATCAGAACATTTTAAAGCCACTGATGGATTGGGGCAGTTCAGGACAAGGCGGGGAGGATCTTCCGAGAGGAAAAGAGCTTCGGGATATGTTTATTCGTCAGGTCATGCTGGTATCGGAGACAGAGTATACGTTAGAGGTGCAGTTCTCCTTGCAAAAGGTGCTGTTCGGTTCTGTCATACTTATAATTCAGGGCATACCCGGCGCTTTTGTGCTGGGTACACCCAAAGGGAATACACGAGGGGTGGAGGACCCGATATCGGAATCGGTGCTGCGAGGACCGCGAGTCGGTTTTACCGAGACCCTCAGCGATAATACGGCAATGCTGCGCAGACATGGAGAAAGTACGGAACTGGCCATGTCGTCCTTCAAAGTTGGAAAAAGAGTGGAGAAGCAGTTGATGGTGGTGTATTTCAGAGACATTGCCGACCCGGAGCTTGTGGATGAGGTGAAGCGGCGGGTCCAAACCATTGATATGGATGAGGTATTGGAGTCGGGCTATGTGGAGCAGCTTATTGAGGATAATTTTCTTAGCCCCTTTCTGCAAATTCAAAATACGGAGAGACCGGATCGGGTCATGGCTGCATTGCTGGAGGGACGTGTGGCGATTCTGCTGGACGGTACACCTTTTGCGCTTCTTATGCCTGTAACGTATGGGATGATGCTCCAGTCCCCCGAAGATTATTATGAACGATGGATACCGGGTTCGCTTATACGATTCCTTCGTTTTATGGCAACTTTCATATCGTTGTTCGCCCCGGCGCTCTATATCTCCTTTATCTCGTTTCATCCCGGATTGATTCCAACCAAGCTGGTCATTTCCATTATCAGTGCGAGACAAGGGGTTCCGTTTTCGACGCTGGTTGAGGCCCTGATTATGGAGATTTCTATCGAAATTTTACGTGAGGCGGGACTTCGGCTCCCCAAACCCATCGGTCCAGCGATGGGCATCGTCGGCGGTTTGATTATTGGACAGGCCGCTGTTAACGCCGGGATTGTAAGCCCGATTCTCGTAATTGTGGTGGCCGTTACAGCGATTTCTTCCTTTTCAGCCCCTGTATACAGCGCTGGGATTTCCATGCGTGTCATGCGCTTTGGAGCCATGTTTACGGCGGCCACCTTCGGGTTGTATGGCGTAATCATGTTTTTCCTAATGCTGAGTATTCATATGGTTAAATTACACAGCTTCGGTGTGCCGTTCCTGAGTCTAACGGTCCCCCGTTCGTTGAAGGACTGGAAAGATTACTTCATACGAGCACCGCTGCAATTTATGAAAAATAGACCCATTCTTTTGAAGCATAAAGACCCTAAGCGACAAGGATGAGCTCAACACAGGAGGGAGCAAGATGGCCCGTGGGAAAAAAGCGGATAAAATTACAACGTTGCAGACAACGGCAATTGTGGTTTCCTTTATGCTGGCTGCCGGGTTGCTTACCCTTCCCAGAGTAGCAACTGAAGTTGCAAAAACACCGGATGCGTGGATATCTGTCATTTTAGCAGGGGGGGGGCACTTTCCTGCTCGGATGGATTATGATCAAACTAAGTTCAAGGTTTCCAGAAAGTACCTTTTACCAGTATGTTCAGCGGATAACAGGCAAAGTCATTGGCAAAGGGATTGGTATGCTGATTGTTATTTATTTTGTTTGTATAGCCGCATTTGAAATCCGATCTGTGGAGGAAGTAACGTCGTTCTTTCTGCTTGAAGGCACTCCGGCGTGGGCAATTTCAGCACCTTTTATGTGGCTCTCTCTGTACCTATGCATGGGAGGAGTAAGCTCGTTAGGGAAAATATGCCAATTAATATTCCCGATTACGACGGCTATCTTTTTGTTGATATGCTTGCTGAGTTTAAATATTTTCGAATTGAATAATTTGCGTCCTGTCTTGTCGGAGGGGGTGATGCCAGTGGTTAGAACGCTCAAGACTACAATCCTGACATTAACGGGGACAGAGTCCTTGCTGATTATTTTTTGTCGGATGGAAAAACCCGAGAAAGCAACCAAGGCAATCGGACTGGCGATCGGGATCGCGGTCGCTTTTTATACAGCAACGCTGATCCTGTGCATTGGCGCTTTTTCGTTCGAAGGAGTCTTGAGCAGAACCTGGCCATTTTTAGATTTGGCTCGCAGTTTTGAAGTGGAGTACCTGTTATTGGAACGGTTCGAATCCTTGTTGTTGACCATTTGGATCATGCAAATTTTTTCCACATTTAGTATTGCTTTTTATTGCGCTTCGCTCGGAGTTTCTCAAATTTTGAATAGCTCTTATTCCAAGACGCTGTTCATTTTGCTTCCGATCATCTACTTCCTATCCCAAATTCCCAAAAATCTGAATGAGTTATTTTCTTTTGGAACGATCCTGGGGAATGGAGCTTTTGTTTTATTCGCTCTGCTTCCACTGCCACTTCTGCTTATTTCTCGCTGGAGGAAGGTGCGGTCATGATGAGGGCACGGTCGGGATTACTCGGAATGACCGCACTCCTAGTATGTTGTACACTTTCAGGTTGTTGGAGCAGCTCGCCGGTGGAGGATCTAAATCTGATGACAGGTATTGCTATGGATGTAGAGGCAGAATCTTCGCAAGAAGAGCAAATTAATCGAAAAGGAGGAGATTATCCAAAAAAAGAGTTAATCACTGGAACCTTCCAATTTGTCATCCCAGAGGAAAGCGGAGGCTCCAATAGCTCCTCCCCGCAAGCTAAAAAATTTTTTAATATTACGGAAACGGGGGATTCCGTTTTTGAAATGCTCAGAGAAATTTCATTGCGGACCAATCGACCTCCCATCGGGCAACATTTGAAAACGATTATTATCAGCTCCAGTCTGCTTCGCAAGATTCCGTTGTATGAGCTGCTGGACTTTTTCTTGGGGGATAATGACATTCGGCCCAGCGTACAGCTACTGATTAGTACAGACAAGGCGGGGAATGCGCTTCAGGAGAAAATTCCTGGTCAGATTCCTGCTTATATATTAAAGGATATATTCCAAAACCGTAAACGGAACGCGCGGTTGATAAAGCCCATGGCTTTGGCTAAAGTGATCGGACCCATGAAGGGTGAAAGAAGCTTTATATTACCTAATGTCATTACGGCGGAGAATGAAATCAAGCTCGCAGGTGCGGGAATCATCAAGGGAAAGACACAAACCTACGGTGGTTATCTGAATGAGTCGGAGGTCGAGGGTCTTATGTGGATCAAAGGCCAATTGGATGGAGGCGTGCTGAAAAGCAGCGATCCGAAAACCGGTAAAAATATAGCATATGAGATCAAAGCGGTGAAAAGCAAGATCAAGGCCATCGTTCAGGGGGATGACATTTCCTTTCAGGTAAAAATGACCTCAGAGGGACGCATTTCGGAGGTGCATATAAAGAATGAAAATTTGCGTAGCAACAATGTGCTTGGACAAGAAGAGAGTCTCTTTCAGGAGAAAGTGAATTCATTAGCTGAACAAACGTTAGCTAAAATGCAAAAGCTGAAGGTTGACGTCGGAGGTTTCGGAGAGGCCTTGAGGATTCAGCATCCTAAAGTTTGGCGTAAGGTCAAAGAGGATTGGGATACCACTTTTAGTACCATTCCTGTACGGTTTAGCACAGATATCCATATTGAAGATTACGGCTCTTCGATTACGACGGCAGACTAGTTTGCACGTACTTATTTTAGAAAAACCTTCAATACCACGAATCTACGTGACGTTGAAGGTTTTTTAGGCTATTCAAACAGGGACAGTGTTTCTTCCAGCCACGTAATATAGCTTTCTTCCCGATTAATGGCACGGCTCAGCACCAGATAATGCCCGAATTGGTTAGAGCCGGGGGATTGAAGATTCTCGTCCAGCTGTTGGAGGGATTTTTTACTTTCGTACAGATACTCCAGCTTTTCTTTACGTTTGGCAATCTGGTCCTCGAACAATCGCTTGTTCTCTTCCTTGGGGATGGCCGCTGAGAAATACAGCATAAGCATAAACTCATCTTTTTCCGTTTCCGGTAACTCCTTGGGGCTTAGCAGCCATTCGGTCAGCTCTTGGGTTCCTTTGGGGGTAATGCAGTACAATTTTTTTTCCAGCTTGGCTCCTGTAATGGAGGTCCGATATTCAATGAGTCCCTCTTCGGTCAGCCTTTTGAGCTCGGGATAAATCTGACTGTGCTTGGCGCTCCAAAATTGTCCGATTTCCTGCTTGAATTGGCTCGTAATATCGTAGCCGCTCATTTCCTCTTTGTGAACCAGGCCCAAAATGGCATATTTTAAAGTGCGTTTCAACGTAGCTCTCCTCGTAAAACGGTATTTGACACTAGTATACCACAGTGCTACAATTTATATGTAGTTAAAAACATGTTTATATTTACATGTTTGAATTGAATATTTATTATCTTTGGTATCCCATTCAATTCATGAAAAATTATAATTTAGGAAAGAAGGATGCAAGATGGACAAGTTTATCGGCAGCCACATGATTTACACCTATGAGAATGGTTGGGAGTATGAAATATATATTAAAAATGAAGATACGATCGATTATCGCATTCATAGTGGTATGGTAGGTGGCCGCTGGGTACGTGATCAGAAGGTCAATCTGGCGAAACTGGTGGAAAACGTGTATAAAGTATCGTGGACCGAACCGACAGGCACTGACGTGTCTCTGAATTTTATGCCTGAAGAAAAACGTATGCACGGCATTATTTTCTTCCCTAAATGGGTTCATGAGCATCCGGAAATCACTGTGCGCTACCAAAACGATTTTATTCCGCTAATGGAAGAATCGCGTGAAAAGTATGAAACGTATCCAAAGTATGTGGTGCCTGAATTTGCAGATATTACATTCATCGAAAATGCGGGTGTGAACAACGAACAATTAATTTCCCAAGCACCTTATGAAGGAATGACAGACGATATTCGTGCAGGTAAACTGCAAGTGTGATCAACTCTGTGCTGAAAGTGTAAAAGCCTGGCCTGTGATAAACAGTCTCAGGCTTTTTTGCATGAACTGAAAGTAGATTGCTAATGGAGTGGTGGACGATATTTAGAATGAATAGTAGACCAGGCCATGCTCGATGAGATACGAACGACTAATCCGAGGGGGGAGGATGGTCGCTAATGGGGAGAGAATGTGCAGGTTCGCATGGGCAGTCAGATCGGATAAGGCAGATAGAGCCAGCTCTGTTTTATCAGGCCCCCAGTGATCAGCGTGGTGCTGAATATATTGCTCAGCCTCGGTTAAGGACAGACCCTTGAGTGAGGTAAACACGGAAGCCCAGCGGACGAGGTCAAAGGCGCCTTTAATTTCAGGTAACTCATATTCTGCCAGACCTTGAGCGCCGTTACACGACATAGTAAGCAAGCCACAGCAATGGTGTTGATAGGGTTTCGAGTCAGGAAATTGACGATAATCGTATTGAATCATTTCCATGGAACCAATGCGTAATTGGGTCGCTTGGGACGTTGTGGGCTGGGCAAGCGTCATGCTCATGCTAGAATGGCCTCCTTCTCGAGTTCACTGTAAATAGGGATGGAAGAATCATACGTCACAGCGGATGTAATGTAAATCACGAATACAAGTGTAAAATGAGGATATGTAGCGGAAAACGATCTTTAATGCCAATGGAAACGGATACTTGCATCCATATCTTTTATTATCTTGGAGAATGTCTTTATATCACAAAAAAACAACCCCGGATCTTCCCAGGGTCGCCTCTACGAGAAATATAGTTTAGCATTTCGCAAAATGCTTGTTTGCTGGTCACACGGGTGTGACGTCTTGAACCGCTTCTTCTTCTTTCCAAATCACGTTCTCGCGATAGTTTGATCCCCAATCGTACATTGCTCTCAGTACCGGAATCAGGCTTTCGCCATGCTCTGTCAGTGAATATTCCACATGCGGAGGGACGACAGGATAGACTTTACGTAGAATGAGTTTATCTTCTTCCAGCTCGCGCAATTGGTTAGTCAGCATTTTTTGCGTAATATGGGGGATCAGCTTCTTCAATTCACCAAACCGCTTGGTGCCTTCCATACCGAGATGCCACAAAATAATCAGCTTCCATTTTCCACCGATGACCGCGAGAGTCAATTCCTTATCACAATTAATCAGCTTCAAATCAATCCGGTCTTTTACAGTAGTGATATTCATCGACCTCCTGTCCATAGTTATTCCAAGTATACTATTTATAGTTACTATACGCAAAAGGATATACATCCATTTTGGAAACTATGCATACGTATATGGATACAGATCGACTGGACAGTGAAGCATGATGATTACGCAGGACCGGAAAACAGGAACGTAATATTCCTAATATATGCATAATTCCAGAAAACTGCGGCGTTAAGAAGGAATCACGATCGTATTAAAGGACTCTGGCTCCAGCTCCAAGCGGTGTGTTGTTTTTCCGAGAGACAGATTCAGTACACGTGATTCCTTGAACGGATTGGCGATGACTAGCACTCTTTGCCCGTCTGTATTTTGAAAAGCAACTGCATTTCCAGTCCATGAGCCACGAAGTCCGATGCGTCGGGCACCCGGTAATACAAAATGAGAAAAATGCTTCATGACATAATACTCTGGATTCAGGACAGGTTTTCGATCCGTTGGATCAACGGTAATCATCGAATTTTGCTCCCAGCCCCATGTGCTCTTGCCTTTCGGTTCCAAAACCATATTCCAGTAAATATAAGCATTCACACCATTGGTGAAGTAGTGCTGGTACAGATTATATACATATTTGGCGTAGTCCCATGAGTTCTCTCCGTTACCGCATTCATTTTCGGTTTGCATGTAACGAAGCTCAGGATAACTGGCAACGGTGCGCTGAATGGCATTTTTGCCTGCCCACTGGTAGCCTACACCTTTAATATATTTGTAGGCCTGGGGGTCACTTAACACGGTATGGGCATACTCATCGAATCCGGTCGAAGTCTTTTTCATTAATTCCTCCCACGGATCGGGTGCGTTAATGGTGCCCAGCCAAATTTCCGTATCCAGTCCGTGTTCCTCAAAAGTAGGACCCAAATAGTCGCGAATAAATTCACGCAGTTGCTCTCCGGTCCATACACAGGAAGGAAACTTCTGATCGGCAATGACTTCATTTTGAACATGAATCTGATGGATCGTAATCCCTGCCTCCCGGTAAGCCTGAACAAATTTGACAAAGTACAATGCATACGCTTTCAAAATATCCTTTTCCCAGCGCAGCGTGCCGTAATTGTAGGCTTTCGGTGATTTCATCCATGTCGGCGGACTCCAGGGTGAAGCGAACAACTTTAAGTCCGGATTGAGTTGTAACGCTTCTCGAATAAAAGGAATGAGATACTGCTGATCGCGCTCGATGGAAAAATGCTTCATCTCCACGTCGCCGTCTGTTTCATTGTGGCTATACCATTCCAGCGCGTAGTCACTCGCTCCAATAGGAAGTCGGCATATCGTGAATTTGTGCTCGCCCTCTGGGTGAAAGAGAGAATGAAGCACCCGATCTCGGTCGTCCTTTTCCAAATGATTCAGGGCCACATAACCTAATTCATTAAAACAGCCACCAAAGCCTTCTACAAGCTGATATGTTTCTCCTGTAAGGATTAGGTTGGCACTCTCTTGGGTATCGGTCAAATGGTGAGCTTGGGATTGCCAAGCTTTAGCTTTGGAAGTGGAAAACCACTGAATGGTTTGATTGCTCATGTGTTACCCTCCTGTCAGGCTTTTTGTATCTCAACTTATTATAGGGTAGGATCTTAGAGGAAGAGATGGTCTGAGCGATGACAAATTTGCCCTAATCCAAGGTGAAATTTGCGGATGAGAACTTTTGCTGATAAGAAGTGTCAAGAACACATAAAGAACACATGTCTTTGATATACTGGTGTCCTAGAATGACCGAAAGAGGGAAGTCGATTGAAGAAAAGAGTTCTTCTTGTCGAGGATGAAATACGTATTCGTGAAGTGATTGCGGATTATTTTAAACAAAATAATTGGGAAGTCTATGAAGCAGGCAATGGAAAAGATGCACTTATCTGGTTTGATTCGGTGCAGCCTGACCTGATTATACTCGATATTATGATGCCGGAACTGGATGGTTGGGAGGTGTGCCGCCAGGTGCGCAGCCGTTCAGGTGTGCCGATCATTTTGTTGACAGCCAAATCCGGTGATGATGATAAAATATTAGGCTTTGAACTAGGAGCCGATGATTACGTGACCAAACCTTTCAGCCCCAAGGTGCTGATCGCCCGCGCCAACGCGCTGATGAAACGGGTGGAAGGACATGTGCAGCCAGAGTCGCATATCTTGCGGTTCGGTAGTGCCATTCTCAACACGATGGCTCATCGGCTTGAGGTGGATCAGGCGGAAGTCGAGCTGACGCCGAAGGAGTATGAGCTGCTGCGGCTGCTTATACATAATAAAGGCATCGTTATTTCACGGGATGCGATACTGAACCGAGTATGGGGCATCGACTTTGAAGGAGATACACGAGTTGTCGATACGCATATCAAAAAGCTGAGAAGCAAGCTGGGACGTGAATCACGCCATATCCGCACGGTTTTTGGTACAGGCTACAGGTTTGAGGAGGAAGAATGAACAAACGGGGAGTTACCTTTAAGTTGTTCATTATGACGGTTGTGTTTTTCCTGTGTTTTTACGGTATGGTGATTTTAAGTCAATTGTTGTTTTTTGAAAATTTTTATCAGAAACAGAAGATTGGGCGTGTGGAAAGTCGTTTGCAAAGCTTCGGTCAAAGTTATGTCCAGGAGGCTTGGGGATCGGGCAGGGTTTCGCGTGAGGCAGCTCGTTTTATGCTTCAGAATAAAAACCAGTTGGCGATTGTAACGCTGGACGGCAAAGTAAAGCTGGATGATGCGTTTCATATCAATGTAAGAAAAGCAGATGGTAAAATCGTTAAAATATCGCTGTCTCTGTTTATGAGTGAGTATGGAGATGAGCTGAGAGCTGCCCGGATTCAGCCTGGCGATACGGTAACGGTTGAAGGTGAGGGATTGGGAACGGAAGGCATATCCTCCGCCAATTTAATTTATCCAACCGGCATACAGAAGCTTGGCTTCAAAAGTATAGGATCAACTTTGGAAGAGGCAAGCACAGGTGGCAGTGTAAGGTTTTCCGGTACGGTGACAGAGATTGTACTGCCGGATCTGAAAACATGGAGTCAGCGACAAGGTTTACTGTTTAGTGCGCTGGAGGAATGGTTCCCTTTATCACAGTCGCATCTGGAGAAGCTTAAGAATTTCGAAGTGTTGGAGGAAGATTGGACGGAACCTTGGACAGGGGTACGCAATGCAGTTATAGTCCATCCTGTTCGTCAGAGCACAGGCGAGATCGACCTCCTGTTCACTGTGACATCGTTGCAGGAAATCAGTGAGACGAATGAGGCTTTGCGCTGGTTTTATCTGTACTTAGGGATCGGAGGATTTGCACTCATTCTAATTTTGTCTCTGTTCTATTCTCGGATGGTGACCCGTCCGCTCATTGCTTTGAATAATACCGCCAAGCGGATGGCTAAGCTCGATTTTACAGCCCATACACCAATCCGGCAGAATGATGAACTGGGCAGCTTGTCCTACAGCATGTATACCCTGTCCCAGAACCTGGACACCGCTTTGCGCGAGCTTCAGGAGGCCAATCAGCAATTAGTGGAGGATATGGAACAGAAGCAGAGGATGGAGGCTGTGCAACAAGACTTTTTTGCCAACGCTTCTCATGAACTGAAAACTCCGCTGAGTATCATTAAAGGCTTCGCAGAAGGATTACAAGATGGGGTTAGCGCCGGGAAGCAGGATCATTATATGAAAGTCATTGTAGAGGAAGCGGACAAAATGGAGCGATTGGTCAAAGATATGCTGGACCTCGCCAAATTGGAATCGGGTACTCTCAAGCTTCGCAAGACGACCTTTATCTTGAGTGAGCTGGTGGAGGAGGTCGTGGACAAGCTATTCCATTTGTTGAAGGAGAAAAAGCTGGAAGTAGTCATTATCCCCGCCAATGAGATGCCGATCCATGCCGATGTAGGATGGATGGAACAGGTGATTATCAACTTTGTTGTCAATGCCATACGACATGCTGAAGAAGGAAGCTCAATCACGATTCGTATCGAAGGTGATGGGGAAATCAGTTCCTTTTCCATTGAAAATAAAGGTGAGACCATTCCTGATGATCAACTGGAGCAGATATGGGATCGCTTTTACCGGGCTGAGCTGTCCCGAAGCCGCCAGACAGGTGGGACAGGGCTCGGGCTGTCGATCGTCAAACGAATTTTGGATTTGCACGAATTCCACTTTAAGGTGGAGAATACCAAGGACGGCGTCCGTTTTGTTGTTATATTCGGAGGCTAAGCTATGGCAAAGGAGTTAAGAGTATGAAATGGAATTGGTTGCCCTCACTATGCACGATTGCAAACCTGGGGGCAGGGGTCTTATCCCTGTATTTCACGATTCATGAGCAATACATGACCGCCTTTATTCTCGTGGTGGTGGCTGCTTTGTGGGATGTATTAGACGGTTTACTGGCAAGGCTGCTGCATTGTTCCAGTGATTTTGGCAAACAGCTCGATTCGCTGGCGGATGTGGTCTCATTTGGGGTTGCCCCTGCTTTCTTGATCTTGTTATACAAGCTGGGAGATACCCATTGGGTAGGACCACTTGTGGCTGTTTTGTTTGTCATATGTGGTGCGGTAAGATTGGCAAGATTCAACCTAATGGCTTTTAGTAAAGGCTTTGTGGGTATGCCGATTACGGCGGCGGGAGTGATTTTGTCCTTTATGTTTTTATGGAGTGAGCATTTGAAGCCGGGGTTGTTGCTTGCGTTAATGGTAGTGCTGTCGTTCCTGATGGTTAGCCGTATTCCCTTCCCGTCCTTCAAAAAATAATCGGTCAGGAGGTGGCGCTCCTATGGAATGGGCCATCAGCATGATTACACAATACGGATATATCGCTATTTTTGCTCTTCTTGCTCTTGGGATTATTGGCCTACCGGTTCCAGATGAAATTATTATGGTGTTTGTCGGCTATTTATCTTCTATTATGGTACTGAATTATTCGGTGTCTATCTTAGTCAGCTTCATCGGTGCAATGACAGGGATGATGATCAGCTACACGCTAGGCAAAAAGCTGGGCCAGCCCTTGGTGGATAAGCACGGCAAGTGGGTTGGATTGACACCGAAGCGATTTGCAAGAGTTAAGGGGTGGTTTGCGCGCTTTGGGTTGTGGACCATTTTGTTTGGTTATTTTATCCCAGGAGTCAGACATGCAACAAGCTATTTGTCAGGGCTTAGTGCGATGCCTGTCCGAAAATATATGCTGGTGGCAAGCGCAGGTTCTCTGATATGGACGCTTATTTTTATCTCCATTGGTTATATTGCAGGGGCGAATATAAACTTTCATTAAGGTGACCCCAAAAGTAATGTAGCATTTTTCACGTATACCACCGATAATATAAATAAAGATGATATTGTACAACCAGTGAGGGGATCTGTATTGAATGCATTAATGAAGTATATTGAGAAGTTACCTGGTTTTCTGCAAATGATCTTAAATATCTCGCTATTTCTGGTCGGGCTGATTTTAAGCTTCTTACTTCTAAAAGAAACATGGTCCATTTTTTCTTATGTTTTTTTGTACACAGAGGCCGACAAAAATTACTATGAATTCACGGAAGAGCTGCTTGTATTTTTCTTGTATTTTGAATTCATAGCATTAATAGTTAAGTACTTTAAAACCAATTTTCATTTTCCATTACGTTATTTCATCTATATTGGGATTACGGCCGTCATCAGGCTCATTATTGTGGACCATGATGATGCTAAAAATACATTCTGGTGGTCCATTGCTATTCTAGTCATGGTAGGTTCTCTATTGATCGCTAACAGTAAATTGTTAAAAAGAGAAAGTTAATGCCGGGAAAGATTGCAAAGGGTGACAGTCAAGTGGGAGAGAGGGAATAAAGACGAATGGTAAGAAACTGGATGAATCATGCGGGCGTCAGGCGGATAGCCGTCCTTGCGATAATCGTTTTGCTGTTGTTTATGTTAAGAAGCATGATGAATATTATGTTGTTAACACTGCTGCTTACGATCTTGATTGGCAGTATATATAACGGAGTGAATAAGCTGGTCAAGCGGTTTGTCAATGTACCGTCAATGGTCGTACTGCTACTGGTGTATGGTCTGCTGATCCTGATTATGGTGTGGGGCGTTTACCGAATGGTGCCGCTAATCATTGTACAGGTCAAGCAGGTGTATCTCATGATTCAGCAAGCGTATATGTATCCTGATCGTAATCAATGGAACGAAACGATTATCGAATTTATGGACACACTGAATGTTCAGCGGCTATTTGAGCCTGGCCTGAGTGCAGTAATGAAGGTCAGTCAATTGGGAACACAGCTTCTGGTGTCAATTATTTTGAGCTTGTTCTTCCTGATGGAAAAATCCTATATTACACGCTTTACAGCTACGTTTGTAGATAGCAAGCTGGGCTGGTTTTTCAAGGAAGTGGGTCATTTTGGCCGTATGTTTCTGGGTACGTTCGGGAAGGTATTGGAGGCTCAACTGCTGATTTCACTTATTAACTGTATATTGACCACGATTGCGCTCTGGATTATGGGCTTCCCTAATCTGCTCGGTCTTGCGCTCATCATTTTCGTACTGGGATTGGTTCCGGTGGCAGGTGTGTTTATCTCACTGGCACCGCTCGGCCTGATCGCTTTCAGTGTCGGTGGCATTCAATATGTAATTTATCTGGTTATATTGATCGTGGTGATTCATGCGATTGAGGCCTATTTCTTAAATCCGAAGCTGATGTCATCCAAAACGAATTTACCGATTTTCTTTACCTTTGTCGTACTTATTTTCTCTGAGCATCTGATTGGAATTTGGGGCTTGATTGTAGGTATTCCGTTGTTTGTTTTCTTCCTTGATCTGATTGGGATAAAACGCAAGCAAGAGAAGGATACTTGATTCAGCAATACAGATTCCGCCCTAGTATAGTGACTATTGATATATCACAAATGCCTGCGAAACCGCAGGCATTTTTTTTATTGCCCTTTTGTTCACAGGAAAAATCGCTGACGCTCATCCACTTTTTAATTCTCTTGTTAGCTATAGTACACTGAATATGCAAGATCAGATCAAGTTCGGAGAAATGAGATGATACGGTTGGAACAGAAAATTAAGGTATTGGCTATATCGGGTAGCCTTCGTCAAAAGTCCTCCAATACAGCACTTATGAAGGCTACTATGGGGCTGGCTTCTGAAAATATGATGTTCACAGTCTATGATGGGTTGGAAGATCTCCCGCATTTTAACCCTGACTTGGATGTAGATGAGGGGCCAGCTTCCGTAAGAGGGCTACGGGAACAATTGAAACAAGTGGATGGAGTGCTGATCTGTACACCGGAATATGGAAATGGGGTACCGGGTGCTTTGAAAAATGCCTTGGATTGGCTTGTATCTTCAGGTGAATTTGTAAATAAACCAACAGCGGTCATTAGCGCGTCACCGTCTCCTATGGGCGGCCATCTGGCGCATGCCTCGCTGCTGCTCACATTGCAAATGATCAACGCAGAGATTGTGGAGAATGGAAAGGTCATTATTCCGCATATCACATTAAAGCTGAACTCAGAAGGCATCATTACAAACGCTGAAACTAGACAGGAAATGGAGGCATTACTTCAAGGGCTTGAGCAAGCATGCAGAGGACAGGTATAGGAAAATCCAAAGCAGATCCTTCATCATAGAAGGATCTGCTTATTTGAATGGCCACCTACTACATATTCAACGGCAGGAATTCACCAGTTATCTAATATTAGTTGTGTCCAGCAAACGCTCATAGACCTTTAATCGGGCATACACCGTTTCAAGTATCGGATATGACATATTACGATTAGCCAATGCCAGAAGTGTTCCGCTCATGCTGGCAACAAATATATACTTTTGCCAAATTTCACGCTGAATGTCATGGCTGTGTGTAACCGTGAAACCTGCTAGCACTTTTTCAGCTGTAAGAAAAAATCATTTCGGCCACGACCTTTTTGATACCCGCAGCATTACGGGTAAACGTACCTAAAAGCGATACTCATATCGCTACTTCGGAAGCATAAGCTCTAATAAGACGCCGTCAGACGTTTCTTCTTATTGCAGACCCAAGCATTAATGCGGCGCGAGAGCAAGATAATAGCGCATATCCTTATTCTCACAAGTTATCTTAAGATAAAAAGAACTGGTATCTAATTATAGGGAGATGAGGGAACGGAAATGATTAATGTAACGAAACTACTTACCGGTATGAAGGGAGAAGGCGATGACCTTCGTTATACCATTAAGCCGGGCCACAAACCTCATGGCGTTTCTGCGGGCAGAGGGCCTGTCGTCGTATGGAATTCGACACGGGCTTGCAACTTAACCTGTAAACATTGTTATGCGAATGCCTGTCCTGCCCATGATCCCGATGAAATGTCGACGGAGGAAGCTAAGGTATTTATTGATAATCTGGCCGCCTTCCAGGTGCCGGTACTGCTTTTTTCCGGTGGAGAGCCTCTGATCCGCAAAGATATTTATGAGCTGATTTCTTATGCGTCAAGCAAAGGGCTTCGGCCGGTAGTATCGACCAATGGCACATTGATTACCATGGACAGAGCGAAGATGCTAAAAGAAGCAGGGGTTAAATATGTCGGTGTAAGCCTGGATGGGCTGGAAGAGCGCCATGATGAATTTCGCGGGCGAAAAGGAGCCTTTAAGCAGGCGCTTCAGGGTATCCGAAACTGCTTGGTCATCGGCCAGAAGGTAGGGGTCCGGTTCACGATCAGCAGACATACATATGAAGACTTGGATGGTGTCCTTGATTTGATCGAGCGGGAAAATATTCCTCGGGCCTGCTTCTACCATCTCGTCTATTCCGGCCGCGGGAGCGCCCTGCAGCAAGAGGATGTTACCCATGAACAATCCCGGCATGCTCTTGACCGGATTATGGCTAAAACGGTGGACCTGCATGGCAAAGGCAAACCGGTGGAATTGCTCACCGTTGATAACCATGCGGATGGCGTTTACTTATACCAGCGGATGATGGAGCGCGACCCGGAGCGCGCAGCTGAACTGCTTGGCTTGCTTCAGAGAAACGGCGGCAACCGTTCCGGAATAGCCATCGGCTGCGTGGATTGGCACGGCAACGTCTATCCCGATCAGTTCACGAGAGATATCGAAATCGGTAATATCCGCAAGCAGAAATTCAGCGAGATTTGGCGTGATGCCGCTCATCCGCTAATGGTCGGCCTGCGCGACCGTAAACCGCTGCTAAAGGGACGCTGCAGAGAATGCAATTGGCTGGATATCTGTAACGGGAATTTCCGGGCCCGGGCTTCGGTAAGCGGTGATTTCTGGGCGGAGGACCCATCCTGTTATTTAAGTGACCGTGAAATTGGAATCGTATAACACTGGAAAGGAAGGCTGAATACGCATGCTCGTTTCCTGGAATGTGACCAAGAAATGCAATTTATACTGCGAACACTGCTATCGCGACTCGGGGCCGACATCGTCTGTAGAAGACCAGCTAACCACGGAGGAAGGCATCCGGCTCATTGATCAGATCAAGCAGGCTGGATTCAAGCTTCTCATATTCAGCGGCGGCGAGCCCTTGATCCGTGAAGATCTCTGCGAATTGATCGCGTATGCCTCGTCTATCGGCCTTCGTCCCGCACTTGGCAGCAACGGCACGCTTCTGACCGCCGCCAAAGCTGCGGAGCTGAAAAAAGCAGGGCTGGGGGGCATTGCGATCAGCATAGACAGCGCCACGCCTGAGTATCACAACCGGTTCAGGAATGCGCCAGAAGGCTGGCAGCAAGCATTGGAGGGCATTCGTTATGCCCGGGAAGCCGGGCTGAGAGTGCAGATTAACATGACGCTGACCGAGGGAAATATGGATGACTTCGTGCAGGTTGCCCAGCTTGCCGAGGAGCTTCATGTGTCCTCTCTGCACCCGTTCTTTCTCGTCCCGACCGGACGGGCCGTCCATATCGAAGAAGACGGGCTGAAGCGGGAACGGTATTACTCGGTTCTGCGCAGTGTTCTGTCCAAACAGAAGTCAACATCCCTTGAAATCAAACCGACATGCGCTCCCCAGTTCATGCCGCTTGCCAAGAGCATGGGGCTGGAAATGCGGTACACGCGCGGTTGTCTGGCCGGGGTCTCCTATTGTTCTGTGCTGCCGAATGGCGAGGTGCATATTTGTCCGTACCTGCCGGTCAAGGTGGGGAATGTTCGCGAGCAGCCTTTTGATGAAATATGGCGGGATAATCCGGTGTTTCGGGATTTAAGGGACTTCAAGAAATATGAAGGAGAATGCGGCTCCTGCCCCGATGTGGGCATTTGTGGCGGCTGCCGGGCGAGATCGTACTATTACAGCGGCGGCAATTTCATGGCCGAAGAGCCGTGGTGTTACAAAAGATCGGCGGCGCTGTAAGCTGGGGAGGTGGGAATAGTGGACCTGGATTCGAACGACCGGAAGCTGCTGAATCGGCTGCAAATCGGGCTTCCTCTGGTCAGACGCCCTTGGAATGCCATTGCGGAGGAACTGGAATTACGCCAGGAAGATGTGCTTCAAAGGCTTGAAAGGCTGAAGAAAGAGGGATTCATCCGGCGGATCGGCGGGGTGTTTAATCCGGCGGGACTGGGATTTAGAGGCTGTTTGTATGCGATGGCAGTCAGGGAGGAGCTTTTTTACCAGACCGCTGCTGTCATCAACAGGTATAGAGGCGTAACCCATAACTACCGCCGGCGCAGCAGGCTCAATATGTGGTTCACGCTGACTTCCCGGACCGAGGAAGAACGGGGGGCTATTCTTGAAACGATCCGTGAAGCGGCGGGAGGGCCGCTGCTATATGAGTTTCCCTCCGAGCAATTATTCAAACTAAAGGTCTTTCTGAATATGGAAGAAACGGCTGATGCATCAGCCATTACACCCAGCCCGAACTTGAATGGAGTCGCAACCTCCAAACAGGAACCATGCAAAATAGAAATAACGGATGTGCAGCTGATCCGCGAACTGCAGGGAGATCTTCCGTTGTCAACTGAACCGTATACCGAGATTGCCAATAAGACAGGTTGCAGCTTGGAAGAGGTGTTTCTGCGCTTGCAGGCACTGCAGGCAGGAGGAGCACTCAAACGAATCGGAGCCGTTCTAAAGCATAGGGAAGCGGGATTTTCAGCAAATGGCCTGTTCATCTGCGTACTTCCTGAGGAGCATATACCTGAGGCAGGAAAAAGGCTGGCCGATTATTCGGAAGTCAGCCACTGCTACAAGCGCCGGACGCACCCCGATTGGCCGTATAATTTATACGCCATGATTCATGGACCCGATGAAGCGTCTGTTCGGAAAGTTGCGGAGCAATTTGTTCGGCGGGAAGACATCAAGGATTACGATATTCTGTTCAGCACGGAAGAATTGAAGAAAACGAGCTTTTCGATCTAAAGCGCTTCTTATATTCACACGGATGCCGTCTCTTCAAGGACAGCGTCCGTTTTTCGTGTTGACAGGTTAACGCTCTTTGACTATATTGAGTTTATTTGTAATGCTTACAATTTTACATAGATCGGAAGTACCGAGCGTGCAGTCTGAAAGCATCGGCAAAGGCCCCGCTAATCTTAATGAACTGACCCCTAGATCCTGTGCAATTTGTGGCAGTAATCCAGCAGGCAGGCTTTCTGTAAGAATGCAGATGAATCCCGCCATGGCTAAAGCCAGCAACCCGACCCACGGGAGACGTTTGGAAGACGACACATTTGCACCGCCTTTTCTTATAAGAGCAGTGTTTGAGTTCACGAAAAAAATCTCCTTTATTTATTTTTTGCCGCTTAAAAAAGCTTTCGCTTCCGTATAAGCTTATATAAATAAAACACTTTTTTACATGGATGATTAAAGGGGGATGAAGTGAATTAAGAGGAAAATAGGCGCTACCTTATTGCGCCTAACAGTAGTCATTATTATTTTTCGCGAACCAGTTATCCTGTCCCATATAGAGCCAATCCGAACAGTGTGTGCGACGGTATCCGTAGTGGTTCACCTTTAGCACAGTTCCCCTAAATGTAGCACGGACTTAGTGTATATGTAGCGTATGAAGGTGATATAATAGGGCGCAAATAGGTAGGTTCGTAGAACAAATAACTCGGAACAGAGGAGAGAAGGCTGGTGTTTGAGCAAATTGTAGCATATGGTTTGAGCCAAAAAGAGGCCGTTAAGGATTACCCGTTTGGTGCTGATCCCCTGGTACTCAAAGTAGGGGGCAAGATGTTTGCTCTCCTGACTGAAAAGGATGGTATTAGCCATGTATCCTTGAAATGTGATCCAGTCATTGCGGTAAATTTGCGTGAACAAAACAAGGCGATTAAGCCAGGCTATCATTTAAATAAAAAGCATTGGAATACGATTGAGGTTGATGCTACCTTCCCACTGGAGGATTTGTACAGCATGATCGACCATTCGTATGAGCTGGTCTTCAAGAGCTTAACCAAAGCGCAACGTGAAGCGATTACGATGAGAATACGGGCAACGGATCTGTAAAGGGCTGAGTGAAGCCCTTTTTTTGTATCCAAAAATACTTATAGTTTTACTTGACAGAAATCACAAATAGATATATTCTTAATTTAAAGATAATTCATTTGAAAATAATATCAAGGAGTGGAACTTAACATGAGCGAACTGGTGAATATTATTCAAGAGAGAAGATCAGCTTCTAAATTTATTCCTGATGTTACTATAGATGCAAAAGAACTAGAAGAAATATTTCAGTTGGTGAAGTTTGCTCCATCGGCTTTTAATTTACAGCATGCGCGTTATATCGTAGTGCAGGATGCGGATACCAAACAAAGACTGCATGATGAGGCAAGTAAGCAGTATAAAATATTAACGGCTTCGGCGACCATTGTAGTGTTGGGGGATACAGAAGCTTATACCAAGGTAGCTGACCTCAACGAAGGATTCCTGAATTTAGGTGTCCTGAGCAAGCAGGAATATGATAGTACAGTGGAATCGGTAACTCAGTTTTATCGCGAGCGGGGACCTGTCTTCCAGAGAGAAGAAGCGATCCGTAATGCCAGCCTGTCGGCTATGCAATTTATGCTGATTGCCAAGGACAAAGGCTGGGATACTTGCCCGATGATCGGTTTTGATCCGGCGAAGGTGCAGGAAGTATTGAATATTCCAGAGCAATTTGTACCCGTGATGATGATTACCTTGGGTAAAGAGGACGAATCGGGTCAGCGGGCACGGGGATACCGCAAGCCGGTTGGACAATTTGTCAGCTACAATGGATTTTGAAATTTGTAAATCATTTGTGTAAATAAATCAACATGTTAATGAAGGAGTGATAAAGATGTCATTGAAAACCGCTGGAATTCACCATATCACGTCCTTTGCAGGCGACCCGCAGGGCAATGTTGATTTTTACGCAGGCGTACTTGGTCTGCGATTGATTAAAAAGACGATCAACTTTGATGCTCCAGAAGTATACCATTTGTACTTTGGTAATGAAGAGGGCAGCCCGGGAACAATCATTACTTTTTTTCCAGCTCCGGGTACACGCAAGGGTAAGATTGGAGGCGGACAGGTTGGGATTACGACGTATGTCGTGCCATCCGGTGCTTTGGAATACTGGGAAAACCGTCTGCACAGCTTGAAGGTATCTTTCACGAAGGCTAATCGTTTTGGCGAGTCATTCATCCAGTTCCGAGACAACGAGGGCTTACATCTGGAGTTGGTGGAGCGGGAAGGTGGCCCGTTGAACACGTGGACAGCCGGGGGTGTGCCTACGGATAAAGCGATCAAGGGCTTTGGCGGGGCGGTACTGTACAGTGCGGATTCCAAACATACGCAAGGGGTGTTGGAGAACGTCCTGGGGATGACTCTCATCGGAGAAGACGCAAATGCAGGCTACATCCGCTATCAGACGACAGGTGATCTGGGCAACCTGATCGATATTCCGGTCAAAGATGTCCCGTGGGGGAATGGCGGTGCCGGTACGGTTCACCATATTGCCTGGCGCGCGCAGGATGATACGGAGCATCAAGCGTGGAACGAATGGGTTCACCAGCAGGGTTTTGGGACTAGTGGCATTGTAGATCGCCAATACTTCAATGCCGTATACTTCCGCGAGCAAGGCGGTATTCTATTCGAGATCGCAACCGATCCGCCCGGATTTACGGTGGATGAGGAATTGAATGAGTTGGGGCACAAGCTGATGCTGCCTGAATGGTATGAGCCTCAGCGCACCCAGATTGAGTCTAACCTGGTTCCCATTGAACCTAGAGTATTAAAACAGGATTAATCTGCTCGATCCAAACAATCATATTAGAAGCAAAAAGGTCCAATACGGGAAGATTTCTACCGTGATTGGACCTTTTTGTGCATGTGGAATTAGCTAGATCATGAGCAGTTCGCGAATCTCCAGCTCGGTCAGTGCCGAAAGGGTTTCTTGCCCCGGCTGAATGACCTGGTCGATCATGTTTTTCTTTTTTTGTTGCAGTTCATACATTTTATCCTCTACTGTGCCTTGGGCGACGAGACGAATAACCTGCACGACTTTTTTCTGGCCCATTCGGTGTGCACGGTTGGTAGCCTGCTCCTCTACAGCGGGATTCCACCATAGATCATACAGTATGACTGTATCTGCGCCGGTGAGGTTCAGGCCAGTACCTCCTGCCTTTAGGGAAATCAAGAACAGCTCGCGTTCTCCTTCGTTGAAGCGATTGCACAGTTCGACTCGTTCCAGAGCGGGAGTCTGCCCATCCAGGTAAAAGTAGGACACTCCTTCTCGAGCAAGCTCGCGTCCGATCATTTGAAGCATCGTGGTGAACTGTGAAAAAATGAGCATCCGTTTCCCGGAGCTGAGACATTCCGTAATGATCTCCAACAGCTGTTCAAATTTGGCGGAGCTTCCCGTATATCCTTCGATGAACAAGCCAGGATGACAGCAGAGCTGACGAAGCCGGGTTAGACCTGCGAGAATTTTGATCCGATTTTTCTGAAATCCTTCCTCGTTGAGATGCTTTAACGTTTCATGCTGGAGCTTGGCCAGATAGGCCGTATACAGCTTTTTCTGATCTGGCAGAAGCCGGGATACCTGCACGGATTCGATTTTTTCCGGCAGCTCCTTGAGGACATCACTCTTGAGACGGCGCAGCAAGAAAGGACGAACCCGCTTGGCAATCACATTTCGAGGCAGGTTGTGAAACGCTCTTTTCCCGCCGGGAAATAACGCAGGAAATACAACGTCAAAGATGGACCACAGCTCTTCCAACGTATTTTCTACTGGCGTTCCTGTCAGGGCAAAACGGTAACGAGCTTTTACATCCTTAACAGCCTGTGCCGTCTGGGTGGCATGATTTTTGAAAGCCTGTGCCTCGTCCAGAATGAGCGTATGAAACGATGGCTTGCTGTACACATCTGCATCGCGCCGTAGCAGCGGATAGGACGTAATGACGACGTCATAACTGGCGGCGTCCCGTATGATCCGGCCGCGTTCTTCCGGGCTGCCATCCGCGATAGTAACGCGGATATGTGGAGCAAACTTCTCCAGCTCATTCCGCCAGTTGTACACCAGTGATGCAGGGGACACGATCATGGCTGGAAGCTGCTGGTTGCGGATTTCCGGCAATACTGAGACAAGGAAGGCGATACTTTGCAGCGTTTTACCCAGCCCCATATCATCTGCCAAAATGCCCCCAAAACTGTAATGCGCCAATGTCTTAAGCCATTGAAAGCCGTAAACCTGATAATCTCTTAAGATTGGGGCAAGCATGTCTGGAACTGGAAAGTCGAGATGGTCTGGGTTGCGTATATTTTCCAGTAGCTGGCGAAAGGTTTTACCCAAAGTCAGGTTTTTCCCATGATCGTGAGGATCAATTAAGTACAGTCCTTGCGTGACGGGAACACGAATTTGCGCTGCATCCAGATCACTTTTGCGGATACCTGTTTCATTCATGAACCGAATCAATTCCTTGTATTCCTCTGTTTCCAGCGGCAGCAAGGCACCATTCGGCAGACGGTGATATCTCTGTTTTTCCTCTAACGATTTGAGCAGTTTGCGAATTTCCGGTTCCGGTATACCCTCCATATCAAATTTAAATTCAAGCCAATCTGTACGTTCATCCCACTCCGCGCGTATCCTTGGGGTAGGCAGAGTATTGTTTATTTTTGCTTTGACTGCACCTGTAGCATAGACGTCCAGCAGCTTTTCCAGTTGCGGAACCGTATGGTACAAAAAATCATACTCTGCATCTTCATCTTCCATAAAATATCCGCTGTCTGTTCTGGCAAAGGAGCTATGCTCCATCAGCTCCAAAATCCGTTGCTCCTGTTCCCCATCACGTATCAGAATTCGGTCGTTACCAGGCGTTCGTGCATCTGTTTCCAGCGGGTTGATGATGATATCCCCATATTGGAACTCCAGCCCTGCCAGCAGCTTGTCTCTTACTCGGTCCAGATACAGCTTGGCCTTCAATGGCTGCTGTGTGACCCGATCTGAGACGGAACGTGTTATATGAACACGTCCGAGCTTCATTAACCCGGGTACAACCTTGTCCATAAAAGATTCCATCTGCTCTGGCGCGATCTGAACTTTTCGCCTGTGGTGTACTTCTACCATCCGTTTTAGCTCGGACAAACGCCGTAAGGGGTCGGCTTTCTGTTTGACAAGCTTGCCATCGGCAATGACGACACCATAGTCTTCCATGATGGTCAAGTCATCCAATCCTTGTATGCTTAGCTGGTAGCCTTCGGTTTCGGCCTCAACCTCATCAAATTCAAATTGCAGCGGAAGCATCAGGTCGGACTGGGGAATACCCTCGTTCATGTTTCCGTGAATTTCAAAGTAGACGCCCTGTGCTGCTGTCAGCAAGGGGAGCAGCTTTTCCCAAGCCGCAGGCGGGATGAGGAGCATTCGCTCGCCGCTCATATGACTACCTGAAGATGAATACGTACCTGAGGTTTCCCGAATCATACGCTCATGGTGGCACACCTGGGATAATTGCTGGAGAATAGCGTCATGTTCAGGTCGGAAGCGGTACAACTCAGGCTCGTATGAGAAGCTTTTCGTGAACATGTAGCTATCCCCACGGTCAATACTATCCAGAAACGGACGAATTTTCTGGACGATATATAATCGTTTGGGTCCAGCCTTCATTTCCACACCAAACATATATTTTTGGTAACCGTAGGCAAAAGGTCGGATCACGAACTGAAAATCCAAGACCGCGCGAGTATCCAGTAGGGTTGGTGTGCTGCGAAGCGGTCGCTTGCGGCCAAATAGCTTTAACATACTGTCGGTCAGCTGGAGATCCCCTTGTGTGATGTCAGAGGATCGTGCTGTTCTAGCAGTGTGATCATATGAAGCATCTGTAGATGTGTACATCCCGTCTGAATCCATGCTTCCTGCTGTATCTGGGGCAGTACCGGGATGAAGTCTGGAGGCGTAGGAGCGCACAGACAGACTCTTTCCACGGCGTATATCATGGGCGTTAAGGAGAACAGCTGCGATATGTTTACAATATCGTCCGGTGCTCTGAAATGTGCTACAGGTGCATTCTGCTCGGATACTTCCATTGGATCGGATCATCGCCGCAACAGCATAAAAGCTGCTTCCTTTGACCGTAGCTTCGTACACCCCTTCATCATGATCTATTTGTGTAAAGGCCACTCTTTTGGCCCGGTAATAGGCATCCCCGTCGTCATAAGCGGCTTGACTGCATAGTTGTCTGATGGCTCGCCGGGTAAGTTCAAAACTCATGGTTCGTAATCCTTTCCTGGGTTATTCCGTTTTCTTACATGATAACAGAACAGACAGGAGGATGGACATGTGGGGAATGTAATTGAAAAATATGGATGATATTATACGAGAAATAAAACTTATCAGCTAAGAACGGAAGGTTTCCACACCGATTTGATACCGTAGACTTAACCCTATCCCATGTCTTATGGCGTATTGATTGTCTTTGGAAAGAAAAGGTACAATTTATAAAAGGGATTTTGTGGATATAAAATGGATGTTACGCATATGAAAGGGATGATTAGGATCAGTCACCGATATCTAAAAGGAATGATGGTGTTGATAGCCCTTATTTTAATACTGGGAGGATGCCACAAGGTGAATAAAGACGAAGATGCTGAACTGATCAGTAAGGCGAAAGCTACGGCTGTTCAATATTTGAAGGAAAAATACGAACTAGACGTTGAAATCACATATGCAAAAAAATTTCCTCCTTATGTAACAAACAAGGTAGATATAAGTGGCAATGTAATAGGTCATGCAGAAGAGGATTTTACGATTTCTGTAAACTATGAAAATCAGGAAACTTCGAATTTTGCTATAAGTCCCGAGCTAAAAAAGGTGCTTATTGAAAATGGGACTTATCCAGGCTTTCAAGATAAAAAGAAAAATCACTAGATCAGAGGAGTGTAAATAGTATGAGTTCACTTCAAGTAAGTGACGAAACTTATAAAATAATGTCTGAAATGGCCTATAAAAAAATGAAAAAAGGTGCTGAACCATCAGAAGAACTCCCCGGCTGGAAAGTGTTAGACACGCTCGATCGCGAGGATTCGGGACTTGCCGCTGTCACATTTTACAACGAAGAAACGGAACAGGCCGTTATCGCCTATCGTGGGACGGAAACGGATGATCCACAGGATCTGTATAACGATGTGACTCTTGCACTTCCTGAAATTAACCGCAAAATTCACGGTAGCTTGAATATTCATTCAGATGAATATAATGAAAAAATGAAAAAAATGGACGACGCTTTAGGGTTCACGGCGTTTAACAACTGGATGGGAGAGAAAGAAAAAAGCGTAGATAAGGCTTTGTTCGGCAGCTCGAACCAGTTCTATCAGGCAGAGGACTATGCGAAGGATATACAAAACAAGTACAAAAACTACAACTTCTCGCTAACTGGACATTCGCTGGGAGGAGGGAATGCACAATATGTAGCTGCTTATACAGGGTTAAATGCGGTTACATTCTGTGCGCCTTCGGTCATTTCCAGTCTGACACCGGAGTACAGAGAGAAAGCAGAAAATGGTGAGTTTGACCATCAAATTACGAATTTTCTGCATCCCAGTGATATGATAGCTAGCTTTATTGGGGGAGGGTACGATCTTCACGTAGGAGCTTCCTACCATATTGACAATAATTATCAAACAGCTAATGAAGGCTTAGGACTAAAAGAGAGAGTGGACAACACGTTGGGTGGGCCTTCCTATCACTCACTCAATCATTATAAGTTTGATAAGAATGGCTATGTATCCAACCCGCTATATGATCCTGTAACAGGCGAACGAATCGCGGAATCTCCGCGTATTCCATCTGACTTTAACCTAATGGAAACGGTGGATGGCTGGATACATCAATTAGGACAGACCTTAACTCAATTCCAAAAGGCAGCGCTGGTAACGGCGGCAACATCTGCTTCAGCAGGTACGATTCAAGTCATGCCGGAGCATCTACTCGCTGTAGCTGAAAAATGGAAGGCGAATGCACAACAATGTGATGCAGATTTCCAACGTGTCAGAGCCAGGCTTTCACGCTATTTGCACAGTAGTCAGAGTCGGCGGTTGCAGCCGATTGTAACACAGCTTGACTCCTCCATGATGGAATTTAGTCAGTGGCATTTACGGACGACTAATGAATTTCTTTACAATCTCGAGTACAAAATAGAGCAGTTTATCCAGGCAGATATTAGCTAATAACGCTAATAACAAGGTACTAACGATATAGAAAAATGAATACATAGGAGGTGGCCAGTAATTTGAACGGACAATTACGGGTCGAACTGGAAGAGCTATTGCTTGCCGAAAAGGAGCTGACCTGGCTACTCGCCAAACTTCGCACAGATGAACAAGCGGCACGTGTATTATATGGGCGTCTGCATGAATGGACTGGGCATTCGGCCAATGCTATCAGAGACCAAATTGAAGCTTTTTTTGTCGGGTTAACGAACAGAATTCATACTTTAGAGCAACAAAAGGCAGAGTTAATTCAGTATGTTGAATTGATGAAACGTACAGACGCTGTACAGTAATGAAGGTAGAGAAGTTTTTACAAGCTGCACATAGCAGGATACAATGGAAGTGTTAGAGAAAGGAGACGGATACTTTTGCAAAATGAAGAGAAAAAGACCGATTCCAAATCCGGCTCATCCAAATGGTACCTTGGTAGTGCAGCAGCATTGCTTCTTCTGAAAGGCAAGTCGTTACTTGCCCTTTTAAAATTCAGTAAATTTGGCGGTGTGCTGATATCTATGGCGATAACGATTAGCACATATGCGATCATTTACCCGTGGGGATTTGCGGTCGGCTTCGTGTTGCTGTTGTTTGTACATGAGCTGGGACATGTATTGGCCGCCAAGCGCAAGGGGCTTCCCGTATCAGCACCATTATTTATTCCTTTTCTCGGTGCGCTGATCACCATGAAACGTCAACCTTTGGATGCGCAGACAGAGGCTTATGTGGCCATGGGCGGCCCGTTACTGGGGACGATTGGGGCTATGGCAGTATACGCAGGAGCCTATGCAACAGACAGTCCCCTGTTGTATGCGCTCTCGTATGTCGGCTTTTTCCTGAACCTGATCAACCTGCTGCCGATTCATCCGCTCGACGGAGGACGGATTTCCACGGCAGTGACGCGTTGGCTGTGGCTGGTGGGTCTATTGGGTGGAATTGTAGTCGTAGTATATTTAAAATCCTTTTTATTTTTCTTGATATGGGCGTTCTTTGCCTACGATTTGTACAAAAAATATGTTAAACGCAATAAAGAAGAGGCTAAGGTCCAATCCTTTTTGCAAAAGCCACTGGTGAACGTACAGCATCTGTATGAACAAGGATATCCGCTGCCTGGACCGGAGCACACGCGCAGATTATCTTTTAATACCTACTCGGATTTAGAGGGGCAGCAATATGTGACGGTGTATATGGAAAGTCTGGATGTGGAGCAGACACTTCTGCTGCCACAGCAGTGTCTTGTCCAGGATGTATGGCTGAACGGTGTGGAACATATACCGACGCCGGATGCGTACCAGCTCAGATTGCTGTGTGGGATTGATTATATTCCGTTTGAAAATGATAAGTATTACGAAGTACCCGCATCATCGCGCTGGAAATTCGGCATCGGTTACTTGGCTTTGGCCGTATTCCTGATGGGGATGATGTATGTGGTGCACCAGCATATAGGGGATATTAGGCTGTGATCCGAATGATGAGAGCTTGGTGAAGATTTTAGATCATTAAGGCAACGGTACAGCTTGTAGAAAATAGAGACAAAAGAGCGCGACAGCCGCAATATTCGGTGTCACGCTCTTTTTTTGGGTTGAATAACACGGTGGAGCCTTTGCTATCCGTCCTTATATCTTAATCCTTTGTTCATTAGTAATCGGTTTTAACGTTTGGCGGTATTTAAGTGGGCTGGTGCCTGTCCAGCGCTTGAACTGTCTGCTGAAATGAGCCAGACTGGAGTATCCGAGCAGGGAAGCTACCTTGTTGAGTGGTAGATTGGGCTGCTGGATCAACACCTTAGCTTCATGCAACTTGGTTTCCGATAGATAGTGACGTGGTGAATAGCCGTATACCTTGCGGAACACTTCCTGGGCATAGCCAGGACTGATCCCGAGAGAAGCCGCCACATCTTCAAGTCGGAACGCTTGCTCGCCAGATTCATCTTCCCGATAAGGCTTAAACCTCGATTGAATAGCTTCCATGATGGCCTTGGCATATTGAACGGATGAAGGCGCAATTCTGGGCTCCAAACTGGTAGATATCATTTGCGAGAATATCCCGAATAGCTCAAATAAGGCAATCTGCATGCGAAAACGGTCTGCTGTCGTATATTCTCCGCTTTTCCGCACCATGCCAATCCAGCTATGGACAACCTTTTGCAGCTTGGCATTCGTTTCAGTACCCGCCGGAAAAAAGAGCTGATTGCTTTTAATCATTTCCTGACGGAATAATGGATCATCGACATTAAAATGAGAGCTAAAATAGTACATGCCGTTTGGGGAAACACACTGACTCACATGTTTAAAACCCGGCGGAATGATTAAAATATCACCTTCTCCAACCGAATATACGTTATTTTCCATAATCGTTTCCTGACGACCTTCTAAAATGAGTGCAATTTCAAAACCGATATGAGATTCCTCCGGCATGCACCAATCCGCTTGGACCCGGTGAATATGGGCGCCAAAAAATTTCACATTCCAGTCAATAATGGGCAGCCATTGGCAATCATGAAATAGAGATGGATCAACATCAGGATTTAATATCATCAGATCACCTTCGATTAGGGTAAATTTTACACCGCTTAGACAATCTCATTGTATCTAACATTTAACTATAATAAAAGAGCGCTTACAAATGCTATTGTATAAGCTTTTATATAAAAGAAAGTGCTTATATATAGACATTTTGAAAGTGATGCGGATTATGTTGACATATCTGTTTCAATTATCAGTACTCTATTTGTACTAGCCCGTATATGGAATGCACTTAGTGCTCCGATCTTCGGAGTGGCTGGAATCGAATTTTGCAAAATCCTGATGAACCTAATTGGAGGACGACTTGATGAAAAAGCTACTGTACGGTGTTGCCTATTATGATGAATATATGCCATATGACCGTTTGGACCAGGATATCCAAATGATGAAGGATGCGGGCATCAACGTGGTGCGGATTGCGGAATCCACCTGGAGTACGCATGAACCGCAAAATGGCGTGTTTGATTTTACTTCTGTGGATCGGGTGCTGGACGCCATGCATAAGGCGGGCATTGAAGCCATTGTGGGGACGCCCACCTATGCCGTACCCACGTGGCTGGTGAAGGAGCATCCTGATGTATTGGCGACAACGCCTCAAGGGCCGGGCAAATATGGTGCTCGCCAGATTATGGACATTACGAACCCGGTGTACCTGTTTCATGCCGAGCGAATCATACGCAAGCTGATCGGACGGGTGAGTCAGCATCCGGCGGTCATTGGCTTTCAGACGGATAATGAGACCAAGCATTACAACACGAGTGGGCCTAATGTGCAATTGCAATTTGTAAAGTATCTGCGAGAGCGGTTCGAATCGCTGGAGGAGCTAAACCGCAAATTTGGTCTGGACTATTGGAGTAATCGCATCAATAGCTGGGAGGACTTTCCTTCAGTGGTCGGAACGATTAATGGAAGTTTGGGCGCAGCCTTTTCCCAATTCCAGCGCAAGCTGGTGACGGACTTTCTGGCATGGCAGGTCGCGCTGGTGAAGGAATATAAGCGGGAGGACCAATTTATTACGCAAAACTTTGATTTTGAATGGAGAGGTCATTCCTTTGGTGTTCAGCCAGACGTGGATCACTTTGCGGCATCGCAAGCCTTTGATGTGACTGGGGTGGATATTTACCATCCATCACAGGATGACCTGACTGGTATTGAAATTTCCTTCGGTGGCGATGTGGCACGTTCGACGAAAAATAACAACTATCTAGTGCTAGAAACGGAAGCGCAGGCTTTTACCCACTGGGTTCCCTATCCGGGGCAATTGCGTCTGCAAGCGTTCAGCCATCTGGCTTCAGGGGCCAATATGGTGGCATACTGGCACTGGCATTCCATCCATAATTCCTTCGAAACCTACTGGAAGGGTCTGCTGAGCCATGATTTTGAGCCGAATCCAGTGTATGAGGAAGCACAGACCATAGGGAAGGATTTTGCAAGATTGTCTCCGCATTTGGTCAACTTGAAAAAGAAAAATAAAACGGCGATTCTGGTCAGCAACGAAGCATTGACGTCAATTGACTGGTTTAAATTTAATATGAGTAGTCCGTTGAATTACAATGACATCGTACGTCGTTTGTATGACGAGTTGTATAAACTGAATATCGGGACAGATATTGTTCATCCAGGTACAGAATCGTTTGACGACTATGATCTCTTGATCGTCCCGGTTCTCTATTCTGCCCCAGATGCACTACTGGAGAAGCTGAACCGATATGTGGAAAAAGGTGGTCATGTAGTATACACATTCCGAAGCGGATTTACCAACGAGCATGTGCAGGTGAGAACGTCCCGACAGCCGGGCGTGATTAGCGAAGCCTGCGGCATTCATTACAGCTTGTTCGTGGAGCCGAAGAAAGTGACGCTTAAGAATAATCCTTTTGGGGTGGCACCAGAGGACAATCAGGTAGATACGTGGATGGAGCTGATTACCCCGACGACCGCCGAAGTATTGGCCTATTACGATCACCCGCATTGGGGCAAATATGCAGCAATTACGCAAAACCGCTATGGTCAGGGAACAGCGACCTATATCGGCTGTATCGTCAGCCCGGCGGTCATCCGCGAACTATTCAGCTCTGTAGCCAAAAAGGCAGGAGTATGGGGACTGGATCAGGAAACGTCTTATCCGATCATTGTTAAATCCGGCACGAATGAGCTAGGACGGACAATCCGGTACTATTTTAACTATTCTGAACAAGCAGGCTCGGTGGTCTATCCGCATGGAGACGGCAAGGAGCTGATTGGGGAGCATGCGGTTACCCAAGGAGAAACGCTTCCATTAGAGCCTTGGGGTGTTATAATTATCGAAGAAGCGTAAATGATGAATAATGAGCTGAAACCAACTTACGAATAATATCATATAGGTTTTCCCCGGGAGTATCCGGTACATGAAGCGCCCCTGCGAATTGCGGGGCGTTTTCGCATATGGCTGAAAGAGGAGTGCATCGCTATGCCAACCCGAGCAGTTCGCTGGTTCCGGGCGCTGACGGCCCCGTATCGACGTAGCATTCAGCTCAAGCTGATCTTGACGATGGTTGTTTTGTCTGTGCTGCCGGTCATTGCTGTCACGGTGCTGGCTGCGGAGAAAAGCAGAGCTTCCATGGAAACGGAAGTGGTAGAGACGAACATGTCCAATATGAAATGGACGGGAATTTATATCAGCGACCAGCTAGATCGTCTGAATCATCTGATTTACAGCATTCAGATCAGCCCTGATCTGAGCGATTATTTGAATGAGCGCGAGCCTGACAATCTTTCAAGCCAATTTAATGCCCAGCGAAAAATGCTGAATACGATGGCGAATGTGTATTATTCGGCTGGGAGTCATGTGATCGGCATCCAGCTTTATTTGAAGCAATCGCAAACCCTGTTTACCTTCAATAGTATGCAAAATGAAATTACGACAGTGAGCGGTATTCCCTCGCAGTATGCCGAGATGTGGCAAGCGAATAAGGATTATTCGATTCGTCCAAGCTCTGCTGACCCGGAACGCTTTACTCTGACGCGCAGTATTCGGCGTTTTGAAGACCAGAAGCAGACGGGGGCTATTTCATTGGATGTATTGTGGTCGCAATTCGATCAGACGCTGGGCCTGCTGGGACGAGGGGATGAGCATCAGGTGCTTATTACAGATGCGGATGGCAGGGGTATGTATCCGGCACAGGCTCGGCAGTCGCCACCGCCTGCAGATGTGCTGACAGCTCTTCGTGACGTTAAGCCGGGCCCCGGAGTGATTCAAACGGCTGAGCATTATGTGTTCTATAATGATCTGGATGTGGTTGGACTGAGGCTAGTCAAAATCGTACCCACTTCCTCTATTAACCACAGCGCTTTTTCAACCATGCTGTACGGTATTATCGTAGGTGTAATTTCTATCCTGGTTTCTATTTGCATTGCCGTTTTCATCGCATGGCGGACTGCACGTCCGATTGTTCATTTGGCACGTTCCGTACAGGAGCTGGATATGATCAAAGGGCCGGTTGGACAGCCAAGTACACGTCCGGATGAGATAGGACTGCTGGAAAGAAGTCTGCATGGGATGGCAGGCCGAATCCGCGAGCATATCCAGACGGAATACAGTATCAATTTGCAAAAAAAGACGGCTGAATTGAAAGCGCTCCAAGCACAGATTCATCCACATTTTCTGCAAAATACACTGCAAATGATCGGAAGTATGGTGTTTTCCCAAAAGCCAGAGGATACCTATGAAGTCATTCGGTCGCTGAGTGAGATGTTCCGTTACGTGGTACGAGAACCTCAGGATTTGGCCTCTCTGCGTGCAGAGCTCGACCATGTGGGACATTATATGAGTATCCAGCAGCGTCGATTTCCGCAAAGATTAGTGTTTCAGGTGGAGACAGAAGAACAGGCGATGGATATTCGTCTGCCTAAGCTATCGCTTCAGCCATTGTTGGAAAACGCGTTTCAGCACGGTCTTGACCGTAAGGCAGGGGCATGGCGAATAGGAATTCGAGTGGAGATTATGAGAGAAGATGTGTGTATTACGGTTTGCGATAATGGAAACGGCATGACCCCGGACAAGCTGGAAAAAGTACGGGCAAGGCTGGAAAACGCGTCGGAGGAACCGATCTGGGCGCAGGGTAGTCATATCGGATTGAGCAATGTTTCTTCACGCATACGGATGAATTTTGGAGTGCACTACGGAGTGACGATAGATAGTGAGCAGGGTGTTGGTACACGTGTTACCATCCGCATTCCATTCATCTCAGCAGAGGAGGGAAAAGTATGATCAGAGTATTAATTGTGGACGATGAGCCGTGGAATCGCGATATTCTGAAGACATTTGGCACATGGGAAAAACTCGGAATGTTGGTAGTGGGTGAGGCTGAGGACGGAGACGAGGCGTTCAGGCTAGTTGGGGAGTTAGCTCCCCATATTGTGATTACTGATATGCACATGCCGGGTGCGGACGGAGTGGAGCTGCTGCAAGCGCTAAATAACCATTGTCCTGATGTGAAAATCATTGTCGTGAGCGGATATGATGACTTTGCATATGCCAAACATGCCATCCGTTACAAGGCCGTCGATTATTTGTTAAAGCCAGTCAATCCTGCCGAGCTGAATGCAGTGCTGCTCAAATGCAAAAACGATCTGGAGGTCAAGGCGGCTGAACAGCAGCAAGAAGCGACAGAGCTGGATTATGAGTTTTTTCACAAGCTGACCCGGTATAAGCAACTGCTGCGTCTTTATTTTAATGAGCTGAACTGTGACGGGGTGAGTATAACCTGCAGGCAGGTTATGCAGGAGCTGGAGAGTTACGGAGCACCGAGTCCACCTATGCTGGGCAGGCTGGTACAGGAGCTTCTTTCCCTGCTGAAAGAGCTCGCAGCGGATAACGGGCTGGATACTTCTACGACAAAGGCAGGATTTCCACTGTCGCAGGATGCCGTATCCTCTGTAGAACATGCGCTGGAATTCGTATCGTCGTGCTATGTTCAGGAGCTGGATCAGCTCATTCGGCAACGGAAATACAAAAACAAGCTGAATTTAGAAGAGGTACGGCGATATATCGACAGTCACTTTGCTGGGCCGGTTACACTGGAGCAGTTGGCGAAAAACTTTTTTGTGAGCAAAGAGTATATGAGCAAGGTATTTAAGCAGGAGTATGGTCAAAATGTAACGGACTATATTGTAGCGCGAAGAATGGAAAAGGCGCGAGAATGGCTGGTCAATAAACAGGTTTCAATTAAAGCAGTTGCGGAGATGGCAGGATATGAGGATGTGTCTTATTTCTATCGGGTATTTAAAAAGCATTTTGGCATGGCACCCGGTGAAATGAGGAAGGAAGTTTAAAAAAGTCCAATCCAATAAGCTAAGGGTGTCCAATGGCAGAAGTGACCTCCCATCCTATAATGAAAGCGTATACAAAAGGAGTGATACAAAGGAATTTGGTCTTTATGAAGTTCGCACAGAGCCGAATAGAGATTGAAGACCGGCGGCATAGCTGCTTTGAATAACAACTGATTTGCCGGTGGATAGCAGTTATTTTCAAAATAGGGGAGGTCATTTTTCATGAAAATGTGGAAAGGTGTATTGAGCACAATGCTGGTTGGCACGTTATTGGCCGGGTGTGGAGCGAATTCTTCAGGCAGTGACAGCAGCGGTTCCGGTGGAGACGGCAAAACGGTGAATCTCAAAATGTTTATTGCTCAGCCCCGTTTGAAGGAGCACTACGATAAATACATTAATGCGTTCGTAGCGAAAGAGAAGAAAGATAAAAATATCGACGTTACAGTGCAACTGGAGATGCCACCTGCGGACAACGCCGCACAAATTTTGAAGACAAGACTCGCATCCAACGATGCGCCGGACGTATTTGCATTACACGCGGTGAATGAAATTCCTCCGTTTTATAAAGCGGGCTATTTGGAGGACTTGTCCGGTCAGCCTTTTGTTAACAAATTGATGGATAGTGTGAAGCCTTCGGTGACAACCAAAGACGGAAAGGTCGTAGCGGTTCCTTTGGAGACGATCTCATGGGGCTACTTGTACAATAAAAAGATATTTAAGGATTTGGATTTGCAGCCGCCAGGAACGTTGACCGAAATGAAGGCTGTGGTCGAGAAGCTGAAAGCGAATAATGTGAAACCGTTCCTGTTGTCCTACAAGGAGTCCTGGATTCCACAGCTGTTCGTGCCGCTGACAGCGGGTGCGATGATGAACACAAAGAATAAGGATTTTATCGACCGGATGAATCAGGATAAAGGCTCCTTTTCCGAAATGAAGAGCATGTTCGACATTATTGATCTGGTGAATAGTAACGGTACAGACAAGGCGCTGGAAATCGGCGGGGATGATGGATCGGCTGCGTTTGCCTCGGGTAAAGCGGCGATGTGGATTCAGGGACCGTGGTTTGCGGAAACGATTTTAAAATCGGATCCGAAGATGGATTTTGGGGTAGCACCGCTGCCGATCAATGACGATCCCAATGCGACACTGATCAATTTGTCCACTTCGACTTCGCTGGCTGTATCCTCTACAAGCAAGAATAAGGAGGTTGCGCTCGATTTTGTTAACTATGTGCTGGATGACAAGGATTCCAGCGCGTTCTATGAAGCATTGAAATTTAACCCGATCTCCAAAGTGCATACGTTTAAAAGCTATCCTTGGGTTAATGACGCTACCGAATATGTGAAAGCAGGCAAGTCGTACCAAGATCCATCGATCCCGCAAGCGGTCAAGGACGAAGCAGGCAAATCGCTACAATCCTATTATGCGGGTCAGCTCTCGCAGGATGACGTCATTAAGGCGCTGGATAAGGCATGGAAATCGTACAACAAAGTGAACAAGTAACGGTAACCTACAGAATTACACCAGGAGGGTGAGACTCCATGCCTTTTAAAATCTATAAAAAATACGTCATGCTACTGGCGTTTACAGCCCCGGCGCTGATCTTTTATGCTATCTTCCTGCTCATTCCAACGATCAGCGGCATGTACTACAGCTTTACAGACTGGAACGGATTGAATCCCAATTACAGCTTTATCGGCTTGGGGAACTTTGTGGAATCGTTGAAGGAAGACCCCGATTTTCTCAATTCCCTTTGGTTTACCCTTAAATACGTATTCGTCATGATTGTGCTGCAAAATGTACTGGCACTGGCTCTGGCCGTGTTGATTGAGTCGCGTACACGTACCAAAGGATTTTTCCGGACAATATTTTTTATGCCCAATATGATCAGTACCATTATTAGCGCATTTATGTGGACATTCGTTTTTTCTTCCGTGCTGCCACAGATCGCCGAAAAGACGGCTATCGCCTTTTTGGGCCAATCGTGGCTGGGCGATCCGAAAGTATCTTTCTTCTCTATCATTATTGTGTCGCTCTGGAATGGGGTCGGCTATATGATGATCATCTATCTGGCGGCGCTTCAAGGTGTACCACAAAGCTTGAAGGAGGCTGCTATTATTGACGGGGCGAACGCATTTCAGACATTGCGAAGCGTAACGATGCCGATGATTACCCATGCGATTACGATCTGTTTCTTCCTCACGCTGAATGGTGCCTTCAAGGTGTATGAGGTCGTATACGGACTGACTGGCGGGGGGCCGGGGCGCAGTACACAGGTGATTACAATGAACATTTATGAGGAGGCGTTCTCCAACAACTTCCGTTATGGTTATGCGAGTGCCAAATCTGTAATTTTGTTCGCGATCGTTCTTATTTTCACCCTGATTCAGCTGCGTGTCATGAAGAAGAGGGAGGTGGAGGCATGAGGTTGAAGAAAGCCAATTCCTTGCTGATTACGCTGATTTTGTGCGTGGGCGCAGTCGTGTCCTTCTTCCCGATCTACATGGCGGTGATTAATTCGTTTAAGACACAGGGTGAGATGTTTGCATCCTTTACGGCGTTGCCGACGAAGCTTCACTTTGAAAATTACAGTCAGGCTTTTCATCAGACTCATTTGCTGAACAGTGCTCTGAATTCCACGATTATTTCTTTTATCGGCATTGGTGGCATTGTGATCTGTTCGGCGCTGGCAGGCTACAAGCTGTCTCGTACACAGGGGAAACTGAGCAGTGCGATTTTCTTCCTATTTGTCGCGTCGATGCTGGTGCCGTTTCACTCCATTATGATACCGCTTACACGAATGGCAAAAGATTTGTCCGTTCAAGGCAGTACGTACGGCTTGGCTCTGATCTATATCGGCTTGGGTGTGAATATGGCGATCTTTTTGTATCATGGATTCGTCAAATCCATCCCGCGTGAGCTGGAAGAATCCGCACAAATGGACGGTTGTAATGAGTTTCAGACGTTCTTTCGCATTATATTTCCTTTGCTGCTGCCGATTACAGTTACCATCGCGATTTTGGATTTTCTGTGGATTTGGAATGACTTTTTGCTTCCATTGTTGATGCTGACGGATGTGAACCATTACACCCTGATTCTTTCGACCAATATGCTGTTTGGAGAGTACAACAAGGAATGGTCGCTTATTCTGGCCGCGCTCGTGCTGACTTCCATCCCGGTTATCCTGATCTATGCATTCTTTCAGAAATTCATTATGGAAGGAATCGCGGAGGGAGCGGTTAAGGGATAAGATGGAGACGGTGGGCAGGCGGATGATACTTCCCATCATCCCCATGACATAAATATCAAAGCCTTCCTATAATTAAGGGAGGCTTTTGTTTTGGAACGACGCAGATCCAACTTTCACTTCGAGAAAATACTTATTATAAAAAATAAAAGCGAAATGATGATCAAAAATAGATATATACTAGAAATCCGTTTTCCGATTGTAGCTCCAAACTCTTTAGGATTTTTATATCCAATGATTAAACTGGGAATAAAAAAAATACTGGATAGATAAATGGTGTAGTGAAACCCAGTATTATCGACAGGATTGGACCATGCGGACAATCCTAAAAAGGAAAGCAACTGGTCTCCCCATATGTAATCGCCAAATTCAAAAGAAACAGCCATACCAAGAAGAGATAACAGCAGTGAAAGTGATCCCCAGCCTACTTTTTTTCTGTTTTTTCTCAACGATTCAAAGATAATTAGTAAAATTGCAATTGCTTGTATGCTGTATGTCAACATGATTGAAAACATAAAGTACCTCCTTGAACATCAGAATCAAATGATAAGATGTCAATTTCGGAAATGAGTATACCATTTTATGGTATGTTTTCATATGCCTTTCAATACAGCGATCGTAAGATCGAATGGAACGCGAAGCGGCCTTAGCCATACAATATTTCATCTGAATGTAAAAGGAGATGATTATGTTGGCTACCTTCTCGGCCGCGCTTCAAGTGAAAAAGCGGATGGCCAAGCGAGTCTTAAAAATGTCCGGTGTCCACGGCATTGGCGTAGGATACAGGGACCCTGCCCATCCCAAAAGGGGAGCCGCTGTCATTGTGTACACGGACCGTTTAGCGTCGGCCTCTACTGGACTCCTGTCGGCCACCGCATTAGGAAAGAAAACGAACGTTCCAGTCCGAATTGTAAAGACTGGAAAGATCAGAGCCAATGCTACGGACTACAGAGTGCGCATACGCCCGGTCATCGCCGGCTACAGTGTCGGGACGATTGAAGGCTCCGGTACAACCGGACTCATCGTTGCCCCAACTGGAGCGCCGGCTACACGTTATCTTTTTAGCAACAACCATGTCCTCAATCCCTCCAATACAGACAATCGGGAGGCTACAATTCAGCCAGGCGGAGCCGATGGGGGGACGGTTGCTCAGGATCGTATAGGACGGCTATATCGTTACGTACGCTTGAATCCCACCGGAACGAACCTGATTGATGGGGCGCTTTCGCTTCCGACCCGTAACAACCTGCTCAATCCGCGTTACGCTACAGTAGGAGCGATCCCGGGTCATGTGACCGCTTATCGCATAGGGGATAGGTTGAAGAAGGTAGGGCGTACGACCGGGCGGGTCAATGGCACGGTAGAGTCCGTCTATACGGACCTGCAAATCAATTATGGCGGAGAGTTGGGCTTACTGACCTTCGAAGATCAGACAGTTATTAGAGGTACGACTCCCGTATCACTACCTGGGGATTCTGGCTCTGTATGGCTCAGACAGTCAGATAATTATGCAGCTGCGGTCAACTATGCAGGCACGGCAGATGGTCGCTTATCCATAGCCTTTCCGGTGCAGTGGGCCATGCAGGTATTTAACACACGGGTAGCCCGCCCCAACGGGGCAGGCAGGGTACTGAGGGTAGATACAGGATCTTCCCCTCGCTCCTATACTAGGCAACTCACCAGTGAGGAACTGGTTCGCTTAAGACCAAGAACGACACGCATTAGACGGAGCTAAACGCCCTCCAGATGGAAAAGCTGCCGCTGATCGTCTCGATAAAGCGGTCGCTTTAAAAGCTTTCCGAAGGACTGCTTGCTTCGGAAGCACTATCTCCCCGGATTTCTCCCCTGATTACAGACTTAACTTAAGAAATCCGGGGGTGGAGCTAATATAGCAAGAATTATTCACGATACCAATCATTTACGACGAAAATGATTCACGACACAAATGATTCACGGTACAAATCATTCACAATCTACAACGTTAACGGCATGAATGAATGCATAAATGTATTCTAATCTGCTCCTTCAGCATATGAACGGGCTCCCACATCATGGGCTGTAATGATGCTACTTGCCGAGGCCAAGCCCCGGATTTCCTGAGCGGTCAGGGCTCTGTTGTAAATGATCAGTTCATCCACTGCGCCGTTCAGATAGGGATCATCGAACTGGGATTTCCCAATATAGTTCCGGTTTGTCAGTCCAAGGCTGGAAGGCTTCAGCGTCATGTTCGTGTTACGCGTCGCCTCTACACCATCCACATACATCATTCCAGTATTGCCTGACAAAGTCACGGCGACATGCTTCCAAACCCCTGTTGCCAGCTCCGGCGCATTCAACTGTTGTTCCTTTCCGTTCCCCGAGATAGTGATAGCGAAGCGCATACCAGTTCCCTCGGCCTTAGGTGTCAAAAACATATACCGATCCGTGCCTGCTCCAAAATCAAACAGGCGTGCCCAGCCGTTATGCGTGTTCACCCGTACCCACGCAGCAATCGTAAAGTCATTTAAGCTGCTAACGATACCACCGGGCAGGCTGGCATAGGCGTCTGTACCGTTAAAGTGCAGGGCATTGCCTTTCCGTCCGGCTCCCCACGTGCCTCCACTTACACTGGCCTGCTGTCCATAACCGGAAGAATCGACTGCGGTAGATCCGGCCGTTTCGTTAAATTCATAACGGGCTATAATGTCTCCAGCGGGAGACGGATTGCCTGTACTCGACTGAATACGGATATCATAGTTGGCTGCCGTACCGATATTCATTCTGACCGTTGTCACAGAGCTGTTAGCAGCCGTGACTGATCCGGTCTTGGTGCCGTCTACGAGCACGTCATACGTACCTGCCGCGAGTCCGGTCAAGCTCATAACGGTGGTATGAGTCGTGCCTGGGGTCATATTTTTCAGTGTCAGGCGCATGTTGTTCTTGGACTTGGACACGATGGCCAAGCTATATTGATCCCGGTTCAACTCCAGACTCAGCTTCTGGGTGATCAGATGCAGACGTTGGAATACGCCGTCTTTTGGAGTAACCGTATAGCTGTTATTGCTTTCTGTAACGTCACAGCCATAACCGAACAAACCGAATATGGGATCGACAGCAACATCCGAGCTTAGAATTTTAATGGCTCCAAACAGCCCTAGATCGGCTTCCCCGGACATGCCACGCCATCCGTTAAAGAGAGGGCCGCCGTCCAGACCCAGGGCGCCGTAATTGCCCTTGCCTGCCTGATATGTCCACGATACCGCCCCGATATTGGCAGGATCAGAGCTGATCTGTCCCGAGTTAATCGCCCCGATGTTTGCCAGCTTGGCGGCATAGGATAGACGCTGATCCACTTCGGGCTTGGGCGAATGCCGACGTGTCCAGTCATCCATCGGATAGCCGGCCAGTGAGGTGGTGTACTGGAAGTTCCACCAATTCTCTCCGGTGATGGTGACCGGATCGGCGTAATAGTACCAGACAGGCATATGACCGCGTGCAGCACGCGTTTTGGCGTTGATTTTGCTCATCATCGTCGTGTTGTTGTTCATTTTGGCGAGTGTATATACGGCTTCTTCGCCTGTATTGTCATAGTTGTACTCAGAGCCATAAGGATAGGTGGTGTTTTTGAAATTGTTGTACTTGGTAGCCATTTTGGCAATCAGGTCGTTAGCCTCGGTGGTCAAGCCTTCTTCCTGAAGCGCTTTAATAATATCAGGTGTAGTTAGCTCACCCATGAGTCCCGTGTTCCAGTTATAGGCAACAGGGCCTTCATACAACGCTTTAAAAATATGATAAGCACGTAGCAAATATGTGTTTTTGCTATTGCGATAGCTGATCAGGTTGGGATACAGCTTGGCAAGTTTATACATGCTAAAAAACGTATTATAAATGTGCGGATAGGCATAGCCCCGGTACGTTGGTGTCGTATTAGGCTGCGGCATCAGGAAATCAGGAACCAGATAATCGCTATGATGGCCTTCCATCAAATTCGTCCAGATGGCCACTTCCAAATAATCATCGACTGCCTTGATCTCAGATGCCACGGGCTTCTGAACGTTTTTCTCCGCCAGAAACTGACCGTGAGTTAGCCCCCAATCGTCACCCCAGCCCCAGTAACCAGCAAAGCTGTTGCGTTTGGCCTTGTACTGCATCATCCAGTCATCAAAGACCTTATCCCTCAGGTCGCCCGGAACGTTCCATTGGGTGCTGTTGACCATGAAGGTAGAGTGACGCTGAAGTGCAGCTTCGATTGGCTCGATGGCATAGAACTGGAGAACGGTTTTTTCGCCGTTACCATAGTTAACCGTAATATTGTTATGTCCCAGTCGTCCCAGTGTAAGTTCATATATTTTATGGTTTGTAGGGGCTGTTTCCAGATAGCTGATGGTCGTTTCCGACGGATATTGCGCGGTGACAGAGGTAATGGATTTGCTGGTATGCAGATCGAATTTAGCCTTGAGATTGGTTGGGAAGATCATACCCGGAACCACGGTCACATCCACATGTCCCTCACTGTACAGCCTGTCCTTTACGGCCTGCTCGTCCGCTACCTTGTAAAATTTAAAAGCATACGTTTTGCTTTCACCAGGAGCCAGCGACAGACTGGTGCTTCCAAGATAGCCACGGTTGGTGCTCTTGATGACATTGGAGTGGATATAGAACACATTCAGTCCTTCGGACCAGCCCCCTTGCTCCATAGCCCATGTGCTGCCGGGATGCTCCTCAGTTCTCCAATGGTCCTGATATTCGAGACCAGCCCCCGTTGAGGCATCAGGGATTAGTAGTACATACGGTCCGATGCCGCTAGGTCGTCCAGCGGTAATAAAGGAACTGTTATGGCCTACAAAGGAGTGTGAGAGTACTCTGGTTTCATAAATTTGTTCATTATTGCCACCCGACCAGTACTCGTTAAACGGAAGTGGCAGTCCCCAATCTCCGATCTCCAGCGTTTGATTAGAGCTGTTCGTTACTTTCATTTGCCAGTGCAAATAATCGTTAACCAACGAATAAGTTTCATGTAAAATGAAATTACGTATTCCCTGATGGTTTGATGAATTCTGATAGGCTACCTGGACACTGTTTCCAGAAGAGGTGATCTGGCGCGCATCAGCAGAATTGCTTGTCCATGCCCGAGTCCACGCTCCGTTGCCGAGACGATAGGTGAACATGAGTTCACCCAGCCATTGATGATCCGACGTATTCTGTTTAGGTGCGTTGGAGCTGTTCATAACATAGTTGGTATTAAAAGTGTCCCCTACCAGTCGCAAGGAAGAGAGATCCCCGTAATCTCCGACAGAGATGGAGAACACTTGATTAGATAGCTGTACTGCCATGTTATCAACCTCCTAACAAAGGTTCGTGAGCGTGCTCACTACGTTAATATATGTGTGAGAAATACTTTTGCTACCCTATGTATGAGAATTGATAGAAAATAGATTCATATAGATATCCTAGAGGGCTCTCAATCGTGGAGGTAGAGATATAATGAAAAATAAAATGGAGCTGCCAAAGATTCCTGCGGATTTACCCGTATTAAATGAAGAAATGCGCTCCATACGATCCAAAGACGAACTCAGTATAGGGTCTGTAGAGGATATCATTTTGGACAATATGGAAGCGGTTAAGGTTTCATTAGAGAAGATGACTTTTAAAAATGTAACGATCATGGAATCGTCATTGCCGGAAAGTGAATGGACAGACGTTATTTTTGATAAATGCGATCTATCGAATGTTAATTTTTCAGGTTCCTTTATCCATCGGGTAGAGTTCAGAAACTGCAAATTGCTCGGAACGGATTTTTCGAGAAGCAGGTTCCAAAACGTTCGTTTTTCGGATTGTTTAGGGGATTATTCGATGTTCCGTTTTGCTAATTTCAAGCAAGTTGGTTTTGAGGATTGTTCTTTGATAAGTGCAGATCTGTATCATTTAACACTACAAAAAACCTCTTTTGCCCGTTGCAATCTGGATCAAGCCACCCTGTCGGGGTCCAAGCTCAAGGGAATTGATCTCAGTGATTGCGAATTTGATGGATTACAAGTAGAGATAGAAGACTTGAATGGCTGCATCATCTCACCGCATCAGGCTTCATCCTTTGTGGGCCTTTTGGGGCTAGTAATTAAATAAGGGGATATATTCGAGTCATCCGCCGCAAATGACGAACGAGTCTCAGGCTACTCTTCATATTCTTCATATCGTTGCCGTCTTAACTTTCGAGCGCGTATATTTTTATCCAGCAGCTTTAATTGTCGTGCTATGGTATATCCTATCAGGTATGCAGCAGCGGATGTGTTGCCATCGACCGTGAAGGGGATGATGGAAGCATCGGCAACGATTAAATTTTTGACTCCATGCACGTTACCTCTGCGATCCACGACGCCTCCTCTATTTAATGGGGCCATGCGAAGAGAGCCTTGCTGGTGATGATTATGGCCAAAATTTTGCTTGATAAACTCCTCCAGGTTAGAGTCGTTGTCAATAACGTCAAGCGTAGGAGAAACGAGCTGATATGATGGATCAATGGCCGTCAGCTCTGCCGCTATGTTTTTGACATAATTTTTATATATGTTTTTCACCGCTTCCATGTCCTCGGGATTCGAGAGAAAGCCTTCATCTGCAAGCACGATTTTCAGAGGGTCGTTGTTTTGCAGTTTGATCGATCCCCGGCTTGCAGGGCGTAAGTAAATCAAACCTAAGGTAAGCATGCCTTCCGAACCTATACCTAGCATTTGAACCGCCCGACGATGGTCCTCCGTTCCATTGGGATCAGGCAAGAAGGCTCCACCCGTATATAGAGCACTTGGATCATTAGAAGGCAGTGCGCGATCCTTGGGATTGGTTGAGAAGGAGGCAAAGTTCAGAGTATGGTTACGCAGGCGTTTGCCTACATTGGGATTATTAAATACTACATGAATCCCTTTGTCTTTAAGCGATTTTTCAGGTCCGATTCCGGATAGCATTAATAACTGGGCGCTGTTAATGCCTGCTGAGACGATAACCTTCTTCCGCGCATAAGCTCGTGTACATATTCCTTCACGGAGGAATTCCACTCCTACAGCGCGCTTGTTAGTAAAAAGAACGCGCAAAGTTGTTGATTTAAAGAAAACCCTCAACTTCCGGCCGTTTACGCCCTGTCCGGAAGAAGTCATGATGCCTGGCGAGAGAAAAGCGGTTGAAGAGCTTTCCCTGTGTCCATTTGGTTTTTGGAACAACTGCCATCGGGTAAAGGGACCAAGGGGAGTTTTAGGATCGTTATAATCGAGGATTTCCGGAAAACCTGTAGCACGTTCAATGGCCAAGGTTAGTTTTTGCGCCATAGACGTGGGATTTACAGGAGCTTGCCTGATATCAATCCGTCCGCTATATCCGTGAACCCTTGGATTATTCGTTTCTCCATTATATTTTTCTAGTTTTTTGAATCGGCGAATGGCTCTTCTAGGTGACCATAATGGGCCTAAAAGTTTTTCCCATTCTCTAAATACAGCCGAAGTAGGCCGTACATACTGCTCGCCGTTAATTGAAGAGCCACCGCCTAGCAGCCGTCCTGTGGTCCATTCGAATGACCGATCGTCTACTCCATTTTGTGGAATGCCTTCCCCTTGCCAAAAGTATTCAGGGAAAAATTGTTCCTCCAGCTCCGGGGCAAAGGTAGAGTCCCTAATGGGTTTATCTTTATCGTTATTTTCCCCTGCTTCCAGCACAAGAACCGATGTTTGCTTATCATCCGTAAGGGTTTTCGCTATTACAGCACCCGCAGGACCTGTTCCTACGACAATATAATCAAAGATTAATTTGTTTTTCATAAAGCTCTCCTTTTAGATAAATGGGCTAATGTAGAATATTAATCTGTTTTGTCCTATGTTCCGCCCATAACAAAAAAAGACCCGCCAAAGCGGATCTTTGCATTTATTGATAGCTTACTTTTTCTTAATAACCGGCCGTACAGGCTTCGTTGTCAAGACATTAAGCGCGTCACGCACTTCTGTGGCGAAAACAAGCGGTTTTTCTACTTTTTCGAAGTGGATGTACCAGAGATTGGGGTTATCAAATAGCCAGTGATTGTGCAGTGCCGTCACTTTGATATCGTGTTTACGAAGTCGAGAAATAAACGGATTAATTTCTGCGGTCAAAATCACGGTTTCACCAAGACATAATCCTTTTCCGTTACGGCCAATACTTTCGAAAGAAAAAGCTTGGGGTATGGCAAGAAAGGATCTGGCCCTTTTCCCTAAAATGATCGGCTTGATGTTATTTCTGACTGTAGATGCAGTACAAACTCCGTTGATGATTTGAGGTGTTGCTTTTAATATAGCTGCAAACTGTCTACAAAGCGGACTAATTGCCATTTCTCTCACTCCAATTCTTTTAAGTTACTAGCATCATATGAAAAAGTAAGAGAGTGGGAAGGGCAATTCTTCTTTATCGTTAGTCTAATTTGCTATATACAAAGCGCGAATGGAGTACCTTTTTAAAGCCTCAGCTTTGCTCCGTGATACTCATGTTTGATACTGTCCCATGCCTGGCGCAGGCGCTTAACACCTTCGATAATTTGCTGCTCCGTTAAGTGAGCAAAGATAAAGCAAGCTGATGGAGGTCCCGGTGTCAGTTGGTAATCAGCGGCATCACGCCATGTGACTCCGTAAAATCGTGCTGTCTGCATCAAATGATGATACTGGGCAGAATCATGCTTCCAGATGGCATAGGCATGTAGTCCGCAATTGTTCTGATGCCAGTGAAACAGTTCATTCAACTGCTGTATTTCCCGCTGGAACGCGTCGTAGTGAGACCTGTATATGCGAGTCATCCGACGCACATGGCGAACGTAGTCGCCGCGCATCATAAAACGTGCCAGTGCGCGCTGTTCCAAGCGGGCAGGCGGCAGGGGATCGTATAGTCGTTTGGCAGCTGTCAGCGCTTGGGCTAATTCAACGGGCAGGATTGCAAACCCGAGCCGAAGGCTGCTGAACATGCTTTTGGAAAAGGAACCGACATAGATGACACATTCTGCGCAATCCAGTGCTTTTAACGGTTCAATGGGTCGTCCTGCCCAGCGGAATTCACTGTCATAATCGTCCTCAATGATCCACGCTCCCTTGGATGCTGCCCATTGCAAAATATGTTGACGTCGTGTTAATGGCAAAACTGCCCCGGTTGGAAACTGTCGTCCAGGTGTAACAAACAGCAATTTGGAATCCCAATCCTGTGGGACAATTCCGTGTTGATCCATTTCGGCAGCGAGTATCTGTCCGCCTGAGGCAGTAACTGCACGGTAGATGCCGGAATAACAAGGATTCTCCAATACAATTCGATCTTGTTCATGAATAAGCAACTGACTTAATAACGTGATTACTTCCATGGAACCACTGCATAATACGACTTGATCCGGGCTGGCCGTAATTCCGCGTGTTCTGCCAACATGATGGCAAATCGCTTCACGTAGCCATTCATCACCGCTCACTGGCGCAGTAGTTTCGTCAGCCGAGGGCTTTTGCAGATCTTTTCCAGCGGCAGTCAGTGCGCTTTTCCATGCGATCTGTGAATTGCCCTCCAATACAACTTCTCCTGCCTGAAAAGAAATCAAAGGCTGTTGTGCACGGTCTCTATCTGTAGCAGAAACAGGAGACGACTGTAAGTTTCGTTCTCTTTCGATCTGCATGATTCGTTGTCCCCATGCTGACAGCGTAGGGGATTTTTGCTTGGAAACGGGTGGATTCTGATTCTGCAGGCCGATTTGAGATGGGTTTGGTAGCACCGCTGTCTGTTGCATAACAAAGGTTCCTCTGCCTACTGCCGAGTCTACATATCCTTCTGCCAGCAGCATATCGTATGCTTCTTTAACACTCCCTCGCGAAATTCCATACATCACAGCCAGATCACGAGTGGAAGGCAGACGCGTACCACTCGCAAGGGAACCATTGAGGATTCCCTCACGAAGAGCATGATACAATGCCAAGTATTTTAGATGATATTTTTGAAGCGCGCGCTGATATGCAATCGTAATATCCATACTCTTCTCCTTCGATTGGGCCACTCACTTTCGTTCATATTGGGTCTTTTTATGAATCCATTTTCAACATAATCTGAAATGTATCATTGGTCAATAGATGGAGGGAGAGTTCTCTATGAGAAGGAAAGAATTTGCGGTGGCAGAACTAGAGGAAATAGAGCAGTTTCTAAGCGAGGTCAGTTTCGGATTTTTAGGCATGAACAGCGAGGATGGTTTTCCGCGTGTGGTTCCCTTGAATTTCGCTTATGGAAATGGCGTTTTTTATATTCATGGCAGCCGTGCTGGAGAAAAGATGGAACAGATGAAAGAGGATAATCGGGTTACTTTTTCAGCCGCCAAAGAATATGCGCTCATTCCATCTTATTTTACGGATGAACATATGGCATGTCCGGCGACTTCATTTTTTAAAAGCATTACCGTTCGTGGTCATGCGGAGCATGTAGTGGATTTGGAAGAAAAAGCATCGGCCTTTTCCATTTTTATGAGTAAGCTGCAACCGGAAGGCGGGTATGACACGATTGATGCTAGCGATTCTCGGTATGCCTCACGTTTGAAAGGGGTCGCTCTGATCAAAATTGTACCGGAGGATTGGACCGCCAAGTTTAAATTCGGTCAAAATGTCAAAGATCAGGAACGTCAGCAAATTATCGACGGCTTGCAACAACGGGGGCTGGATGATGATCTGACGACGATTGAGATGATGCGCAAATATTGTCCTCATCACTGAGCGTAATAAATCCTGCTCGCTCACCGTCAGATTGGTTAATTATACCTTGTAGGGAGATGCCCTTGATTTTCCAAAACTTTCAGTCCTTCTGTATTAGGACTTTTGAAGGACAGGTATATATCATCCTCAAGCCCGTTGTTCTTACTGCAAAGGAACTTTATAATACGATAGATTTGTGGCGTAAGGGGGCAAGACCGTGATGGGAGCAGGAGTCAGAAGTCGGGAGAGTCGACGGTTGTTACTGGAAGCAGGGGCTGAAGAGTTCGCTCAGACGGGGTTTTATCAGACAAAGGTAAGTTCGATCGCGGCACGCGCAGGATTGACGCAGCCGGATTTTTATATTCATTTTGAAAGCAAGGAACAGATGTATGATGAGCTTGTGGAGAGCTTTCGTACTTTGGTGAATGAAACGGTTCAAAGCATGAAGATAGGTCCGGATCAAAGCGAAGCTGAAATTTTGCAACGGGGACAAGTGTTTCTGGAGGCTATTTTTCGCGTGTTGTCTAACAATCCGGCGATCACCCGTGTCGGATTTTACCAGGCGGCAGACTCGGTGCGCATTAAGGCGGAAATGGCCGAGCATATCAAAAAGCATCTGCTGGCTGCGCAACGATGGGGCTCGTGCCGTGAGGAACTGGACCCTGAACTGATAGCAGAATGCGTGATCGGCTTGATTGAACGGCTGACGTTAACGAAATTGCTACCTGGACGTGAAAGTCCGTCTGTGCTTGCCAAGCAGGCACGAAACCTCCTGTATCACGGCATGCTCGGGTCCGAAGAATAACAGGACTATACAATACCAAACCTAGATTTGGGCGGCAGGCGCGGCATTTGTCCCTATCATGAATGATGGCATAAGCATAAGATGCTCTTGTAAACCATGAAGGGAGGAATCACCATGTCTGGAGTAGGCGCTGGTTATGGAGCTTTTACATCTACAGGAGCGATTCTGGTACTTTTCATTCTGCTCGTTATTATTTCCAAAGCATTCGTCATCTAATTCGTAGCTCATGAATCTGATTTCGGGCGATTTGTTGTAATCGACAGAGGGAGGAGGAACTTAAGATGGGTGAAGTAGAAAGAGGTTGCGGTGGTGGCGGCTACAACATGTTTACTTCCACTGGTGTTATTCTGGTACTCTTCATTTTGCTGGTTATCATCACACGTACCATTTTCATCTAAAGCTATATTCATGGGCTTGAGCGCCGATGCTTCGGGTCTATGACCGTGCTAGTCAAAACAGGAACCGTCTCCAATAGAGGCGGTTTCTTTTTATATCAAAGTTTACGTTGACGTTAACGTTATATAGGCGTAGTATTTATATATAATCTTTTTCATAAGGTGGGTGTCATGGTTACGTATAAAATTGATGAGGTCGCCAAGCAAAGTGGTCTGACGAAGCGAACTATTCGTTATTATGAGGAGATCGGATTATTGCCCTCCCCGCAACGCAGTGAAGGAAATATGCGCCTGTATACGCAGGAGGATGTGGATTTACTAAAAAAAATAGTGAGTGCCAAGGAAGTACTTGGATTCTCCTTGCAAGAGCTTCAGCGTTACATGTCCGCAGCGGAAATGCTCAAGGGTCAGCGGGAGGAATATCGCGAGCGAACGGAGCATTTGCAACCGAACGAGCGACGGGCCATGTTGGAGGATATGGAAGGTACACTGAACGAACAGTTGGAATTAATGGAGGGAAAAATCAACAGCATCCGTTTGCTCCAGACTGAGTTGGAGGAGTTGCGGGTCAGGGTTCGTGAACGCAAAACCCTTTTGGATGAGGAACTTGATCACAACCCATCATAACAAGAACATTTACATTCAGATGTGGAGGTAACATCATAATATGAGTTCACAACATGCATTACCTGAAGAGCTAAAAGAACGCTCAGGCTTGCTGTCTCAACCTAAAGCGGTATGGGCGGTCGCCTTTGCTTGTGTTATTTCATTTATGGGCCTGGGATTGGTCGATCCGATTCTTCCGGCCATTGCCGATCAGCTTCATGCTACGAAAAGCCAAGTGTCATTGCTGTTCACCAGCTATAACCTGGTAACAGGCGTTGCGATGCTGATTACGGGCGTCGTATCTAGTCGATTGGGTGTCAAATGGACGTTACTAACCGGGATTTTGTTTATTATTGTGTTTGCTGGACTTGGCGGCACGGCCAATACAGTTGGCGGAATTGTGGGCTACCGGGCAGGCTGGGGCTTGGGGAACGCTTTGTTTATCGCAACAGCGTTATCTGCGATTGTAGGTCTGTCTACTTCTGGAACAGCTAAAGCAATTATTTTGTATGAAGCGGCCTTGGGCCTCGGGATTTCAGTGGGTCCGCTGCTGGGCGGTGAGTTAGGCTCCATTTCCTGGCGTGGTCCGTTTTTCGGTGTAGCCGGACTAATGGTCGTGGGATTTTTGTTCATTACGTTTATGCTGCCTTCGATTCCAAAGCCCAAAAAACGCGGTTCCATTGCCGATCCGTTCAAAGCGCTTAGTTATCCAGCTTTACTCACGCTCGGTATTGTAGCGTTGTTATATAACTTTGGATTTTTTACGTTGATGGCGTATTCTCCATATGTAATGCATCTGGACGAGCATGGTTTGGGTTATGTATTTTTTGGCTGGGGAATTATGCTAGCCTTTACCTCGGTGTTTGTAGCACCAAAGATTCAAGCACGCTTGAGCGTGGTATCTTCCATTAGTATCATGCTGACGCTATTTGCCATTGATTTAGGTGTTATGGCGATTGGGACGGTAGCTGGCTCGCCAACGACTGTCATTGTCGCCGTCATTGTAGCTGGTATTTTTCTGGGGATTAACAATACATTGATTACAACTGCTGTTATGCAGGCTGCTCCAGTGGAGCGCTCGACAGCATCTGCGGCCTACAGCTTCATGCGTTTTTTGGGTGGGGCCATTTCGCCGTGGCTTGCAGGGAAGCTGTCAGAGTGGTACTCAGCAGAAACCCCGTTTTATTTTGGAGCATTGATGGTACTGATTGGTGTAGCTGTGCTGATCGTACGTCGTCGACATATGCAGGATATTCAGGTGGATGCACACTAATATCGAACTTCTGAGGAGGAAAAGAGTATGAACGAATACAAACATATTCTGGTCGCGATTGATGGTTCGGAACACGCGATGAAGGCGTTGGAGACAGCCAAAACGTTGTCTAAACAGCTTCAGGGGAATCCGCATCTGACTGTATTGCATGTAAACCCAGCTCTATCCATGAATGAGCCCCCGATTGGGGTGGATGTGGATGAACGGATCGAAGAGGAGGGGCGTCATATCTTAGAACCTGCATCCGACTATTTAAAGAACGCGGACATCCCTTGCCGTATGCTAGCGGGTCATGGTAATCCAGCGAGTATCATTTGTGAAATTGCAGATCAGGAAAAGGTGGATCTGATCATTATGGGAACACGGGGAAAAGGACTTGTTTCTGAAATGATACTGGGCAGCGTGAGCCATCATGTGATTCAGCATGCACCTTGTCCGGTGCTGACGGTAAAATAGATGGTAAAAGAGACGTTAATATAGAGAAAAGGAGGAAAAAGCATGCAGCAGCATTTATTTATTGGAGGAGAATGGAAGGTAGCTTCAACGTACACGACGTTGAAATCACCGTATTCCGGGGAAATCATTGCTGAGGTGGCAGAGGCCACGCCAGAAGATGTCAAGGCTGCTATTCAGGCGGCCTCTGATGCACGCTCGGAGATGCGAGCCATGCCAGCGCACCAGCGGTCAGCCATTTTGGAGAAACTGGCTGACCTGCTGGAAGAGCGGCGTGAGGATGCAGCGCGCCTCATTGCACGCGAAGCGTCAAAACCATGGAAAGCTGCGCTGGCGGAGGTTGATCGGACGGTGCAAACCTACAAGTTCGCAGCTGAAGAAGCCAAACGGATTCACGGGGAAACCATTCCGCTGGATGCCGCACCGGGCGGCGAGGGCCGTATGGCCTACACGCTCAAAGAACCTGTCGGAGTAGTAGGAGCTATTACACCATTTAACTTCCCGATGAATCTGGTCGCTCATAAAGTGGGTCCCGCGCTGGCAGCAGGCAATACAGTCGTATTAAAGCCTGCGGAGCAGACGCCGTTGTCGGCTTACCTAATCGCGGAGCTGCTGGAGCAGGCTGGATTGCCTGCGGGCGCTCTTAACGTGATCAGCGGCGATGGTAAAACCAATGGCGACGTACTTGTCACTGATCCGCGCGTCAGCTATATCACTTTTACCGGTAGCCCGGCGGTCGGTACAGAAATTCGCTCCAAGGCTGGCTTGAAGCGGGTCACGCTGGAGCTGGGTTCCAACGCGGCCGTTATTATCGACCGTGATACGGATGTGGAAGCGGTCATCGACCGTTGTGTGAGTGGAGCCTTTGCCAATCAAGGGCAGGTGTGCATATCAGTTCAACGTATTTACGTTGTCGATGAACTGTATGATACCTTTGTATCCCGATTTATAGAAGCAACTCAACGTTTAAAAATGGGAGATCCGCTAGAGCCGGACACGGATGTATCCGCGCTTATTTCAGCCAAGGATGTCGAACGTGTCCGTGAGTGGCTGGAAGAAGCCGTTCAAGCAGGTGCGAGGATCGCTCTGGGTGGTCAAGCCAAGGGAGGTATTTTGGAGCCGACGGTTTTGCTTAATGTGGACCCGACTTCCAAGGTATCCTGTCGTGAAGTGTTTGCCCCGCTTGTGCTGATTCATTCTGTTAGCTCTATAGATGAAGCCGTAAACCATGTGAATGATTCGATCTATGGCCTGCAGGCGGGAATTTACACACGTAATATCACGACTGCGCTGGATGCAGCAGACAAGCTTGAGGTTGGCGGCGTGGTGATCAATGACATTCCAAGCTTCCGTGTCGACCATATGCCGTATGGTGGTGTGAAGCAAAGTGGCACCGGACGCGAAGGCGTAAAGTATGCCATGGAAGAAATGCTGGAAACAAAGCTGATCGTTATTAAACGGTAGTAGTTATATAAAAGCCTATCTGATGGACATAGATAATACGTTTTGCGTATGTCTGTTCATTAGATAGGCTTTTTTGGCACCTTCTACGTGATTGTCAGATGAAAATAAAGTGTTTTCTTAGTGCTAGATTAAGATAAGGCTCTTTTAAATCACTACTGCTACCCGCGTATGTTCTTTAATTAATATTTAAAAATGGAATATAATGAAGGATGGTCGTAGCCCCAAAAAGACAATAACAAAATAGACCTAGCCAAATGATTTTTTAAAAAAGGCAGTGCCTGAGAAGGGTTATGAAATTAAAGTATCAAAGATCTTTCAAGGCTAAACGTAAAATGAGGATGGTGCAGCAACCAGAGTAGGCTTAATCTCCCATGAGTTCTTCCCAAAAGGGAGCGACAAGCCACTAAACCCTTTGAAATTGCACGTTTCTCCTTGGAAGTTTACAGCAACAAGGAATTCACCCCAAAAAAGGTTGTTTTAGTTCATTCAAATGATTAAACTAACGGTTAACAGTAGGTTCAAGTAATCGATGAGATGAAGAGGGGGAAACCGAAATGAAGACGATCAAGTGCATGATGGACCACCTGTACTGGGCGGACGGACGCATCTTGGACGCGCTCGAGGAGAGTGAGACGAAGAACAAGGACCTTCTGAAGCTGGTTCGGCACGTCGCGGTCGCGGAACGAGTCTGGCTGTCCCGATTGCAGGGCAAGGGCAGCGCGCAATATTCGTTGTGGGAGGAAGCTGAAGACCTGTCGGCGATCCGGACGATGTTCGAAGAAAACGCCGAACAATATCGTGTCTATATCGAAGGGCTCGAGGAATCCGAGTTGGATGAGATGATCGACTATGCGAACCAGAGCGGGGTTCCGTTCCGAACGTCCGTCCGGGACAGCCTGTTGCAGGTCCTCTTACATGGACAATATCACCGGGGACAGATCAACCGGGCACTTCGGATCGAATCGGCAGAGCCTGCCCAAGTCGATTACATCACGTTCGCGAGGCTCTGAAAAGTTCCGCAATGAGAAGGAATGGAAACTTTCCAGGGCGGCTGGTTGATCTGTTCCTTCTTTGACTACCGTTTCTGAGGTTGTTGGTACTGTTTCATTGGTAGATGTATCTGTTGTTTCCTGCTTTCCACAACCAGCAAACACACTTACACTTACGGAAAGTATAAGAATAGAAAAAATTTGAGCAGGTTTGTTCATATTAGGTTCACACATCCTTTCTCTATCTATAAAACGAATACTATTTTTTTATGAGGAGAAGATGTAATGAAATGACGAAAAACTGACGAAAAGAAAAAGTATAGGATGTTTTACTACAGAAAAATGAATAAATAAATGAAATGACCTTCTCTAATTAAAGAAGGCCATTTTTTAATTCAGGAACACTGCCTTTTGCTATAGGCGTTCTCGCTTGTAAGTCATTCAGTGGGTCTTTATACCTGGTTTGGAATTTTCGCATGGACGTTTTTGCATTTTGTCGGTTAGCTATGCTGCTGCGTATCACGGTTCAAAAGTGCTGTACATGATGAAATCACTGGTGTATATCTATGTAGGGTATCAAGCTGTGGTTATAGCATTTTTTTGAGCTGGGATATACGGGCTTGGGAAACCTCAAGTATTTTGGCATATTCGTGCTGTGCTGCATTGGGGTGTTTTTGCATTAATTCTTTTAGACTTTCGATCATCTGTTGTGTCGATCGCCGCAGACGTTTGGACTCTTTATTAGATCGTTGTGAGTTGGATAAAGCTGATTTGGCTGGTCTTAGGACTGGGCTGAAATTTACCCCCTTCTTTAAACTCTCAATACATTCCACGCAAATAAAGCTGTCTCTAAAATAAGTTAATTGTTCTGTTGAACCACACATTTTACACGTCACCCCAGTATATTTTCGAAAGGCGAGAATACCGGTTTCCTCATCTGCAAAAATCTCAACAGGATCACCCACATTATAATCCATGGAAATTCGCATTTCTTTGGGAATAACGATACGGCCTAACGCATCTAGGGGACGTGTCATACCTGTACTTTTCAAATGATAACCTCCTTTTTTATATCCTTATAATACTAAATAGTTATGATAAAAAAGAATAGGCTTAGAGAAGCAATCGCATATATTTAGTAAACTGTTGAAAAGTATACAAGTAATTACCAATATGTGTTTATTTATTGAGGGGTGTGTGAGGGTAATTATAAAGAATTACCGATATATATTCATAAATAATATTCTAGTTGGCAATAAAATTTTTAGTAATACGGGATAAGGAGCAAGCTGTGGAGGCAATCGATTCCCATGCTGTATGAGGTGGCGTTTGGTGTGTAGAATTGGATGCAATATAAGGCGGTGCGGGTATGAACTCGATTAGCACGTGAAGGTCTTCAGACCGACCAGATTGTGGACGATATTATCAGCCATGTTGACGATTTTGGTTATGAGGCACAAATGCCCACGTTCTATTTTCTGTCCGGACTGACGGGCAATAAGAAGGTTGCCTCGCTGCTGTAAGGTAGTAGGAATCTTAATTTTGCACTCTTTACTATGAAAACTTATACTTATCGTTAAAGCTGACTTGAAGAGAAAATTTAAGAATGAGGAGGGGAATAACCATGTACTCCATTAAAGAAGTTCAAATCAAGAGCGGATTACCCGCATCTACCCTTCGTTATTATGAAAAAGAAGGTATATTACCTGATGTCGGTCGGGATGAAGGGGGAAGAAGGGTATATACCGAAAAACAAATCGATTGGATCAGGTTCCTTATGGCCATGAAAGATACAGGGATGACCATTGAAGAAATTAAGGCATACCTTGAGCTAAATGTAAAAGGAGAAGCCACAATCCAAGAGAGAAGAGATTTCCTTGTAGCCCACAAAAAGAAGGTGGAAGAACATGTGGCACAAACGCAGCACAATTTGGAGAAAATTATTCAAAAGATAGCTTTTTATGATCGTGTGGTTATGGGAAAAAGCCTCTCTTAGGTATCGTTTGATCTGTAAATAGTGGTTAAGTCAAATCGAATATATGGAGCCCCCGGCATATTTGAAAATACGCGTTGGTGGGCTTTTTTTGCATAGTTATCTAAAGATGCCGATTGTAGGTCGCAAGTATGAAAAATGGTTGGTAAATGAGCGGTTCACAATGCGCTTATAGGGTAAAAGTGTAGTACCAAGGTGGGCAAGTGGGGGCGTTGACTCTCACGCCACGTGAGACTGTAGACTGTCAAGCAAGGGAGGTGAAGCGGAATGGCTTATACGGTGAAGGAAGTATCTAATCTGTCGGGAATCAGCGTACGAACCTTGCATTATTATGATGAAATAGGATTGCTGAAACCGCATCATATTGGAAATAATGGATATCGCTATTACGAACAGGAACAACTGTTGAGGCTTCAGCAAATCATGGTATATAGGGAACTGGATTTGCCTTTATCTGAAATTGGAAATGTGCTGGAGCAAACCAAGGAACAAAAGGCCGAGGTTTTGCAAGAGCATCGAGCCAAGGTCGAGGCCAAAGTCTTCCGCTTGCATACTCTCCTACAAACCATCGACGAAACGGTGGCTCATTTGAAAGGGGAACAAGCAATGAAACCAGAGCAAATGTACCAAGGGTTTAACCCGGAAAAGCAGGAAATGTATGAACATGATTTGACAGACCGTTATGGTCAAGAGGCTCAGAAAACAATTCAGGAGAGCAAGACGGCGACGGAGAACTGGAGCAAAGAGGATTATTTGGATTCGCAGGCAGAGGCTGACCAGATTCATCGACGGCTGGCTGAAGCCATGAATAAAGGATTGAAGCATAACAGTGAAGAAGTACAGGCGCTGATCCGCCGTCATCTTCAATGGGTAAGCCGATTTTATACTCCTACCGCAGAAATTTATAGCGGGCTGGGTGACTTGTATGTCGAGCATGAGGATTTCAATAAAATGTATGAAGGCTATCGCCCCGGGTTGGCTGAGTATTTGCGAGACGGAATGAAGGTGCTGGCCGAACGGGAATTAAACTAGCAACAGCTGAGAAAGGGCTTAAATGATATGAAAAAGAGGTGAACAACAAGCCGATCTGACGGCCTGCTGTTCACCCTTTTTTTTGTGTAAAACAGCTTACATGCTGCTTGGTACTGTTCTCATGCCTTGCTGACTGCTGTTTCCGAACTGCTGCATGTTACCACTGCCTGCAAAATGCTGTCCGGTCGTCCCCATATGCTGCGGAAAGCTGTGATTCATGTGGCTTCCTGCACTAAAGGTGGATGGTTGCATACTACGGGAAGCATAGTTATCGCCAAATCCAGGCTGAGTCATTTGGCTACTCGAGCGGATAGTGTTTTCCAGCTGACTACACAGTTGAATAACTTGTTGGTATTGTTGCATAGCTTTTTGGTGGTCCTGGATTGCGGTTTGGATCATTTGAGCTGCATTACGTTCACGTTGCATCAGGTTTTCAAGGCTGGATGCATTTTGTTGCTCTTGTTGCAGCAACTGCTGATACATGGCGGTTCCTTGCTGTGTTTGTTGTGCCAATTGCTGAATAATTTGTTCACATTGATGAAGTTGTTGTTGTGGAGCCATGTTGTTGAACATTGATCATCAATCTCCTTCGCCGGATAGTTTTGGGTTTCAGACCCTCCTATATTGTGGCGAAGGAAGACGATATATATGCGCTATTTTTGGTTATAGGCTGGCTAACAGAATAGCCGTAAATTCCTCTAGGAATACACGATCTTCGTGATCAAAACGACCTTTAAGTGGGCTGTCAATGTCCAGCACTCCTATCAGCTCCCCATTCTTGACAAGGGGAATAACGATTTCACTATTGGAAGCAGCGTCACAGGCAATATGTCCTGGAAACGCATGTACATCATCTATAACAAGCGTTCGTTGTTCTGCTGCTGCGGTACCGCATACGCCACGTCCCAACGGAATCCGTATACATGCAGGTAAGCCCTGGAAAGGACCAAGTACAAGCTCAGTGCCATCATAAAGATAGAAACCGCTCCAGTTAATATTTGGAAGGAAGTGACCGAGTAATGCTGAAGCATTTGCCAGATTAGCAATGGTATTGGATTCATCATGAATCAGTGCCCGGAGTTGCCCGAGAACGGATTCGAATTGTTCATGACGTGTGCCTTCGTAAGGTATAGTTTGAAACATGTAGAGTTCACGCTCCTAACATTAAAATTTCACATGAAGTGCTGTATAAATAGCCGAAAATAGGTAATTATGCAATTCGCTTTTACCATTGGTTAATTAATTTAAGATATAACGATTGTGTATATTCAGTCAAGTGGAAAACTATACGTTTTAGCGGGGCAAACAATATCGAAAGTAATTCAGCAAGGGTTGCCCTCATCTGTTTCCAGCTTATCCACTATGGGTAAAAACAGTGTAACATGGTTGGCCTAGGCCAGGGAGGAGTTACAATTATGCATGCAGATGTTCAGAACTTGTTTATCCGTATACAGATGCTTTCTTATGCACATCAGAACGATCTCACGATAAGAGATATTCAACCTGTGTTGGAAGAGCGCGGTTACCGTGTAGGAGAACGTGAGGTCAAGCAGGAGCTTGAAAACCTGACGCAGGAAAACTTTCTGACACCGCATGATGATATGTACAGCATTACCGGTGCAGGGATCGATGAATTACAGGAAATTCAGTCGATGCTGGACGTACTGTACAAGGATGTTGTGAAGAAAGCGACACGCACCACTACCCGTGTCTCTTCTTAAAAGGCTTAGATGCTCAATACTTTTGATTCGGAAGACAAGCTCTCAAACGGTTTAATCTCTTATAAAATAGAAGATGCCCTTCTAATTCCTAATCCTAGGAACAGAAGGGCATCTTCTATATATATAAGCTTCTCAGCTTTAAATAAGGTTGTGTTTGTTGAAGGTGTGTGCTTAAATGTAGCGTATATTTATTGTCATTTTAAATGCTGGAAGGATGATTGAACATGTGTGCATATGCATGTAAGGGGCATATACCACCGCAGGAAAGTTCGCGTCTTCGGCTGCGAAGGATGGAAAGCGGGGATGCGGCTACGATGTTCGCTTGCTGGTCTGACCCGGAGGTTCACCGTTATATGAACCTTTCTGGTATGTCAGGGCGTGAGGACGCAGAGGATATGATTGAGCTGTTGAATGAGCTGGCGAAGACGGAGGATGCGCTGCGCTGGGGAATAGAGCTGAAGGAGAACGGGAAGTTGATTGGAAGCTGTGGTTTTAATTATTGGCAGACAGAGGGAGCTTATAAAGCTGAGATTGGTTATGAGATAGCCAAGCCTTATTGGCGACAGGGTTACATGACCGAGGCGCTACGCTTGGTGCTGTCATTCGGGTATAACACGATTCGGTTGAATCGGATCGAAGCGCTGGTGGACCCGCGCAATACAGGCTCGCAAGCTCTGCTGTCCTCGATGGGCTGGACACAGGAAGGACTGTTGCGGCAGGTACAGCATACATCTACAGGCTTTAAGGATATGCTGATGTATTCTTTACTGCATGAAGAATGGCTCAGACTGGAGGCACAACGAAATGCTGTTTCAGTATAACGGCGGTTCATCACCACTGCACAGACTAGGGCCGTTAAGTAAGCTAATATGGGTGGGATGCTTTAGCCTCCTGTCGATGGTTTGGGATTCGACGCTGCGGGAAGCAGTTCTCTTGGCTGTACTGATTGCTGTGGCTGGCTTGGGCGCACGTTTGACCTTAGCACGCCAGCTTCGGGCTATGTCATTCCTGATTGGGTTAGGCATCCCATATTTTATATTGTCTATCCTAGCGATTCGAGAAGGACATCCCGTGGCTTCATGGGGACCCATTGTCATTACAGCAGAGGGACTGGACATCGCAGGGGCGTTAACGTTGCGGATTTTTGTGTTGTTTTTGGCGTCTTATATCTATCTCTCGACGACCGATCCCCGAGATTTTGTGCAGGCATTGAATCTGCGCTTGCGTGTTCCTTATCGGTTTGCGTTCGGTATTTCAGTGGCACTGACGTTTCTCCCCTTATTGGAAGAAGAAGGGCGAACCATTATGGCAGCACGGCGTGTTCGTGGACAGGAACCACCACGAGGGTGGAGCCATCGGTTATCATGGTGGAGCGGGTATGCGGCTGCCGTGTTGGTGAATGCTGTAAGACGGGTTCAGCAGACGGCGCTGGCTATGGAGGGCAAAGGTTTCGGTGCTTATGCGGAACGGACTTATCTTCGTACACTGAAGAATGGGCGTTTAGGCAACTTATGTGCTGTGACTGCTGTAGTAGCTACGGCTGTTTTAGGGTGGAGCTTATAAAGTGAAGCCTCTTATTTTTAGTCTTATTGTCAACCTATGAAATATAATTAGGTTGACAATAAGACTGCAGATGAATACATTTATACAGTAGCAGCTTGTATAAGGATCAGAGCTGCAATCTTATAGATTAGATAGGGAGAGGAGTCAAGAATACATATGAAGGAATCTCGTATGTTTGCAAAGTTTACAACGCTGGATATCGTACTCATGGCGATGCTGGCCACGTTGAACGGCGTCATGACCGTGTATTTGTCGCTCATTAACAAAACATTAAACAGTCTGGGAGGGCCTATCGCAACTTCCACTATTGTCGGTCTGTACATGATATACGGTTTGTTGGCCTATTATATTATTCGTAAGCCGGGTACGGCGGTTATTGCTTATGCTTTTGGTGCGGTAGTGCAGTCTTTTATGGGCTCTGCCTATGGAATTGCTTCTATTATTGCGGCGGCTGTCTGCTATATGATTGCGGCTGAGTTGGTATTTGCCTTGTTGCGGTATCGGCGCTGGAACGCAGTTTCGCTGATGCTAGTGGGTGGGGCTATGGTTCCGCTGTGGTTTATTGTGGCAGCCAATATGTTTGGCTATATGCATTGGGGGTGGAAGGTGCTGACGATTGCACTGGTCGTTCGTATCCTGAGCGGCATTGTCCTGTGTGGTCTGCTGACGAAAGTGCTGGGCGATGCCTTAAATCGTACGGGACTGTTAAAACGGTTTGAACTAGGACGCGCTTCACGTGCATAGCCGTGGGTGGCTATGCATGTGGTTATATCTTCAACAATGGGGATCGAGGATATTTCAGTTATGAATGAACATAGCGATTATAATTCGAACAGTAAAATAGCCGTATCCTTGAAGAATTTTGGCTATCGGTATGATGATCAGGTGGAGCCAGCGTTACATGGCCTGACACTGGACATTGCGGTGGGCGAGCATGTAGCCATTGTCGGAGCCAGCGGAAGTGGAAAGTCTACGCTATGCCAGCTGCTTCATGGCGGGTTATCCCGTTCTGGCGAGGGCGAACGAACGGGTGAGTTGACCGTGTACGGGATGGACCCCGATACCGCTGATTTGGCTACTGTCGCCACCACTGTCGGCGTCGTGCTTCAGGACCCGGATGCCCAGCTGGTGCAGGGAATCGTCGAAGACGAGATTGCTTTTGGGCCGGAGAACCTGCGCGTGCCTCCGGCAGAAATAGCGCAGCGCATTGCCGCTGCGCTGGAGGCCGTCGGCCTAGCTCCCGAGCGCGACTCCTTCGTGCGGCGCCTCTCGGGAGGCCAGCGCCAACGCACCGCGATTGCTGCGGTACTGGCGTTGGAAGCGCCGCTGGTCGTGTTCGACGACGCAGCTGCGCAGTTAGACCCGCCGGCTGTCTGCGACTTCGTCCTGTTATGTCGGCGGCTCCATGCCGAAGGCCGGACGGTAGTTACCGCGTCCGGCCGCATAGACGATGGCGCGCGGGCAGCGCAGCGCATCATCGTCCTGAAGGGCGGGACCGTGCAGCTGCAGGGTCCGCCCGAAACGCTGCTGCGCGAACATGGTGCGCAGCTGGCCGCCTTGGGGCTGCTCCCCTCTTCCGCAGAGAGGGGAGACGTGCCGCGTGAGCCGGGCGCGAAGCCCGGGTCAGCGGCGGACCGCGCTGGACAGCCGTTGCTGGAGGTGAAGGGATTGCCCTTCACCTACCCCCGCAGCCAGCGCCCGGCGCTCAAGGGCGTGAGTCTTGCCCTTGCACCTGGCGAACGAGCCGTGCTGTTGGGCGAGAACGGCTCAGGTAAAACCACGCTCGGCAAGCTGCTCATGGGCCTACTCCCCGCACCGAAGGGGTGCATGTGGTGGGAGGGGCAGGATATGGCGAAGCTGCCCATTCACCAGCTGGCTACCGAAATCGGCTATGTGTTCCAGCAGCCAGAGCATCAGTTTGCAGCTGCAACGGTGTGGGAAGAGTGCTTGTACAGCGTTCGCGCCAAGCTTGGTTTACGGACCCGGGAGCCAGTTCCCGCCGCATATGTGGAACGGGCGCATCACTTGCTGGCTGCCGCCAGGCTGGAGCACAGACTGGATGCCTCCCCGTATCTGCTAAGTGGAGGCGAAAAAAGGCTCTTGAGCGTTGCAGCACAGTTTATCTTGCCCAAAAAGCTCTACATTCTGGATGAGCCTACCGCAGGAACGGATTACGAAGGGGCGAATATTCTGCTCCGTATGTGCACAGAGCAGTCTACCGAAGGCGCGGCATTCCTGATCATCACCCACGATATACAGGTAGCTGAACGCTTTGCCAGCCATGTTCTTCGTATGGAAGAGGGGTATCTCTATAAAACGGAAAATAGCTGGAATGATCATACGATTACAGTTGACAAAAATTAAGGATATGTAGACAATAATATATATACATCGTACAAAACAGGCGGCCTATATAGGCCGCCTGTTTACGATTATACAGTGCGGGTAATCATCCATCTGAGAGGGAAAACTGCACAGATACAACACAGTTTTTATAAGGAAAGGATTTGTGATTTGCTTGGGAGACGATAAACCTATGAAGCGCGGACTCGTGCTGACAGGTGTTCTATTGGCCACTTTTTTGGCCGCAATTGAAGGAACGGTTATCGGTCCAGCGGGACCGACGATTGTTAGTGAACTGGGCAGCGTGAATTTGCTCAGCTGGATTTTTACGGCATATTTACTGACGATGGCTGTGACCACACCTATTTTCGGAAAGCTTAGCGATTTGTTTGGCCGAAAACCCATTTTTTTAATCGGCTGTTCGTTGTTTGTACTTGGCTCTTTACTTTGTATGATAGCTGGTACTATGGAGCAGCTTATTATCTACCGGGCCATTCAGGGGATTGGTGCGGGTGGTGTCATTCCTGTTACCTTTACCATCATCGGTGATATATACAAAATGGAGGAACGTGGCAAAGTCCAAGGCATGATCAGCTCAGTATGGGGAATTTCTTCCCTGATCGGGCCACTCTTGGGCGGTTATGTGGTCACCTATTTTGGTTGGGAGTGGATTTTCGGCTTTAACGTTCCCTTTGGATTGCTGGCTATGTTCTTCATCGCCCGTTACTTGCATGAACAGGTAAGCAAGCGTACCGCACGTATCGACGTACCCGGAGCGGTTACCTTTACCATCGGGATGACGGCTCTCTTGCTCGTATTGGCACTGGGCGGACAGTATATCGGTTGGGCTTCTCCTGAATTGCTGGCCTTGGCTGCCGTAGCCATTTTGTTCCTGATTCTGTTTTTGGTTATCGAAAAACGCGCTCAGGAACCGATGGTGCCACTAAAGTTATTTCGGATACGGGATATCGCTTTTTCCTGTGCCGCAGCCCTGTTAGTCAGCACCCTGCTGATCGGATTGACTAGCTATCTTCCACTATGGATTCAAGGTGTATACGGTGGGGATGCCGCTTCATCTGGTCTCGCATTGGCTCCAATGTCCATAGGCTGGCTATTTGGCTCTATGATCGGAGGACGCATTTTGCTGACGCTGGGCTCGCGTCGAACCTCATTGATTGGACTGACCCTGATTGTATTGGGAGCCTTCGTCATGACCTTGATGGGCCAAACGGCTCCAATCTGGCTGCTCTTCCTGTCTACATTGTTGTATGGACTGGGATTCGGTTTCTCGATAACTGTGTTTACGATTATTGCCCAGTCCTCGGTCGGGTTCCAGTTGCGTGGCGCGTCTACAGCTTTGAATACATTCCTGCGCACGTTGGGGCAAACGATCGGGGTTGCTGCCTTCGGTTCATGGCTGAATTATCGCATTGCTGCCCAGACAGCAGAAGGACAGCTTACACAGCAAGGGGTTACGCAGGAGGATATTAACGGTCTGCTTGCACCTCATGCTTCACAGAGTCTAAGTGACAAGGTTGCCGGATTGCTTCGTTCTGTACTGGAAAACAGTCTGCATTCCCTGTTCGTTATCATGGTCGTTATTGCAGTGATTAGCTGGTTTGTCGTGCTCGGACTGCGGAACCGTCCGCCGGGTACGGAAGAAGAGGCAGATCAGCGCGTAAAGACACCACAAAGAGAACACGCATAAAAAATAATATAAATCTTTCATTATAAAAGAGATAGCCCGGACCTTTGAATAAAAGTCCGGGCTATCTCTTTATTCAAAGGTCTCTCCTCCTAATGATTCAACAAAAAAACACCTCGCATAGGACCAATAAATTTCCCAGCATACAAAAAGGAAATAAAAATCCCCTTGAGACTGCGATATATTCATATGGTATAGGTAACAAAATAGTAAAAAAGTCTTAAAAAATTGTAACAAAAAATTTGTTTCTGGATGGAGCTGTAGGGTACTAAGGAACTATTTTTTTGAACCCGCTTACAAATTGGGCTTTGTATGATTTATTTTAGATTGATTTTGCATGTGAATGAAGCAACCAAGCTAGCAATATGAAACACGGAAAAAAATCAAGCAGCAAATTTTTCTGAATGTAATAAGAATGAAAAAAAAGGGATTTTCAGAAAATTACTAGGAAAATATGAGGATGAAATTCATAGAGTAACCTGTTTTCTTATCTCACATAATAGGGCTTTTCAGTCTATATCAATCGTTTGACATACCATATAAAATGGCCCTACCAACCAAAAAGTTGGTTTTCAAATCTAGAAGCATAATTAGATTAAGGGAGATGGAGTACTTGAAGTTTAACAAATGGTTCAGTAAAGCAGCCACTGCAACAGTAGCAACTACCTTGCTGTTAGGAGGCGGCGTTCAGGCTTTTGCCGAGGAAAATGATGCATCTGATCTCAAAACAGACAATGCATTTACACAAATTACGCGTAATGACATGCTGAATATTTTCAAACAGCAAGGCAAAGAGAAATATGAGGTTCCGTCCTTCGATGCGTCTACAATTAAGAATATTCCTTCTGCTATTGGTCGCGACAGCTCAGGCAAGCTGACTGATTTTGATGTCTGGGACTCTTGGCCGTTACAAAATGCCGATGGCACAGTAGCCAATTACAAAGGGTATAATATCGTTTTTGGATTGGCAGGCGATCCTAAAAGAGCAGAGGATACATTTATATATCTGTTCTATCAAAAAGCGGGTAATACCTCGCTGAGCGGCTGGAAAAATGCCGGAAGAGTATTTAAAGACAATGATAAATTACTTGCCAACGATCCGATTCTAAAAAATCAGTCAGAAGAATGGTCCGGTTCTGCTACGTTAACCTCTGATGGACAAGTACGTTTATTTTATACCAGCAGACAGCCCTTTGAGCCAAGTAACCAACTATACGGCAAACAAACCTTGAGCACGGCTCAAATTAATGTCTCTCAGCCTGATGACAAGACACTGAAAGTAGATGGAGTCGAGGATTTGAAATCGATCTATGACGGTGGAGATGGGAAAACCTATCAAAATGTACAGCAAAGCGTCGGAATAGATATGGACAACCATACGTTTAGAGACCCTCACTATGTCGAGGATCAAGGCCACAAATATATTATATTTGAAGCCAACACAGGAACAGAAACCGGCTACCAAGGCGAAGATTCGCTTCAAAACCCAGCTTATTATGGCGGCAATAAGAAATTCTTCACGGAAGAGCAACAAAATTTGTTGCAAAGTCCCAAGAAAAAGGGAGCTGAGCTGGCTAACGGCGCACTGGGCATCGTTGAATTGAATGATGATTATACGTTGAAAAATGTAATGCCTCCTTTGATTGCTTCCAATTTGGTAACAGATGAAATTGAACGGGCAAATGTGTTCAAAATGAACGGTTTGTGGTATTTATTTACGAGTACGAGAGGCTCCAAGGTGACTGTAGATGCGATCGGTGACGATGATATTTACATGCTGGGTTATGTTTCTACTTCCTTGACAGGGCCTTATAAACCCTTGAATGGAACCGGTCTCGTTCTTCATCAGGATCTGGATCGTGATGATATTACCTGGACGTATGCCCATTTTGCTATCCCGCAAGGCAAAGGCAATAACGTAGTCGTTTCGAGTTATATGACCAATCGCGGGCTTTTCCCGGATCACAAATCTACTTTCGCACCAAGCTTCCTGCTGAATATTAAAGGCTCGAAAACCTCTGTTGTGAAAAACGGTATTTTGGAGCAAGGGCAAATCACGATTGATCCAACGAATGACAAAAAAGAATCTCCAAATGAGTATGGAAAGAAATAAGTAAGTATATGTAATGCAGTATGTCCGAAGGCGGCAGATTGGTAGCAACCCGATCTGTCGTCCATCGGACGGTACATAACGATGCAATGAGAGGTAAGGAGGATCGTCATAATGAAAAAAAAAACTCCCAAGAGCATTTGGATACGATCCGTTGTAATCATCACAGGCTTAACTATATTCATAGCTATAGCTATGGGTTGGAGTATGTACCAACAAGATACAGCCGAACCCCCAAAATCTGCTGCAACTCCAAAAAATCAAGCTAAACAGAGTAAGCATACAACACCGACCTATCGGTCAGCCTATCATTTTACCGTTCCGGATAAGTGGAAGAATGACCCCCAACGGCCCATTTATTTTGATGGAAAATATCATTATTACTATTTATATAATCGTGACTATCCCAAAAAGAACGGTACAGAATGGCGACATGCCACATCAACCGACCTGGTTCATTGGAAAGATGAAGGGGTGGCGATTCCCAAATATACGAACCGGAATGGAGATCCTTGGTCCGGTTCGGTCGTGATCGATGATAAGAATACCGCAGGTTTTGGAAAAGGGACGCTGGTAGCCATTGTGACACAGCCCTCCGCAGATGGCGGAAAGCAGGAACAATTTTTGTGGTACAGTAAGGATAACGGCAAGACGTTTACTTCTTACCGCAACAAGCCTGTGATGTCCAATCCCGGTACAAAGGACTTCAGAGATCCCAAAATCATCCGAGATACTGGGCGTAATCAATGGATGATGGTCATGGCAGAGGGAACGAAGATTGGCTTTTATAAGTCTAAAAATTTAAAGGATTGGCAGTTTACGAGTGGCTTTCAAACGGAAAATATCGGGCTTGTGGAATGTCCTGACCTTTACCAGATGCGTGCAGATGATGGAACCTATCAATGGGTTTTGGGCGCGAGCGCCAATAGCAAACCAACAGGCGGACCCAACACGTATGCCTACTGGACGGGAGATTTTAATGGAGAAGCGTTTCTCCCTGATCACAGTGAACCTGAGTGGCTGGATTATGGGTTTGACTGGTATGGTGCAGTTACGTTCGAGGAAGGAAAAGACAAAGATAAATACAGTCACCGTTATGCTCTGGCCTGGATGAATAATTGGGATTATGCCAATAACACGCCTACCCTAAAGGAAGGCTTTAATGGAATGGATTCGATTGTTCGTCAAATTCGGTTAAAGCATACAGCAGATGCTGGGTATCGCTTGGTTTCACAGCCAGTAAAAACTTTGGATCGATTCCAAACTTCTACGAAATCATTTGGACAGATCAAAGTAGACGGTGTTTACTCGCTTCCGGTAGCAGGCGATACCTATCAGTTAGAGGCGGATGTATCTTGGTCAACGATCAAAAATGCGGGACTGAGGCTTCGAGAGTCAGCAGATGGCAAGCGCCATGTGGATGTCGGTGTTTCGGTGGATGGGCAATACTCCTACGTAAATAGAGCCAATACCGGACATCCGGATCAGAGTGGGAAATATGTAGAGAGCAAGGCGCCTTTTGATGCTAATAAGAAAAAGGTCCACCTAAACATTCTCGTCGATAAAACCAGCATTGAAGTGTTTGTAGATGATGGAGAAGTAGCTTATTCCTCCTTAATATTTCCACGATTAGAGGATCAGAAAATTACTCTTTTTTCCGATGGCGGTCCGGCTATGTTTAACAATGTAGTGGTCAAACATTTTAGTCGATAGCAGATACTTATGCTGCTCGTAAGCTTGGGCATATTTCGCTCTATTCAGGTATATAAAAAGTCCACCCATGAATATAAGGGTGGACTTTTCTAGTATAAATCTAATCTACGTTTAGCACAGCTAAAGATTGTTCATTTCTTCACAAATGTTTGTTTGCTAAAATTACTATACATTCTATTTGTGATAAGGTGACAGGTTATCAGCGCTACGACCCAATTTTTTAAGCAAGCCGATGAGTTGATCTCTTTCTGTTTCACTGATTCCGCTAAAGGCACGTTCAATCTGACGTGTATAATCAGGATAAATTTCGTCCATGACACGTTGTCCCTCGTCCGTCAATTCTGCATATATAATCCGACGATCTTGGTCGCACGGGTGACGGTGCAAATAACCGCGACTTTCCAGCTTGTCAATAACATAAGTGACATTTCCGCTTTGCAGAAGCAGCTTTGCTCCAATTTGTTGGATTGGCTGCGCGCCCTTGTGATATAAAACTTCCATCACGGCAAAGGCCGTTGGGTTGAAGCCCACCGTTTTGATGCCAGCAACCGCATGTTCGTTTACACTTTTGAATGACTTGGCAAACACGCTATACAAATGCATGGATTGCTGTGTCACCAATGTTCGGTAATCTATCATCTTCATTCCGCCTTTATGTATGGATTTGGGCATCCTTTGACCGCTCGGCTCGGATGACCGGGCAACCATACCCTTGTTACTAGCATAAAGGGATTTACATAGCGAAAACATGCGATTTGTCACAGTAGCTGCTTTTTTAACTATTTAATTTCAAAGCATTAAAGTAAATTTTTGAAAAATAAAGGATTTGAATGTAAAAATACTGTTCTGGTTGGTTATATTAAAAAAGAACATACCTAACCTAATGAACAAATTAACAAAATAAGCTAATTTAGAGGAGATGAAACACATGGATACGGGTTCTTTCCGTTTTCAATTTCGTGATCCGCAGCAAGCTGCTCAAGCCTGTGAAACATTAAAGGAAATTGGATACTCTGCCAGCACGAACGGTGACACAGGTCTCAATGTACATATTGAGAACCAAGATGTACTGTCTGCATTGGAAATTTGCCAAGCCTATGAAGGAAGCATGATTGAGGTAGGGACTCTTTTCTCTAAACCGGATGAATATCCCGGTTTGCAAGGAAATATAGGTGTACATAATCCAGGTTATAGCCCGGAAGACTGGATTATCCCAGCACATACGATCAACGAAGACTGGAGCGAAGCTTATAAAAATGGCTCCTCTCAAACGTACACTAATACGACGGAGGAGCACAACGTCAGCTCTGATCCTCAACCCGAGGACGATGTGGATGGATTTTCTGGAAGCATCCATACCTAATTTTATCCTAAAAATCATGATTAGAAATTTGAGTCTTCACTGTCCAGCACATTTTAAGGAAAAGTTCCTATAAGACCATGGATTATTGTGGCTTTGAAGGAGCTTTTTTTTGTGTGAGAAAAACTCAGTTAGAGCTTTTGCCAGAACTGAAACTCTGCAGGATTTGCATAAATAGCAGCGATAGCAGGGAATAACAATTTCAGAAAGGAGGTCTTGACCATGCAAAAATTAGGAGTTCACGAAAAATTGGAATTACATGAGCTGCTTACATTTAAAACAACTTGTCTCACAAAAGCCCAAACCATGATTCCTTTAGTGTCAGACACAAACTTAAAAAACATTTTGCAGCAGGATGTCAACGGTGGTACACAAGATATTCAACAGCTTAGAAATCTACTTGTGTAATTTTAAAGGAGGATTAACGTGAATTCTTTTATTGAGAATATGACTGGAACGAGTCCCATGAACGATCAGGTGATTGCTTCTGATTTATTAATTTCAGCTAAAAGCGGAATTAAGAACTATGCTCTTGCGCTGACAGAGTCAACCAGTTCGGAAGTTCGCAATGTTCTTTGTGACCAATTGAGCAAAGCGGTTAATCTTCATGAACAAATCTTTAATTACATGAAGAACAACGGTTACTATAACGCTTATGATCCGGAGCAGCAAATACAAATGGATATTCAAAATGCCGATAAGGCCCTTTCTTTATCTAAAGTTTGATCGTTTGAGTTTCACTTAACCCCTCGGACAATTTTATACATTTACAAAGCACCAGTAAACCTTAACGGGGTTCTGGTGCTTCTTTATTCATAAATAAAGCCAAGTCATGCTTCACATGAAATATGGTGAAATAGGCAATCTTAAAATAGAGAACTCGGTCTCAAATTCAGGAATAGGGTGATTCTCTTTTATGGGTAAGTCTTCGGATCGTATGCAAAAAGAAAAAAAACTAAAATGGTGGCAACTAAGCTTGTTAGGAGTTGCAGGTACCATCGGTACAGGATATTTCCTCGGGTCCGGCTTAGCGATTTCCATCGGTGGCCCAGCCGTACTCATTGCATACTTTTTGGCAGCGGTGGGAACGTATGTGGTGTTTGACGCCCTTTCGCGCATGACGGCAGATCATCCAGAACAGGGCTCTTTCCGTTCCTATGCCCAAAAAGCATTTGGTAATTGGGCAGGCTTCGGTAGTGGCTGGGTGTATTGGTTCTCAGAATTGCTTATCAATGGGAGCCAACTAACGGCGCTATCTATATTCTCACGCTTCTGGTTTCCTCAGGTACCGATGTGGATTTTTGCGGCAGGCTTCGGGATTTTAGGACTTGTGATTGTTTTTTTTGGTAACAAGGGTTTTGATCGAGTTGAAAATGTATTGGCTATTATTAAAATGGCAGCTATTGTTATGTTTCTGGTCTTGGCCGTTGCTCTTTTGGCAGGCTGGATCGGAGGAGGAAAATATAATCCAAAGTTCCCCATCAGTTACAAAGACTTTTTTCCTACCGGCGGTATGGGATTATGGTCATCTTTTATTTTTGCCTTTTATGCATACGGAGGTATTGAAGTGCTCGGAATAATGTCTAATCGGCTTCAAAAACCGGAGGATGCACCTAAAGCAGGAAAAGTAATGTTGATGACGCTCGTTGTAGTATATGTGCTTTCGATTGGTCTGGCTGTGTCTATGGTACCCTTAAGTGCCTTTAACCCGAAAGAAAGTCCATTTGTGCTTGCGCTGAGCAGCGATCATCTGGTTTTTGTACCTCATTTATTTAATGGAGTGCTTATTATTGCAGGGTTCTCAACAATGACAGCCTCCCTATATGCAGAGACATCTATGATGATTACACTTGCACAGGAGGGAGATGCGCCCACATTGTTTTCACGGAAGTGGAAGGGCAAATATCCTCTGTATGCACTTAGTTTGATCTCCGTTGGATTAATCTCAGCCATCGTAATGTCGTTGCTGCTGCCGGGAAAAGTGTATGAATATATTACAACAGCTGCAGGGTTAATGCTGTTGTATAACTGGTGCTTTATTTTGCTGTCTTCAGGTAAGTTACTGAAATCGAGCACATCTAGCAACATTAAACGCTGGGTTGGATTATTGTTGATAGCTATGGCTGTGGTCGGATCCTTTTTTCATAAGCTTAGCCGTCCTGGGGTTTACATCAGCTTACTTCTGGTCTTGTTCATTGCAATATGTGACCTCATTGTACAATGGGTTCGCCGAAAGCACGCCAAGGAATCTCGTTAACTTTGTCAGGGAGTTAATCGTCAGTGTAAAAAAAGTAATTGAAATGCCTGTACACCAAAATAAAAACCAAAACCGATAAGAGATAATCCAGACATCCAAGAGATGGTTTTAAGTAATCCGGTTTTTAGAAACCTCCGGAAAATACTTGAAGCGGCTGCCATGGTTACGTCCCAGAGTAACACACCTAATACAATCGCTCCGCTAAAGATCATTAGCTGTTGTACTGGATATGTATTAGCGACGTTGGCCAGTATGGACCCGTAAATGCCAAGCCAGAAAAGGATGGAGAGAGGATTAAATAATGACATCAGGAAGCCTGCCAAAAATGAATTGGTTAAGGTATTGCCATTTCCCCTTAATTCAGATTCTGAAATCACACCTGCATTTTTGATGCTTTCAACACCTGTATACACAAGTACGAAAAAACCAAATAACCATAAAAAAGCTTTAATAAACGGGGCATTGAGAAGGTGGATCATTCCCAAATAGACAAGCAGCATATAGATTATATCTGCGGTTATTGCCCCAAGCCCGATAAACCAAGCATGCCAAAATCCATTCTTAATACCTCGATCCAACTGTGCAGCATTAATCGGCCCAATGGGGGCCGAAAGTGACAGACCGAGAAAAATATAACTGATAAATGTATTAATGGTGTTTTCCTCCTTGATTTTTTATGGGCTGTTATGTACTTGTCTACTTTAGTTTATTCGGACAAACCCATGGGTAAGACCAATTTTTTGCGTATTTTGTAGGTGTAATCTCGTTATGACCAAACACTCAATAAATCAAATCCCAATAGGAGCTCTAATTCTTCGACAAAAGGATTAGAGCTTTTTGAATGCAGAGTATTAAAAGTTCATTGAATAAATGGGCTTGACACTTTTGGTGAAAGCGCTTATATTTATCCCATAAACAATACGTTATATAACGTTATATAAAAAGGAGAGGTAAAAATGATGAATGTACAACAGACGGTTCAGACGATTTATGAACAATCAAGTGGAGAGATTTCTGAGGTTTATTTAGTAGCTTGCGGGGGCTCATTAGTCGATATGTATCCCTCAAAATATTTCTTGGATAGTGAAGCAAAGAAGCTGGTAGCAGGCATGTATACAGCAAATGAGTTTGTGCACGCGCTGCCAAGACGATTAGGTAAAAACTCAGTTGTCATCGTGTGTTCCCATGGAGGAAACACGCCGGAATCGGTTGCGGCTGCTAAATCAGCCAAAGAGAAAGGCGCTTACACCATCGGCTTAACCCACAATAGTGAAGCGACACTGCTCAATTACTCTGATTATTCATTCCTCTACGAGTGGGGAGATGAGAGCGATGTCAAAAATAACCCGATGGCTATTATTTTGGAGCTTACTGTTGAGCTGCTTCAAGTCGCTGATGGCTATATGCATTATCAAGCTTTCCAGAACGGCTTGGGAGCAATCAATGGAATTATTAACAGGGCCAAAATACAAGTCGAACCGCGTGCCACTGTATTCGCTGACAAATACCGCAATGAAGATCTCTTCTATATCCTGACCAGCGGAGCTTCTTATGGACATGCCTACGGATTTGCTATCTGTTCTCTAATGGAAATGCAATGGCTTCATGCGGCTTCAATCCATTCCGGTGAATTTTTCCACGGTCCGTTTGAAGTAACGGATAAAGAAACTCCATTTATTCTGATGATCAACGAAGGACGCACACGGGCATTGGATGAGCGGGCACAGACTTTCCTGAATCAATATGCCGAGAAAGTAGAAGTGATCGATGCGAAAGAGCTTGGAATCGGAACCATTGCTGACGAGGTTGTCGAGTTCTTTAACCCGGTTTTATTTTATAGCATTGTATGTGTTTATCGTGAAGCACTCGCAAATGTACGCAATCACCCACTGGAAACTCGCCGTTATATGGGCAAAGTAGCTTACTAAGCGCACTTACCAACAGGAGGAAACCATCATGAAAGTTCTAGGCATTGGCGATAATGTGGTAGATAAATATGTTCATCTGCGCATGATGTATCCTGGCGGCAATGCGCTTAATTTCAGTGTGTTTGCCAAAAAAGCGGGAGTAGATGCAGCCTTTATTGGAGTATTCGGGGATGATAACGAAGCACAGCATGTAGAACACATTCTCCGTGAGCTGGAAATCGACATTTCACGGTGCAGATATCACAGCGGTGAGAACGGCTGCGCACGTGTAACCCTGGAAGACGGGGACAGAGTATTTCTGGGCAGCAATGAGGGAGGAGTTACACGTCTCCACCCGCTGAAGCTGAGTGAAGATGACAAGGCCTATGTTGGCGGGTTCGACCTTATTCACACGGGCTTGTACAGTCATACAGGGCACTTGCTGCCTGAATTGGAGACGCTGGGAATCCCTCTTTCTTTTGACTTTTCAGATGATTTCGTAGATGAACAGGTCGAGAGATATATTGCGTACGCCGATTTTGCATTCTTCTCTTGCAGCCATATGACGGATGAAGAGACACAGAACTATATCCGCTCCAATCGAAAAAAAGAGGGGCAAATTCTGGTAGCCACACGCGGCGGAGATAGATCTATTGCCTATGATGGTACCAAGTTCTATTTTCAAACGCCTGATTCCGTGGACGCTGTGGATACGATGGGGGCAGGAGACTCCTATATCACCGCCTTTTTACTGAGTTTTTTGAAAAAAGATAATATTCAGGACGCTATGGCAGAAGGATCGAGGGTTGCCGCCCAGAGCTGTCTGGTAGAAGGTTCATTCGGATACGGCGTCCGTTACTAATAAACTTTTTTCAAACATCTTCACTTGTAAGAATATGTAACATTTGATACTCTAAGTGGGAGTAATATAACGTTATATGACAAGTGAGGGTACATTATGTTGAATTCAGATCAAGCAGAGCCATTATATATTCAATTACAAAAAGCGGTCAAAACTGCTATTCATAATGGAACATATACGCAGGGAAGTCGTATACCGACCGAAACTGAGCTAAGCGAGACCTACAATGTAAGTCGAATTACCGTAAGAAAAGCGATTGCCGAATTGGTTCATGAAGGTTATCTGACCAAACGTCAAGGAAAAGGAACCTTTGTCAATGTACCCAAAATTGGGCGGAAGATTGAACATGTGATCAGCTTTACGGCTGCCTGCAAATCCAACGGCCTCTCTTCACACAGTGTGGTCACAGAACGTGAAATCATAGAAGCAGATGAGGAAATTGCACATCAGTTGCAGTTGCCACAAGGAGAAAAAGTGTTATTTATTCAGCGCCAAAGATACGCCGGTGATCGACCGCTCATGCTGGAGAATAATTTTTATCCTTATGACCGATTTTCATTTCTAATGGAAGAGCAGTTAGAGGGCTCTGTATACGAACTATTGCGTCATAAATACAGCATCGATCCTAACCAACCGGGAGAGACGATATTACAAATCGCTTTGGCGGATGAATACCAGGCAAAGCTGCTAGAGACAGCCATCGGACAGGCGTTGTTCTACATGCATACGATTATTTATGATCAGCATGGAAGCCCCGTTCATGTAGGTAAGCAGTACATCATTGGGGACCGTTATCAATTCTCAATATAAATCCGTTGCCTGTTACGTAATGTTATTCAGGTACGGCGCAGCTTCTGCTTCCACTCCATGAGAGAAGCAGAAGCAATGTTATAACGTTATATTACGTTATGTTATGAAGCGGATAAATAATGAGGAGGTGAAACTGTGCAAGGGAAGAAGGACACATTAGCGGACAAGGTTCTACTGTCAAATGCTATTTTTAATGGCTTAGAAAATGAAGCTTCGCCTGGGTTTATTGCACTGCGGGGAGAATGTATTGCAGCAGTGGGGCGTCCCGAGGAAGCACAAGCTTGGATAGGAACTGAAACGGTTGTCTGTGATTTGGGTGATGCTTTTATCATGCCAGGAGTTCATGACAATCATGTATTTTTTACCGGATATATGTCGATGCATCGGGGCGTGGATTTGACTCATGCAGCCTCGATTGGAGAAGCAGTGGAATCCATGCTGCAAGCGGCAAACAATCTCCCGCCAGGGAAAGATGTAATCGCTTACGGTTGGAGCGAGGAAAGATGGGGCAAGCTGCCGGAACAAAGGTTGTTGGACGAGATGTTCCCTGATCGGGCGGTAATTGCCATTAACCTAAATAAAAGCTACTGCTGGATGAACCGACTGGCTCAGGAGAAATATCAATTTTTGCCGGATCAATGCAGTGCTGAGGCACGCGCTTTGCTACTCCAAGCCATGATGCAGGATCGCAGCCTTGTCAAACAAGAGTTTGTGGAGTTTTGCCGCCTGCTGGCTGCACGAGGAGTTACTTCCATAAAGGATATTGGCTTTGACCGACATAGCGAGCTACTGCCGATTCTAGAAGAATTGAAAGAAGCAGGAGAACTGCCACTCCGATTTCATTTTTCGCTTGAACCCGTTGTTGAACCGTTGGATGTTGGCACCGGTATCAAGTATAAAGCACTTTATAATGGAGACCTTATTCGTTTCCAAGGATACAAGCTGATGCTTGACGGCGTTGTAGCCGATCATACAGGGGATATGTTGGAGCCTTACGCAGATATGCCTGAAGTCACGAATTTAAGAACGGTTGATTATGAAAAAATTGAAGCCTCAGTTCTGGAAGCAGACAGCCAAGGTATCAAATGCTGCCTAACTGCAGAAGGGGATGCTGCAATTCGCCAGGCAGTATCGATGATTGAAAAATGCCGCGAACAACAAGGTAATCACCTTATTAGACATTCGATCAGTGATCTAGAGTATCCTCATCCAGATGATCTGATTAGAATGGGCGAGAACGAAATTTTTGCCGAAGTCTACGCCCAAATCCTGCTACTGAATCCTTCTTACGAGGATGCTTATATGTCTGCTGTGGTAGGTAAAGACAATGAAAACCGCTTTTATAATTATAAATCCATGCTGGAGGCTAACTTGCCAATAACCATTGGGACTGATCTGCCTTTATTTATCACTAGTGTCCCTGATTCACTGTATGCAGCCTCTCACCGATTATTCCCGGATGGCTCGCCTGCAGGAGGCTGGTATCCTGACCAAGGGATGCCGCCATCCGAAGTTTTAAGGGCATGGACCATTAATGGAGCCAAACATTGTTATATGGAAGAGGTTACAGGTACGCTGGAGGCTGGAAAATATGCTGACATCGCCGTTTTTGATCGCGACCTCCTTAACGCATCCGCTGGGGACATCAGGGATGCCCAAGTGATATTGACCATTATGGGAGGGAAGGTTACGTATAACCATTCTTGGAATGAGGGATAAACATGAACATCAAGAATAAGAAATGGAAATTATCCTTGCCCCATAGTTATACTTTAATATTTTTGATTATTATTACGGTCGCTACGTTGACATGGATTGTACCCAGCGGACAGTTTGAGCGTCATGAAGTGACAGTGAACGGTGTGATCAAAACGGCAATCGTTTCGGGAACCTATCACACTGTACCCAAAACGGGTGAGAATGGTGATTTAAGACAGGGAATCCCCCAAATCCTTAGCGCCCCGATTGAAGGGATTATCAATGCTGCCGATGTGGTCTCTTTTGTCCTTATTGTAGGCGGCTCCTTCGGGATTATTCTGCAGACGGGAGCCATCGATCGTGCTCTGACGGCTCTTGCCAGGCGACTGAAGAATAAGGGGATTTTGCTTATTCCAATTGCCATGGTTATATTCAGTCTCGGAGGCTCTACCTTTGGGATGAGCGAAGAAATTATTCCGCTTTATGCAATTTTTATTCCGTTAATGTTTGCCCTAGGCTTCGATTCTATGACTGCTATTCTCATTCTATTTCTGGGAACGCAAATTGGCTATGTTGGTTCGACTGTGAATCCATTTTCAGTATTGATTGCCCAGGGAATCGCAGGAGTGGAGGGGAATCCTCAGCTCTGGCTGAGATTTATTGAATGGCTTGTATTTACTATGATTTCTATTGCCTTTACGATGTGGTATGCGCACCGGGTTAAGAGAAATCCGGAGAAATCCATTGTTTTTCAGAGTGATATTATAAATCGCGAGCAATTTATAAAAGAAAATACAGGTGAGGACGTCGTCTTCACGTTTCGGGACAAATTAATTATAGGTGGATTTATTGTAACGCTGGGAGCCATTGTCTGGGGAATTTTGGTCAAAGGCTGGTATATGACTGAAATCGGCGCCCTTTTCTTCGCACTCGGTCTTTTTGTCGGGGTAGTCACCAAAATGAGCCAGAAGGAGATAGCTGAGAATTTTGTAAAAGGGTGTGGAGAATTCATCTACGCTGCAGTGATTATAGGTCTCGCTCGCGGAATTCTGATCATCGCCGAGCAGGGTATGATCATTGATACCGTATTGAATGCACTCGCAGGCATCCTGGAAGGATTGCCAAATTACTTGTTCACAACCATTATGTTGGTTGCACATAATATTATTACTTTCCTGGTCCCATCTTCTTCGGGGGAAGCAGCACTAACTATGCCTGTACTTGCACCGCTCGGCGATCTTGTAGGCATCAATCGTGAAGCCGTAGTCACAGCGTACCAGTTTGGTAACGGGTTAACCAATCTCATTTCACCGACAGGTGGAGTTCTGCTGGCAGGATTGGCCATTGCCCGGATCAGCTTTGGACAGTGGCTGAAGGTAATCTTCAAGCTATTCCCCATCCTGTGGTTAGTTGCTGCTATTTTCGCTGCTATTTCGGCTGCGGTGGGTATCTAATAAATCAAGTGAGAACCCCTGTCTTTTAGAGACAAGGGTTTCTTTTTGTGTATAAGTTTACGTGGAAAATGAATAATATGGATAGCATTTTTCTAAGGAGGAAATAAACTTGATGCTTGGTGATAATAGATTACTTATTGCTGCTTTAGGCGGTGTGAATGAAATCGGGAAAAACATGTATTTCATCCAATACGATCAGGATATCGTCGTAATCGATTGTGGTTCGAAGTTTCCTGATGAGAACTTGCCTGGTATTGACCTTATTGTGCCCGATGTCACCTATCTGCTGGAAAATCAGGATAAAGTCAGAGCGCTCATTGTGACTCATGGGCATGAGGATCACATCGGAGGTATTCCCTATCTGCTCAAGCAGATTAACATGCCCGTTTATGGGACAAAGCTCACCATCGAATTAATTAAGATTAAGTTAAGGGAACATAACCTTTTGCGTGATGCCGAGCTTCATCTTATAGATGCGGATTCAACCGTTCAAGCGGGAACGATTCAGGCATCCTTTTTCACCACGGTTCACAGTATCCCGGATTGCCTGGGTGTCTTTTTTCAGACACCGGAAGGAAATGTGGTCCATACCGGCGATTTCAAATTCGATATGTCTCCCGTAAGCGGACCTTTTCCGGATCTTCACCGAATGGCTGAAATAGGAAAGAAGGGGGTGAAAGTGCTGCTCTCCGAAAGTACAAATGCGGAAAGGCCAGGATTTACCCCTTCAGAACGTTTGGTTGGCGGGCATATTCTAGATGCATTTGCCAGAGCCAAACAGCAGGTGTTTATCTCCACGTTCGCTTCTAATGTTAACCGTGTCCAGCAAGTCATTGACGCGGCTGTGGAAACAGGCAGGAAACTGGTTTTACTCGGACGCAGTATGATAAATGTGGTGTCAGTGGCCAAGGAGCTGGGCTTCTTGCATATGCCTGAGGATTTACTGATTGAGGCGGGAGAAACAGAGCGGTTTCCCGCAGAAGAAATTGCAGTTTTATGTACCGGAAGCCAGGGAGAGCCGATGGCCGCATTGTCACGTTTAGCCAATTCTCTGCATCCCAAAATCGAAATTTTGCCTGGTGATACGGTCATCATTGCTGCGGGAGCCATACCGGGGAATGAGCGAAACCTATCCCAGGTCATTGACAACCTGTATGTGCTGGGTGCCCAGGTTATTTATGGATCAGGCAGTTCTACAGGGATGCACGTATCCGGTCATGGTAGCCAGGAAGAACTGAAATTAATGATGACTTTGATGAAACCACAGTATTTGATTCCTATACATGGTGAATTCAGAATGCTGTATCAGCATCGGCAACTAGCGGAGTCTGTGGGGATTCCAATGGAGAATGTATTTATCGTCCATAACGGTGACACGATTCAAATTGAAGAGGGAAGGGCATCCTTGGGCCCTAAAGTACCAGCCGGCAATAGCTTGGTAGACGGGTTGGTAACCGGTGATGTAGGTAATATTGTCCTGCGTGACCGTAAAAAACTTTCTTCAGACGGAATGCTGATTATTGTGATGACGTTGAGTAAAAATGAGAAGCAAATGCTCGCAGCGCCAGAGGTCATTTCAAGAGGCTTTGTATATGTTAAGGATTCCGAAGAGCTCATGAGTCAGATCCACGACACGATTATGTCCACAGTGAACGAGCTAACAGAAATCGAAATGAGTCAGTGGGGACTGATTAAGCAGATGTTAAAAGATGATGTTGGTCGGTTCATTTACAATCAGACGAAGAGAAGACCCATGATTTTACCTATCATTATTGAGGTTTAAGATAGCGGCAAATGTCAAAACAAGATGGATATTGTTCTTTACGCCATTTACAAAAAGAGACTTAAATCAGAAATACAACTGATTTAAGTCTTTTTCATTTCCTGTTTTTCCTAAAAATGAGGTTGTAATGGAGGTTTCTAGCGAAGCGGAGGATTTGAATCTGGAGAAGCGAAGCGTTCGCCTTTGCCACGGGATTCTAACCTTCAAATTTTTTTAAATCCAAAAATAATCCCATGGCAACAGCGATCGTAAGATCAAAGTCTACGCGTAGTGCCTCCTACTCCTACAGCATCACGTTTAAAGCCGCTTGTGTTCCTGCTGTATGCCCTGTCGTAAACGCCGCTGTAATATTATAACCACCTGTGTAACCGTGAATATCGAGAATCTCACCGCAGAAGAACAATCCAGGCATCAGCTTGGACTCCATCGTTTTCGGATTAATTTCCTTCAAATTCACACCGCCCCCGGTAACAAATGCTTCCTTCAGAGAGAGCGTACCGTTCACACGGATTGGAAACGCCTTAATGCGATGAGCAAGTTCTTGCCATTGCTGCTTGGGAATATGATCATAGGTCAAGTCCTCACGCAGTTCGGCTTGCTGGAGCAACAATGGAATCAAGCGTTCCGGTAAATAAGGCTTAAGCACGTTTTTGATCGCTTTTTTAGCATCGACCGATGCCAACTCCAGCGTCTCACGGTAGACTTCATCGGCATGTTTATGAGGCTGCAAATCGAGAGTCAATAACACCGTGTTTACCTTATCTTTTTTCATTCCCTTGACGACAAATTGACTGCACCGCAAAGCAGTTGGGCCAGATAGACCGAAATGTGTAAAAATCATATCTCCTTCATGGACGACAACTTTCTTTTGCTTCGCATTCCATACGGTCAGACTGATGTCGCGTAAGGATAGTCCCTGAAGCTCTTTCGTCTGGATGAACGTTTCGCCTGAGGTCAATGGCACCTCTGTTGGATACAGCTCCGTAATGGTATGCCCCGCTTGTTCTGCCCATGCATAGCCGTCACCTTCCGAGCCGGTATGCGGGACGGACTTGCCACCGACGGCTACAATGACATTACGGCTATGTAGGATTTCACCGGAACGCAGCCGTACCCCAGCTGTATGACCTTCTTTGTAAATAACCTCTTGAACAGGACGACTTGTCCGAATTTCGACTCCTTGAGAGCGTACCTTGTTAATCAAAGCATCGACTACTGTTTTGGCTTTGTCCGTCACTGGAAACATACGCCCATTGTCTTCTTCCTTTAAGGCTATACCCAGCTGTTCAAAAAAGGCGATGATATCCCGATTGCCAAAATCCGCCAGTGCACTGTGCAGAAAACGGCCATTGCCGGGGATGTGCCGAATGAGTTCGTCCAGCTCTTTGGCATTCGTGACATTGCAACGGCCTCCACCAGAGATCCCCAGCTTTCGCCCGAGTTTATTTCCTTTTTCAAGTAAAAGCACCTTGGCGCCCTCACTGCTGGCAGCGGCAGCAGCCATTAATCCGGCTGAGCCGCCTCCGATCACAATAACGTCGTAAGTCATAAACCTCTTCCTTTTCGTCGACAAATTTTCAAAAAATTCAGAACGGCGTAACCAATTTTTCATCATATCGCAATACCGTCATTTTAGATAACCTAAGGGCACGGTAAACGTGTATATTTTTCAATTTACAGGATTTTAAAACGCGTAAAAACGATCTTCTTATATACATCTGGTATTTAGCAGATTTTGTCGTTCTATACCGGAATTTTAACACATATATTGTAATATATTGTAGCCTGTGCTTTAATTCAACTAACGGCGTCAAGGAAAGATGATGAGGGGGAGAAGTCCTTGTTAATTGCGTTGAAGGAAAGTGTGCTCCAAGTTCTCCTTGCCGTTATATCGGCGGGTTTTTTCTCTATATTAACGGATTATGGGGATAAGAAAAAGGTTTGGGGCGGCAATCTGCTTCCTGGACCCACTCAAGGAATACTGTATTTGTGTTGCTTACCAGCCATATTGCTATGTACACTCTTTCAATATCAGTCTCCGTATGGTCTACCTTCTAATCTCGGTATTATTCCCCTTGCTGTTGGCATCATGTACGGTAGACGTCGCACTGCCTTTGTGCTCGCTGCTTCCGCACTGATGGGTGTCCTGATTATAGCCCAGTCGACAGAAATGTCCCCAATGTATGTGGGCACTGGTTTTATCCTTTTTCCTTTTATGCTCCTGCATGTCAAGTTTTTTCAAAGAGGAACATTGCTGGACAAAAAGCTCCTGATCTCTGCATATGTTGTGGCTGATATGCTGTTTAAGGCGATATTTCCGCTACTGTGGGGCAAACAGGATGTTTCTGTATACATTCCTGACTTACTTACAACGTTTTGGAATATGGGTGCAGGGGTGCTGGCAAGTTTTACGGTCGTGAGTCTAATGCATAATGCCTTTGAGAAACTGACGCTTCGGCGTGATGTGACTGAGTTTACGAGCAAATACTTAATTGAAGTGGATAAGCTGCGTCAAGTTATGGATTTGATGCCGTTATCTCTTGTTACTCTGGACAGCGAAGAACGAGTTATACATATGAACAAAACGATGCTGGAACTCTATCGAAACTACGATCCCTACATTACACTGCCTGAGATAGTGGGTCGTCCATTGAGCACGTTATATGGTTTTGACACTTTACCTGTGGTTAACGAACGAGTTGCGAAAGCATTGGAAGGAGAGGCGGGTGCTGATTTTATAAATGTTACTCCCAAAGTATTCTTCTCCAGTTTCCTTCCTATTCGGGATAAACATGTAAACCAAACGACAGGCGTCATTATCGCCCTGCAAGATATTACAGAGCTTGAGACGCTGCGCAGTGAGCTGGGCAATTTCGAGAGGCTCAGCCTGGTTGGACAGATGGCAGCGGGCATTACTCATGAAATACGTAATCCGATGGCGGTTGTGCGTGGTTTTTTACAGCTTATGCGTGAGAAAAGCCCAGAATCCCTCAACCATTATTACCGCATTGTGATGGAGGAACTTGACCGGGCGAACGGGATTATTAACGATTTTCTTTCACTGGCCCAGAATCGAATTGTCGAGAAGGAGCAATGTCATCTGCATGATATTATTCGCGAACTGACGCCTTTATTGTGGGCAGATGCGAATCTGAGGGGGCAGACGATTGATCTAAAGCTGGAGGATCATGTGACGATGCTGCATTTGAACCCTAAGGAAATAAAGCAATTGCTGCTTAATTTATCGCGTAATGCGATGGAAGCCATGGGGGAAAAGGGAGTGCTGACCATTTCTACTCATGAGGAAGGGGATTTCGTGGAACTGGAAGTAAAGGATACAGGGCCTGGAATTTCGCAAAAACAGCTTGAAAAGCTGTTCCAACCTTTTTACACCACCAAAACGAAAGGTACAGGTCTGGGTCTGGCCTTATGTCAAAGTATAGTGGAGCGTCATCACGGTACGATTGCCGTAGATTCGGTGGAGGGAATGGGCACGCAGTTTAAAGTTCGATTGCGCAGAACCGTCCCGACTTACCGGGATCATTCTGAGCCTCCTGTCATGAGTCCGATACAGAAATAATCGTTCAAAAATATAGCCGGATTTTTGCAAATTACGTGAAAAAGATTGTATAATGAAATTTAGATGTCCATGCCTTTACTACGGCAAAGGATGAAATTAGAAACGTACTATACATGATTTTCGGAAAAGGAGTGAAAGAATATGTCTATGTCTTTCGATCAATATATGAGAGATTCAGTTCAGCCGATGCGCGATGAACTGACGAATCTTGGGATTCAGGAACTGCGTACCTCTGAAGATGTGGAGGCCAAGCTGCCTAATAGTAAAGGAACAGTGCTGGTGGTTGTGAACTCGGTATGTGGTTGTGCCGCAGGCCAATGCCGCCCGGGTGTGGGTGAAGCACTGAAGCATGATATTACGCCAGATCATCTGTATTCGGTTTTTGCCGGACAGGACAAGGAAGCAACGGCAAAGGCTCGCGAATTTTTCGCACCTTACCCACCGTCTTCCCCTTCTATCGCGCTGTTGAAAGACGGCGAGTTGGTTCACTTCATCGAGCGTCATCAGGTGGAGGATCGTTCGGCAGATCAGATTGCTGCTGATTTGACCAGTGCATTTGATCGTTTTTGCCGGTAAGACTGCTCAAGCTATGCCCCGCATTTTTCGCCTGCGAAACTTGCCGGGGCTTTTGCATGTTGGCTTGTGAAGGAAATTCCTAAAAAAGAGGTGCTTATCTGATGAGTTTGCAGGAACAGATTATTGCTGAATTGGGAGTACAGCCTACGATTAACGTAGAGGCAGAGGTCCGTAAGCGTGTGGATTTCCTCAAGTCGTATGTAACGAAAACGGGAAGCAAAGGGCTGTTGATCGCCATCAGTGGCGGGATTGACAGTGCCGTAGCAGCTGCTTTGTGCAAGCGGGCTACAGATGAATTGACGCAGGAACAAGGAGACGAATACAAAACGTTGGGTGTATTCCAGCCATACGGCCAACAGGAAGATATCGAGCATAGCTACGCGGTTGCCAAAGCGTTCGACCTGAAATATGCCGGGGAAACGAATATTAAGGAAGCCGTGGACAAGGTTGCCGTAGAAGTGGAGCATACGTTAAAGGATATCGGTCTTGAGCGTTCGATTACTCCGCAAGTGAGAGGGAATGTAAAGGCAAGAACACGGATGGTGGTTCAGTACGCACTTGCGAATGAGCTGAATTTGCTCGTTGTTGGCACAGATCATGCTTCCGAAGCCATCACAGGCTTTTATACCAAATGGGGCGATGGTGCGGTCGATATTACGCCACTTAGCACGCTGAACAAACGTCAGGTGCGCTTGCTCGCCAGCTATCTCGGAGTTCCGCAGGCCATTTTGGACAAAGCGCCTACAGCTGGATTGTGGGAAGGCCAGACGGATGAAAAAGAACTGGGGATCTCCTACGAAGCAAACAGTGACTATCTGGAAGGCAAGGAAATTGACCCGGCGGCACGCGAAAAGCTGGAAAGCTTCTTTACACGTACTGCGCATAAGCGGACAAGCATCCCAGGAGTCTAAGCATTAATCATTATGTAATTTTAAAATGCTCAAGCGAGGATTTTGCAAAATTCTGAAGTAAATAAATGCGGCGATCCGCCCGGCGGATCGCCGTTTGTATTGAAGGGGTAATAATTAATTGGCGATCCACTCAATGAAGCGGCGGGTTTCGGTAATCGCCTGATCCAGTGGAAGACTGCCTCCCTGGAATGGATGAACGGTATTAAAGGTATGATTGCCGCCTTGAATTTGTACCCATTCGATGTCGGGACGAACGGATGTGAGCAGGGCAGAGCCTTCTCGTAGACGTTTGGAATCTTCGGTTCCCTGGATCAGTACAGCTGGGAGCTGGCTGTTGGCAAGTCTGTCTACAATGGCAAAACGCTGGCGATTTTGTTCCAGGTCTTCCAGAATGATAGCATCCAGCGGGAGCTGTTGCCCGGTTCTGGCGTTCTCCACATAGCTGCGTCCCTTGGCGCGCATTTCTTCTTTTTGCGGTAAAGTAAACAGATCAAGATCTGTCACGCCATTCCATGAAATGACGCCAGCAATCTCGCCGGGATGATCTAGAGCATATACAAAGCAGCTTCCCGCGCCTCGGCTATGACCTAACAGAAACAACGGCAATTCTCTGAACTCATGACGGGCTCTCAGATTGGATAGCAATAGTTCCAAATCCTCTTGTTCGCGGCTATAGGTGTTGCGTGCGAACTTTTCCAGCTCGGTAAAATTCTCCAGATCCTCACCTATGCCATTATGTGAAAAGTTGAAGGTCACAACATGGTTATCCATACTCAATGCTTCTGCTATATAGGGGAACATGCCCCAATCCTTAAATCCTTTGTAGCCATGAGCGATGATGAGCAGGCTTTTGGCTGTATTTTTAGAGGGAAACCAGGAAGCCCGGATCACCGCATCTGTTCCTGCTTCGGTACCTGCTTCAACAATAATGGTTTCTGACATCCTATCCTTCCTTTCTACGGGGATTTTTTTAAAATGGGCATATCAGCTGAATTTCAAACATTCATCTATAGCCTTTCTTATTTTAACATATTTTGGTGCTGTTTTTACGCCTTTGTGACTCGCCAGGGTGTGGACGCACTGTTACAATAGATCCAGTAAAGTATAAAGGACGGAGAATACCCAAATGATCTACGGAATTGGACATGATGTGCTGGAAATAAGCCGTATGGCTCATATTTTGGCAGGTAAATATGCAGATGCGTTTTTGAATCGAGTGCTGACCCCGGCAGAACGCGAGCTTGCTGTGGAACGCAAGGGTAGACTAACGGAGTTCGTAGCAGGGCGCTTTGCTGCCAAGGAAGCGATAACCAAAGCCTTCGGTTGCGGAATTGGGCAAATCATCGGGTTTGGCGATATGGATATTTTACCGGAACCTGGGGGGAAGCCAGTAGTTTATTTGTCTTCATCCGCGTGGGATCGACTGAGATTGCCGAATACAGGTGACTCAAATTACAGCATTCACTTGAGTATTACACATCAGCCTAACATTGCCTCTGCTTTTGTGATTGTCGAATATAAGGAGACGTGATGTGATGACTACAAATACATTGGAACAAAAGCGTTATTTCAGCTTTGAACTGTTGAATTGGTATACGCGTAACAAACGCGATTTGCCGTGGCGACGTCATCGGAATCCTTTTTATATCTGGATCTCGGAAATTATGCTTCAGCAGACGCGTGTCGATACGGTCATTCCGTATTTTAATCGCTTTATTGCACGCTTTCCTACGATTGAAGCGCTGGCGGAAGCACCCGAGGAGGATGTGCTTAAGCTATGGGAAGGACTGGGCTATTATTCACGGGCTCGGAATTTACAAACTGCGGCAAAACAAGTAGTTGAGCTTCACGGAGGGCAGGTGCCAGATGATACACAAGCTGTTGCTGCACTGAAAGGAGTAGGCCCGTATACGACGGGGGCGATTATGAGTATCGCCTTCAATCGACCAGAGCCTGCTGTGGACGGGAATGTGATGCGTGTGCTGTCGCGTTATTTTCTCATTGAAGAGGATATTATGAAGGGCAGCACGCGGGCGCATATGGAAAGTCTGGTACGGGAGCTGATTCCCGAAGGAAGAGCTTCTGATTTTAATCAGGCTCTAATGGAGCTGGGCGCACTGGTCTGTACGCCGAAGTCGCCTCATTGTCTGACCTGCCCGGTCATGGAGCATTGCTCGGGCAGGCTGGCAGGTCGCGAGGAGACACTGCCAGTCAAGACCAAGGCAAAGCCGCCGCGGCTGGAGCCGCGCTCCGTCGCTCTCATCGAGGGCAGCGGAGCGAACACCGGCCGTCTGCTCGTACGGCAGCGCCCGGCCAAGGGCCTGTTGGCCCGCATGTGGGAGCTGCCGCATGAGCTTGCCGGACCGGAGGGGTACAACGGTCCGGTGCCAGATGAGCCAGCCATGGACCATCTGGCGGCTCATTTGCTGGCAGAGGGCGTGCTTGCGCGCCCGGTGCGGTTTGTACGTGAGGCGGAGCACACGTTCAGCCACATTCACTGGAACCTGCGTGTGTTCCAGTGTGAGGAGGTCGCCGCCCCTGCCGGGGAGGCGGGAGGCCCCCCGCTGGCTGCCGAGCAGCGGGCCAGCTACAGCACCGGAGCGAAGCCAGGTGCGTTAATTGCGCTGGCTGAGCAGGCGGAGCACGCGCATAATGCGCTGCCAGCGGGGTACCGCTGGATCAGCGAAGCGGATATGGCCACCTTGGCGTTTCCCAAGGTGTTCCTCGATCTGATCACCGAGTATTATGCGAAGCAAAAAGAGAACTGATGTTAATGAAATAACTGTCAGTAAAAGACAAAGTGTTTAATTTATCCTATAAAATGGAAACGGCGACAACTAAGGACGAGAAAATAAAGTCCTAGACTGTCGCTGTTTCCCTTGAACTAACGTTTCCCGTTAGCGGAATGCTCGCTAACCGTAACAACATTAGACGTACCTTTCTCGCGTATTGTTCTCTCCACCCCTAGAGTCTTCGCTCTTGTCCCCAATGGGGTTAGATTTGATTTCACATAACAAGCTATCTCCCCCTACCTGAATAAATAATATTCCTTAACTGGATGACCTGACTTTTAAGCTCTTTCTCTCTCTCCAAAAAGTAGAGCGAAGCTTGCAGCAACGGGAAGTTCGGTTCCGCTTTACGAGTTTCGTTCTGGATAAAATGGTAAACCTCTTTCAACTCCGAACGATGTTTTGCGCCGGATGGAAGAACATTAAGGGCCGAATCCATCTCCCGGAACAGCTCGGTAAGGAACTGCTCTCTCTCCCCTTGGCGGTCCTCGAGCCCCCAGCTTAAATACCTCTCGAACGAAGCCTGTTTCAGCAGAGGCTTCAGGTTAGAGGCCATCATATGCTTAACGAGCACATTGAGCTTATCCAAAATGAACCTTGCCGTTTCCTCAAGCGATAGAGACTTTTCTTCATAAACGATCCAAAATAAGTACTCCTTCAGAATCGCACGATAGATGGAAACCAAATCCCACAGGAACGGATAAATTTCTTCGCCATAAACCTGTATCAAGCACTCTTTATGCCATCGGATGAGCCGCCCTCTAACCTTGTGTCTAAGCGGCTGGAACTTGGGATCCTGTTGGATGGGGAGCTCCGTGAATTCGATCAGAATATGCTTGTATTCCATAAAATAACGGAATCGCAGAATGATCTGCTGCAGAAACTGCTCTTCTGGCGAGAGTTCGGGAAAGCGTTTCAGTTCATCGACTTGATCAAAATAGGCGTTATGGCATTGATCAAACACCTCGCTGAAGAGGTCTTCCTTGGAAGGGAAATATTTATAGACTGATCCTTTGGCAATACCGCAATCCTCGGCAATATCCTGTATCGTCGTCGAAAGAAACCCATGTTCCTTAAAAAGCTTCATCGCCGATTTTAAAACCTCTTCCCTTGTCACACTCATAAGAAAAATCTCCCCCTTGACTATTCATGAATGATAGTACAAAATACGGAACATGAAGTCAAATGACTATATGTTCGCGTAATTAGACATACGGTCAAATCGAAGAGATGAGGAGAACATACAGAATGGAACGATTATGGGATCCACAAAAAACAGCGTTGGTTGTTATTGACTTGCAAAAGTGGATAGGAAATCAATACGCCCCTTATTCTGCTGAGCAGGTAGTGTCTAACGCCGCAGCCTTGGCAGATACTTTCCGTGAGCAAAGCTCAATGGTTGCACTGGTCCGGGTATCTAGTAAAGATTTGAAGGATATCCCGCGTCCTAAGTTGGATTCGCCTGGACCACCCCTGAATCTGCCTGAAGGATGGGATCAAATCGTCCCGGAAATGCGGGTCACCGAGACAGACCATATCATCACGAAGAAGCAATGGGGGGCTTTTTACGGAACGGAGCTCGACCTTCAGTTGCGCCGCCGAGGAATTGATACCATCGTCTTATGCGGCATCGCTACTGAGTTGGGCGTTGATACGACTGCGCGGGAAGCGTTTATGCATGGGTATCAGCTGATTTTGGCGATTGATGCTATGACTGGATTTTCCGAAACCGGGCATGATTACGTAAAAAATTTCATTTTTCCACGCATCGGGCGTACCCGGACAACACAGGAAATCCTCTCTGCCCTTTCAGGCAACTGTTTATAGTTGAAAAAATGACTTTCCCATTTCCCGTGTATTATTTGACCGAATACACGAAGAACGCCACAGCTTGAAACTCGCTTTGCGTTTGCTGGGAATCTCATCTGGCCATACTTAAAGGACGATTATGTGTTCCCAGGGTGCACATATTGGCTGACGGCATGGGATACGACCTGCTGCACCAAATATACAAAGTAACCGCTGAATGATATAGAGCGAACGGCTCGTCGCAATTGGCACGCGCTTCTTGTATAGCAACCAGCATGAGTTCCGCAGTGCCCAATGGGACGAGTACGCCTAGTGGCGCAGCGCTAATGCTAATCATAATTGCCAGTGGAATTGGTGGTGCTCTTTTAAACGGTCTTTTCCAATCATGAGCTGCGCTTTTATTGTCTTTCGTAAGGCCATACGATTTATCGAAAGCTTTAAACTATCCTGCCCGTTAGTTAAACAAAGGCAGCCGATCACTATGATCGGCTGCCTTCTTGTCTTTTATGAGCTATCGTTTTCCGTTAGCATAATGACTTACTGTGATACGGTTCACCGTGCTGTTTGTAACGGCAAGTTTAATGGTCATCTACACGGAGGGCCTTCTTAGCGTTATAAGCTACAAACTTTACAACGATTACTCAGATAACGGACGACAGCATCAATAAGAGCAAGTCGGGAGAAACGAACGCGTTCACGAAATGGTTTGTAAAATACGAATGATTTCTTTTTCGATAACGGAATCGTCAACAGTATCCAGATACTCAGGACTAATCACTTGATACTGTTTCATCTTATAAAATTCCATAACGGCTTGTTTCAAGGTGAGATCATACCATTGAATACTAAAGGTCGGTTCCATAATGCGCCGAAGCGTAGCATCGTCTTGAACTAAGGACAGCGCAACGTGCATTCTGTTAAAAATCTTTTTATCCATACCGGATTGAAAAAAAGATTGTAAATTTTTAATTCTATTTTGTTGAGCAACGGAAATATTTTCAAAAAGTCGTGGATAAAATTCCTTAAGGTCTTGCAGGAACAAATCGGATAAATAAATAACACCTATTAACGATTCCAGAAACGTTTTTTGAAAGCGATCAATATATGAAACGGAATCATCATATACAACGGTGTCAGCCTGCTGCAAGTACTGAATTCCATACTCTACAACCTGTTCGATGATTTCATCTTTGGATGAAAAATGCTTGTAAAGCGTCACTTTACTAATATCCATATGTTTTGCGATATCGTCAATTTTCAGTTGGCTGAATCTGGTTCTTCTAATTACAGGTTTGATTTTATTAAGATATTGATCTGCGCTCATGGGTTTTCTCACGATTGAAGCCTCCTCTACCGCTCGTCAAATCATATTATATCAAAATAGAGGTATCAATAAACAATGTTTAAAAAGATTATTAAATTAACTAATTTTATTAAATTAGTTTACTTAGTTTATTTATCCGATGTATAATCTCTCTTGTAATGAATATCCAATCAAGGAAGGGATAACGGTCCCAATAAGCGATATCCATTTCTCGAAATCACATTAAAAAAGGAGATTACACAATGAAAATCACAGTTCTCGGCTCACTCGGCAATATTAACCGCAACTACCTCCCATCCCTAATCGCAGACGGCCACGATGTTACCGTCATCACAAGCTCCAAAGATCGTATCGCCGACATCAAAGCGCTCGGTGCCAAACCAGCGGTCGGCTCAAACCTCGACGTCGAATTCCTCGCGCAGGCTTTTGCAGGTAGCGACGTCGTCTACCTCATGATATCAGGTATCAATTATGCCTCTGGCACCGACATGTGGCAGACCGCCATTGATCTTTCTGAAAATTATAAGGCCGCTGTGCTAAAATCAGGCGTAAAAAACGTCGTCAACCTCAGCTCAGTCGGCGCCGACAACCCAAACGCCGGCATTCTCTACAGCTATCATTTTGCAGAAGAAGCGCTAAACTCGCTTGAAGACGTGAACGTTGTCCACATCCGCCCTGTCGGCTTTTACAGCAATCTTTTTGCCGACATGCAAAGCCTAAAAACCCAGCAGACCATCTTCAGCCCAATTTCAGTTGACATCCCACAAGGCTGGGTCAGCCCCGTTGATATCGCGGACGTCGCTTACGCCCTGATTTCTCACACCCCATCGGGTAAAAGTGCGAAGTTCATTGTTAGTGACTGGGCCACAGGTAACGACTGGCTCAATGCCCTTGCTGAGAATGGTATCGAGGCCAAATACCAACAAATCACCGTTGAAGCTCTTGCTGAGAATATGAAAAAAATCGGCTTCCACGAAAACACTGCCAATGCCTTTGCCCAAATGAACCGCGCCTGCGAGAACGCCGACGAGTTCTACGTCAGCCTCCGTGCCACCGACTACCACCTCGGTAAAGTCAAGGTCGAAGACTTTGCAAAAGTTTTTGCAGATGTGTATATTAAATCTGTTTAAACAGCGAGAATATTGTTTAACCTGCGGATGAGAACGCGCCTAAGTGCGCTATTTCTTTCGATAACTTGAGACCTCGAATAGGGTTTACTATGACTTGGTTTTGACATATAAAGAACAAAGCTCGCTGAAGTGACAGCGAGCTTTGTTCTTTATTGATGAATGCGCACAAAAAAATAACCTTACCTGTGATAAGGTTCATATCGATTGACTTTAAACTAATCTGCTCGTTAGCTTAATGAAATAGCGTCAGTCTAATGTAGTGTAGTGCTTAGGAGAAAGAAAATAAGCCCATCACTTTGATTTGGAGGTTAAATCATTTCCAATTAATAAAGGGATAGGCTCTCTTTGGTATTAAATAAGGCGTGGTAAAAGCCAATTTATTGAGCTATCGTTTCCCCGTTAGCGTAATCAGCGATAAATAAATAAGCTCAAATTTTTTTTAATATACGCGGCGGATATATTTTTGTTCAAATCTTGTTTCTTTACTTATTGTGTAGAAACAGCCCTTTATGCTTATTGAAAAAATCAAAGTACACTTTTGGGTTTTCTAATTCCCACCATTGCTTTATGTCGACTGGATTAGCTTCTAAATCATATATTTTTGTAAACTCCATCGCCAGTAAAAACGGTGAGTGCGTTGCAATGATAAATTGACATCCGCAATAGTGAGCCATTTCCTCTATCATTTTGACAAGTTCAAGCTGCATTTTAGGAGATAGACTGTTCTCCGGTTCATCCAAACAATATAATGTGTCATTTTTAAATTTGGAATTAAAATAACTCAGGGCTGTCTCCCCATTGCTGTTCAGTTTAATTTCGGTGCCGGCGACTCTGCGAATAAACTCCCTGCGTGAAATTGATTTTTTTCTTGAGAGCACCTGTAACCTCAATGCTTCATAATCATCCATGCTATTCATTTTCACTGTATTGCCGAATTTCAGATTTCCCCATTCCGATCTTATATCTTCTGTGCTATCCACGATTTCATCGTTGTTTGTGCGGACTGTAAGCATATAATCAAAAATATCGTCACTTGTGATTATCCTACTTCCATTTGGAATTCGATGTTTAAATCCCTCGTCGTCAAGTCCAAGTTCAAATTTACAATGTTCAACATATGAACTGAACAATTCACTTGAATTGAATGGTGCAATACGATTTAGTTCCAATTTATTCGCTATGAGATTTAGAAGTGTGCTTTTCCCCGAGCCGTTTCCTCCATATAAAATTGTGATTTTTGAAAAGCTCAATTCGGAAAACCGATTTTTTGAGAAAATGCCACATGGGTAAGTTTCGTCGACATATCCAAACCTACCGCCATTGTATGCCATTCTTTGTTCTATCAATGAGGATTCTTCATCTATAGGCAATATGAATTTATCTAAATACATTTTCATTCCTCCGTAATTCATCTAACCTGCTCTTATGTTTTCTCTTCCGTTTCAATTTGAAGTTTTCAACTAGTAAACCTCCCTCAATAATGTGGGAGCTTCCTCTTCTAAAAGCATTGATTGCTCAATCCCCTTCCATTCATAGTCGATGTAGGTATTATAGCAGACGAAATCTACTTATCTTATCTTGGTTGTGCTAATCTGCTCGTTAGCTTAATGAAGCAACGTCAGTCTAATACTTTATTTTTCAGTCTAGAACTTTATTATCTTTTGACAATAGCGACAGTATGGACATGAGGTTGATCCATACTACCGCTATTTTTTGTTTCTGGAACGAATATGCCTAACTTACTTGCGAGCGAAGGTGTTATTTTGGAGAATTTTTTCGGTATTCGGATGGAGTTACCTTGTTGACCGTTTTGAACATTTTGGAGAAAAGGAGTACATCTTTATACCCTACAGACCGAGCAATATCTCCGATTTTAAGGGAAGTATTTCTTAATAGGGAGCACGATTTTTCAATCCTCAAATGCAATAAAAATTCCTGCGGTGACTTATTTAGTTGCTGTTTAAATAAACGATGCAAATACGAACGGTCAATTGAAATGTACTTGGCAATATCACTTACGGTAATGAAGTGTGAATAGTTTTGTTGAATGAAGAGAAGCGCTTCTTTAATATACCGCTGCTGTCTTACCTCAGGGTTGACTTCCTGATTAGGGTAAAGATCAAACATCAGATACAGAAATTCATACAGCTTGGATGCAAGCAACAGGTCCTTGTTGGTTTTCAGCGTAGAAGAAACCACGATGCTCTCCATACAGCGGGCAAGGCTGCCCTCCGCTTCAAACCGGAAAATGGGATTGTCCCTATGGATACAGGTCCGGCTTAGATATTCTTTTGCTTGCACCCCATTAAAACCAATCCAGGCATATTCCCATGGGTCGAGCTCATCCGCTTCGTAGTAAATTAAAACTTTCGGTTCAATAAAGAAAGCATCGTTTTTCTCCAAATGATAGATTTTATCGTTGACTTTAAAGATCCCTTTTCCTTTTAAAATAAAATGCACCATATACCCGCTTCGAATGGCTGGACCATAAGAGTGTTTGCTGGTACAGCTCTCTTTGCCACATGTGTATAGATTGAGATCCAGATTGTTATAGGAATGATTGGAAAAATGCGAACTCATTTGGTTTCACCCCTTAATTCATCTCTGCATATTATCACACTGTTTCATATAGAGTCTACATTATTCCATATAATTATTAAAACTATTCAATTATTATTAGAATGTAAACGATAAGCAAACAACATAATTTATAATTTTGGGAAATCGTACTATTAGCGCTATAAGGGGGTTGCTATGGCTATATACATCGATAAAGAGAAGCTTCTATTCCATTTACAAGGTAGCAATACAAGTTATGTCATGCAGGTTATACGAGGTGGTTATTTATCCCATTTGTATTGGGGAAAGAAAATTCAGAACTATCGGGGGAGCAATAAAATCATCTTTATGGATAGAGGATTTTCGCCCAATCCCGATGGCGAGGATCGAGCCTTTTCACTGGATACCATCCCGCAAGAATATCCGTCATTTGGGAATAGCGATTTCAGGATTCCTGCGTATCAGATTCAATTGGAGAATGGTTCTACCGTGACCGATTTCCGGTATAAAGAACATCGGGTTTTCCAAGGCAAACCAAAATTGAAAGGGCTTCCTTCTACGTATGCAGAGGATGATGGCGAAGTAGCAACACTGGAAATCGTCCTTGAAGACCCATTAATTGATGTAAAGGTTGTATTATCCTATAGCCTATATCAAAAGCGGGATGTCATTACCCGTTCAGTCCGTTTCGAGAATGAAGGTCGGCAACAGCTAAAACTGCTTAGAGCGTTAAGTGCTAGTGTGGATTTCCGTGATGATGAATACGAGCTCATTACCTTGTACGGTGCGCATAATAATGAGAAAAATATAGCAAGGCGAAAAATTGTACCCGGAATTCAAATGGTAGACAGCTGCCGTGGAGCTAGCAGCCCTCAACAGGCACCCTTTATGGCACTTGTAAGAAAAGGGACAGATGAAGAACAGGGTGAAGTGTACGCCTTTAATCTGGTGTATAGCGGGAACTTTACGGCCCAGACTCAGGTAGATTCCTATCGGAACACAAGAATCACGATGGGGATTAATCCTTTTGATTTTACATGGCTGCTTGAACCAGAGGAATCGTTCCAAACGCCAGAAGTGGTCATGGTATACACCGAAAATGGCTTGGGCGGTATGTCGAGAATTTATCATGATTTATACAGGAACAGATTATGCCGTGGGCCTTTTCGTGACAAGGAGCGGCCGATCCTGATTAATAACTGGGAAGCTACCTACTTTAACTTTGATGCCAACAAGATTGAGCAGTTGGCGAAGGAAGCTCAAAGTGTGGGAGTGGAGCTGTTTGTATTGGATGATGGGTGGTTTGGAAAACGAGATGATGACAATACTTCATTAGGCGATTGGGTGGTGGATCGTCGCAAACTTCCAGATGGATTGCCGGATCTTGCAAACCGCATTCGAAATCTGGGTATGGAGTTTGGTTTGTGGTTTGAACCTGAAATGGTATCCATAGACAGCGACTTATACAGAAAGCATCCCGATTGGTGTATCCATGTCCCTGATCGTCCGTATACGTTGGGAAGAAATCAGCTGATGTTGGATTTATCGAGGAAGGAAGTGTGTGAATACGTTATTAAATCGGTTTCCGATATTTTATCGGATGTTCCAATTACTTATGTAAAATGGGACATGAATCGTCACATGACGGATGTGGGTTCGGCAGCCTTGCCACCTGAGAGACAAAGGGAGACTGCGCATCGTTATATCCTGGGACTCTATAATATTATGGAAGAGCTTACATCAAAGTTCCCCAATGTCTTATTCGAGAGCTGTTCTAGCGGAGGAGGCCGTTTTGATGCCGGCATGCTCTATTACATGCCTCAGACCTGGACGAGCGATAATACGGATGCCATTTGCCGACTGAAAATTCAATGGGGAACAAGTCTTGTCTACCCGCCAATTACCATGGGGGCACACGTTTCCACAGTACCCAACCATCAAGTGGGTAGAATAACTCCCTTGGAGACAAGAGGTTATGTCGCCATGGCCGGGAATTTAGGATATGAGCTGGATTTGACGACATTAACCATTGAAGAAAAAGAAGTGGTGAAAAAACAGATAGCTCTATATAAAGAAATGAGATCGCTCATTCAGTTTGGAAATTTTTACAGAATGATTAATCCGTTTGATGAAAATGAAGCCGCATGGAGCTTTGTGTCAGAGGATCAAACGGAAATGGCGGCCAGCTATTTCAAGGTTTTATCCCAACCCGCTGCCGCGATTAAAACGTTAAAATTCAAAGGTTTGAATCCAGACTACGTTTATAGAAATGTAGAAACCGGTGAGCTGTTCGGCGGTGATGAATTAATGCATGTTGGCATAACGCTTGCCAGGGTGAAGCAGGACTTTTTAGGCATGTTCTGGAGATTTGTTAAAGAAGAGATCTGATTCAGCTAGAGGAGGGTTTACTAGATGGAAGCAAAAGAAAAGCGGTATAAGCACATTTCTCAAGAAATTTTAAAATATATCGGTGGTGAAGAGAACATTATCGGTGTGGCCCATTGTGCCACAAGATTAAGAATTGTACTTGAGGACAATGAAAAAGCGGAATTAAAGAAGATTGAAGATATTGATCTGGTTAAAGGTGTTTTCATAGCGGGGGATCAACTGCAGATCATTTTTGGAGCAGGGTTGGTCAATAATATATATGCCGTGTTCTCCAAACTGACCGGAACAGAAGATATGTCATTAAGTGATGTCAAATCAAAGTCCGCACAAAAGCAAAATCCTTTTCAAAAAGCCATTAAATCGCTGTCAGATGTCTTCATTGAGATCATGCCGGGAATTCTCGCCGCCGCATTGTTAATGGGGATAACCGGGCTGTTAGGTCAGAAGGGGTTATTTGGTCCTAAATCGATTGTGGAGATGTATCCAATTTTTCAAGGGATTAATCGCTTTGTTCAAATCGTTTCCACGGGTATTTTCACCATCCTGCCGCTGCTTGTTGTTTATTCTGCAACCAAGAGATATGGCGGTCGTCCTATTCTGGGGCTTGTGCTGGGTGCGATTATGCTGCATCCGGCCCTGGCGGATGCCTTTGAGGTAGCTAAAGGGAGTCAAAATCCGGAATCGATCAGTCTTTTTGGCCTTCCCGTACAGTTGGTTGGATTTCAGGGTGGTATTATTATTGCTCTGATGATGGGGTATGTGGTAGCCAAATTGGATCAATTTTTTAACAAAAAGGTTCCAGACATGATTAAATTATTTTTGGCTCCTTTGCTGACGGTCTTTGTTTCTTCCCTGCTATTGTTCACGATTATCGGCCCTCTTGGGCGAGAGTTGGCCAGTCTGGTCACCGTTTCGCTGCTTTGGATGACGCAAAATCTTGGAATATTCGGTTTTATGTTTTTTGCAGGCATTCAGCAGATCATTGTTATTACAGGCTTACATCATGTTATGGGTGCGGTAGAAGCGCAGCTGTTAACCGATACAGGCAGAAATTTTATCAACCCATTGGCATCAGTAGCTTTGATGGCTCAAGGGGGCGCCGTTTTGGGGTATATTCTTTTGAATCGCAAAGACACTAAAGTTAAAGAATTGGGTTACTCTGCATTCGGGTCTGTACTTTTTGGAATCTCGGAACCAGCGATCTTTGGGGTCACTTTAAAGTATAAGTTCCCCTTAGTTGCTGGATGCCTCGGAGGAATGGTTGCGGGAGCATATGTATATTTAAGTAAACTGACAGCCATAGGATTCGGAACCACGGCTCTTCCGGGCTTTGCAATTGCAGCGTCGGATAATCACGGTCATATCAATTATCTTATCGCTCATCTTATTGCCCTGTTATGTGGAGCATTATTTACATTGGCTTACGGTGCTATCAAGAGCAAGAGGTCACGAGCCTGAACCAAAAGAACATTAGCAGGTTGAAAAAATTAAGCTTTTATGAAAACGGTTAAAGGAGAGAATATTTGTGGAATGGACAAGAGAGCATAGATGAAAAAATTAAAAGGGCCGTCCTCCGTCGTTATAAACGACCGAGGATGGCCCTAAGTTTTACATAGGTATGCATGTACATTCGTTAAAGCTAATCGATGCCACCATCGCTTTCAATCAGCCCTTTGCCGATTACATTGGCCGAAACCGGAGGCTTGCCGAGCTCCCGAGACCATATGGACAATTGCCCAATATGGTGGATTTGGTGGGCAATGACATGGCGCATCACCTCGCCCCAGGCATCCATTACAATTCTGCCGTCCGGGAGGTGATCTTCAAACCTTTTCCGTTCCAGACCATCATGCCAGGCGAGCACGAACGGCTCGACATCGAGTCGAAACTTCCCATCCAGCTCACGGACCTTGTCGAGCGTATCATACAGAGAGAAGTCCTCCTGAAAGTCGGGTTTGCCCTGAATCGTTTGAATCCAGCTCCACTCCACGTCAACGATATGGAAGAGTGTCTTTAGAATGCCGCCGACTCCGCCGACGCGTTGTTTCAGTAATTCCTCCTGCGACACCTCTTCACACCAGCGGTACCATTGTTCCCGAATCAACCAGTTGTAACGAAAAAAAGTCTGCATCCATCAACCTCCAGAGCCATATTTGAGAATCATCTCCACCAGTTTACCATAGGATGCCAAAAGGGCTGTCTCATTCGTAGAAAATCTACTTTTGAGACAGCCCTTTATTATAGGATTAGAATGTTGCTACTGGCTTATTTCTTTGCAGCCGCGTAACGTTTGTTGACTTCATCCCAGTTGATTACATTGTAGAAAGCTGAAATGTAGTCTGGGCGTTTGTTTTGATATTTCAGGTAGTAAGCATGCTCCCAAACGTCCAGTCCAAGTACCGGAGTCAGACCTTCAAACAGCGGGCTATCTTGGTTTGGAGTGCTAGTGATCGCCAGTTTGCCGTCTTTGCCGACAACCAACCAAGCCCAGCCGCTACCAAAACGAGTTGTAGCTGCTTTAGTGAAGTCTTCTTTAAATTTGTCATAGCCGCCCAGTTCATTGTTGATTGCTTCAGCAATTGCACCTGTTGGCTGTCCGCCACCGTTAGGACCGATAACTTCCCAGAACAGGCTGTGGTTGTGATGTCCACCACCGTTATTGCGAACCGCAGTGCGGATGCTTTCTGGAACGCTGTCCAGATTAGAGATCAGATCCTCCAGGCTTTTGCTTTGCAGTTCGGGAGCGCTCTCCAGAGCTGCGTTCAAGTTTGTAACATATGTGTTATGGTGACGATCATGGTGAATTTCCATTGTCTGTGCATCAATGTGCGGTTCCAGTGCGTCTTTTGCGTAAGGAAGTTCTGGTAATTGAAATGCCATAGTAAATCCCTCCTGGTTATATGGTTGGGTAAGTGTTCCTATGTAATAATACCCTCGACAGTTATATTAAACCGCATTCAGCCTATTTAATCAACATTTTTGTTTGTAAAATAGCAAACTGGGCAATACGGCCTGGTAGATAGCATGTCCAAAAACCCGCTTAGAATACACAATACATAGGTAATAAGAGGTAAATTGTGAACATTAAAATGTAAACGCTTTATATACAGCGCTTACATGAGAAAAAGGGATGTATTCCGTCAAAAAGTATGGTTTAATGGTCAAGGAAGCAGAAATTTCGGCTTTTTTGTCGTCTGCTATAATCTGTCATGTCTATGACATGACGAACTTGAGGGCATACACCCTTTTCCTGTTCTTCATTTCATATATAGCAGATCGTATGCATTTTTATCATAATGCCTTGTGATTAACACCATGATAAGAAATTTAAGGATTTATGTAAAAATGACGGTGCTGTCTCAATTTTTTTATTATGCTTACGAAAAGGGAGATATTACTTATGCACGTTCGTTCCTTTCAATTAAGTGATGTGAACTCAGTAACGGAACTCATGCAAATTGCCTTGTCAGAGGAGTGCTACAAAGAGACGGTGAAAGCATTTGCCCGTCAGCTTTCGTGGGATTCCGGTTTGATTATCGTTGCAGAAGAAGAGGGAGAGATCGTGGGTGCTTTGATCGGCACGATCGATCAGAATGATGGTTGTTACTATCGTATCGCTATTCACCCGGATCGTCGTCGGATGGGAATCGGCAAATCGCTTGTGGAGTCCATGGAGCAGCGTTTTCAGCAACGTAAGGTTAGCCGTATTTGGGTAGCAGGGGACAAGCATAACAGTGTGGCCATGCCTTTGTACGAAGCGATGGGCTATGGAGCAAGCCAGATTTTACAGGCTTTTCAGAAGCTGAGTATTTTGGCGCCTCATTAATTGGAAATCGAAATAAAGAGAATTGAATAACATTAAGTATAATATTTACATTTAGAGCATATCTGAGTAACCGTTGCAATCGGGTACGGGATATGCTTTTCTATTTATAACAGGGTTGAGGAGGTTTAATTATGGACGCTTTGGCTCCTTCGTCAGGCCCGCCTCCCTCGCCGGAAACGTCCAAACAAGCAGGTCGCTCTGGTTACATACGCGATTGGTTAGTCACTCTTCTGATCGCTATGGTCGTCTTGCTGCTTCTGAACCTGTTTGTATTTAACTTGTCCACGGTTAGAGGACATTCGATGCAGCCGACGCTAATGGAAAGCCAGCATTTGTTCGTTAACAAGCTGGTTTATAATTTTCATGATCCGGGCAGGGGGGACATTGTGATTTTAAAAGATCCCGATTCCAAGCTGTCGAGCCCAAGATTTTTAGTGAAAAGAGTCATAGGTATTCCCGGAGATGTAATCCGAGTTGAACATAATCATTTGTATGTGAACGGTGAACTGCTAAATGAACCTTACACCAACTCTGACGTGGAGGATGGTGATTATGGTCCTTTTACGGTGGAACCGGGGCACTTTTTTGTCATGGGAGATAATCGCCATACTGCAGCAAGCAAGGATAGCCGCTATTTTGGCAGCATTAAATCTCAAGATTTACTGGGACGTGCAGAATTTATATTTTGGCCGATATCTGAGTGGAAGTGGCTATAGAGCAACTAAAGTCTGAAATCAAGGAAAGGAAGAGGATGATGAAAGAAGTGATGGTATATACCGACGGTGCTTGTTCGGGAAATCCGGGTCCTGGGGGCTGGGGGATCGTTCTGCTGTATGGGGAGCATCGTAAGGAGCTGTCAGGTGCCGAGAAAATGACGACAAACAACCGTATGGAGATTAAGTCCGTGATTGAAGCACTGAAGCTGCTCAAGGAGCCTTGCCATGTGAAAGTACACAGTGACTCTGCCTATGTCGTCAATTGCTTCAAACAGGGCTGGATTAAGAACTGGCTTCGTAATGGCTGGCGCAACAGTAAAAATCAGCCAGTGGAGAATAAGGAATTATGGGAAGAGCTGTGGGAACTGATGGGTAAGCATGAGGTTGAATATGTGAAGGTTAAGGGGCACAGTGACAACGAACTGAATAATCGCTGTGATTTTCTGGCGACCAGTGCTGTTAAAAATTTACGGTAGCATCTGCTGCTATTTTCTGTTGAAATTTGAGATATGAGAATTTTGCAAATCCTCATATCTGTAATGATAAAAAGTGGAAGAGAGGTGAGTATCGGATGCAACGCGGATTGACTCAGGCGGCTGCCGGAACCGCTTCGACTTGGGCTTCGCTCAAGCAGGAAATTATTGAGGCGGCTCCAGGGCTGGGTATCGACTCCATCGGGTTCGCATCCGCCGACCCCTTTCTGTCTCTGAAAGCTATATTGGAAGAGCATCGTGCGAAAGGCTATGAATCCGGCTTTGAGGAGCCAGATATTGATAAGCGGATCTACCCGGAGCTGTATGGCTCACAGCCTGCATCTCTGATTGCTATTGCAGTGGCGTATCCTTCCAAAATGAAGGACCCACCGAAGTCGGACAAGGGCAAGTACCGTGGTATTTTGGCGCGTTCAGCCTGGGGCAAAGATTATCATCTGGTATTGCGCGAAGCGATGGAAAAGCTTGAGGCTTTTATAAGCGAGCGGGTGCCTGATGCCATTATGAAAAACATGGTGGATACCGGAGAACTGTCGGATCGAGCCGTTGCGGAACGGGCAGGGATTGGCTTTAGCGGCAAAAATACGATGATGATTTCACCGACGCTGGGTTCATGGATCTATCTAGGTGAGCTGTTGACGAACATTCCTTTCCAGCCAGATGAACCGGTAACGGAGGGGTGCGGCGAGTGTACCAAATGTTTGGACGCCTGTCCTACGGGCGCGCTTGTGGGTCCTGGACAGCTGAATGCCCAACGGTGTGTGTCCTTTTTGACGCAAACGAAGGGCTTTCTGGATGAGGAGTTTATGCGGAAGATAGGGAATCGGCTGTATGGATGTGATACCTGCCAAATGGTATGCCCTAAAAATCGGGGTCTCAACTGGGATCACCATCCCGAGCTTACACCCGATCCTGAAATTGTGAAGCCGTTGCTGCTGCCGTTATTGGATTTGAGCAATCGCGAATTTAAAGACCGATTTGGTCAAAGTGCGGCGGCCTGGCGGGGGAAGAAGCCGATTCAACGCAATGCAGTCATTGGTCTTGGCAATTTCAAGGATGTTAGCGCGGTGCCCAAATTGACGGAGGTTTTATTGGATGATCCGCGTCCCGAGCTGCGAGGCACGGCGGCGTGGGCTTTGAGTCGAATAGGAGGGGAAAACGCTATGACAGCGATCAAGCAAGCATCAGAGAAGGAACAACATGAGCAAGTACGCGAAATGATCGCACAGGCGCATTCCAAGCTAGAGGAACAAGAGCAGGCAGAAGAGCTAAAGGCATCTGAATTATCAAAATCAGAAGTAACGGCCGGGGATTCACAGAGTCCAACCACCATTTATTATGATGAGATGGAGACACCTGTGGGCACGTTAACGCTGTGCGCTACGGATCGGGGGCTGTGCCGAATAGACTATGGCGTTTTTCATGCGAAGGAAGCACTGCTTCAGCAATGGGCCCGAACATGGATTGGGGAATATGTCTATGTGCAGGAGCCGGAAAAGCTGCGCGAAGCTGCGGACCAACTGCGTGAGTATTTTGCCGGAGAACGGCGGGAATTTAGTATAGCTTATGATTTGAGAGGGACTCCTTTTCAAGAGCAGGTGTGGCGTGCACTGCAAAATATTCCGTACGGACAAAGTGTGTCCTACAAAGATATTGCGGAATCGATCGGACGAGCCAAGGCAGTACGTGCTGTGGGTGGAGCCAATAACAAAAATCCGTTACCCATTCTGTTTCCATGTCACCGAGTATCGGGTGCTAACGGAAGTTTGGTCGGTTATGCTGGAGGCTTGCCAGTCAAGACGAAGTTGCTGGATTTGGAGAAACAATAAGGACATATGTTTGCAAAAAGTGATTTGCTAGCTGTCCCATGTTTTGCTATGATAGGTTCGTGTGTAATTCAAGATGTTTCATATAAATATACAGAGGTGACGACTTCGTGGTGTGGAATATTGTCATTCCGATTATTACCCTGATTGCTGGTTTGGTTGGGGGATTTTTCATCGGTGCTTATTATCTTCGTAAACAGCTTGAGAAGATGCAAAACGACCCTGAAACGCTGCAAAAAATGGCTAAACAGATGGGTTACAACCTGAATGGGAAACAAATGCAAAAAGCCCAGCAGATGATGAAGAACCAACAGTTCTCCAAAAATCAGCCTGGTCCGCGTAAAAATCAGGGCCGTCGGAAATAATGAGCAACGTGAGTACGGATGCCGCATGAGGTTGCTGCATAGAGGAGGATTACTGTGGCTGGCGTAAAAGATTATATTAACCGCAAAGCTGCGGATAACCGGGATAAAATCGAGTACCATGTGGAGCAGATTTTACAACTGATCGGTGAGGACCCCAAGCGTGAAGGGTTGTTGGAAACACCGGCACGCGTTGCGCGCATGTATGAGGAAATATTTGCGGGTTATGAGGTTGATCCCCGGGATGCGCTGGGTGTGACATTTGACGAGAATCACGAGGAGCTTGTGATCGTGAAGGACATCGTCTATTACAGCCAGTGTGAGCACCATATGGCTCCTTTCTTCGGAAAAGTGCATATCGGCTATGTACCCAGCGGCAAAATTGTAGGATTGAGCAAGCTTGCACGCCTGGTAGAGGCAGTGACCCGCCGATTGCAGGTACAGGAGCGTATTACTTCACAGATCGCTGATATTTTAAATGAAGCGGTCTCCGCTCACGGGGTTATGGTAGTCGTAGAAGGCGAGCACCTGTGCATGTGTGCAAGAGGTGTCAAAAAGCCTGGTAGCAAAACAGTAACGTCTGCGGTACGCGGTACGTTTCGTGATGATGCAGCGCAGCGCGCAGAGTTTCTGTCGCTGCTTAAGGATTGATCGAACATCGCAAGACGTTTATGTGATGAACAAAAAAGGGTGGTTTACGCATAGGCGTAGCCACCTTTTTTTGTTAACATCAGATATAAACGACGGGATAGCCGCCTTAAAATTACGATTAGCCTATGGATAACAGTTATTTTTATAGATAGGGGATAACGTATGGAGAATGTACATAGATCAACAGAAAAAACAACAGCTTTGCCTGAGTTGCAGTGGTTTGAAGCACCACTTGCGGACACTCAGGAGGACGTTTTGTCTCCGCTGGCTTGGGAGGAGCTGGCCTGTCGGCAAGTAGGGAAAGGAGCTGCACCCATTTTGCATCTTTGGCGGCATCCGTCAGCGCTTGTGATCGGTCACCGGGACCGCAGGCTCTCTTACGCCCCACAAGCGATGGAGCGAGTGCGCAACGCGGGAACTTCGGTATGCGTACGCCCCTCAGGTGGAGCAGCCGTCATGCTGGACAGGGGGGTGCTGAACCTGTCCTTGATCCTGCCGAATCCACAGCGGGCCATCAGCCTGCATGAAGATTTTCGGCTCATGGCAGCGCTAATTGCCGATGCGCTGGTTCCGTGGTCTGGCGAGGCGCAGACCGGAGAAATCCCCGGGTCCTTCTGTCCCGGGGATTACGATGTCAGCGTCCGGGGCCGCAAGTTTTGCGGCATTGCACAGCGACGTCAAGCCAAGGCGTATATCATCACAGCCTTCGTGATGATTGAGGGCAGCGGTGCAGAGCGTGCACAGGCGGTACAGCAATTCTATACAGAGGCAGCCGGAGATACTTCGACAGGCGTGCAGCAGCAGGATTACCCCCGGGTGAATCCAGCAACGATGGGTAGCCTGGCAGAGCTGGCTGGAGTGCCGTCTGTTGAGGCGTACACGGCATCTTTGCGCCGTGTCGTCGAGAGCCAGACAGCCATTTCACCTGCCGATAGCTGGCTGGTACAACCGGAAGGATGGACCGAACAAATGGCAGCGCTCAGAGAGCTATACGATTTGCAGGTGTAGTTTGTCTTTAGCTTAGAAGCCTATTAGTGCGTGTTCAAAAAGTCGGCTTTTCAGGACCGAGAAAGTTGGATGAAGCTAGGGACTGAGTAGCGGAGCGTAGACAGATCTACGTGAGCAACGGAAGGCCCGGCTGAATTCAAGATTCGACGTCGAATCCGCTTCTTGAATAGCTTCGTTATGGAAAGACGACTTTTTGAACAACCTCTAGAAGGGTTGCCATCTCAGCTTGGAGGCTTGATCGTAGCGTGCTTCCACTTCAGGCCAGTTAACGACATGCCACCAATCCTCAATGTATTTGTTGCGCTCGTTTTGATGCTTTAAGTAATATGCGTGTTCCCACACATCTATCGCCAGCAGCGGAATGGACTCCCATTGAGTCAGATTCTGGTGCTTTTCGGCCTGCAAAATTTCAAGCCGTCCCGCGCGCGGACTCCATACCAGGATCGCCCAGCCGCCACCCTCGACCTTTTCGGCTGCCGAACTGAATTGTTTTTTGAATGCATCGTAGCTGCCAAAATCTTTTTTAATCTGTTCAGCCAGCGGTCCGCTTGGGTTTCCACCGCCTTGAGGACTCATGATCGTCCAAAAAAGAGTATGCAGATAATGGCCTGCGCCGTTGAATGCCAGTTCGCGTTCCCAATGTTTTACGAGATCAAAATTACCTGTTTTTCGGGCTTCTTCCAGCTTCTTTTCCGCTTTATTCAGGTCATTCACATAGCTCAAATGATGCTTGTCATGGTGAATGCGCATCGTTTTTTCATCAATATACGGTTCAAGCGCATTATAGGGGTAAGGGAGCGGTGGGAGTCGATGTCCTCCAATAGGAACCGACCGGCCGATTGAGGTTTTTTCCGTTGCCGAAGGTTGAGCCTGGCTGGATTTGACGCCTTTAGTCGTCCATGTGCCTTCTCCCCTTATGCCTGCCTGACGTTCTCGAAACGCTTCCTCTGGGTAATTCTCACCCTCTGTCGCTACATGATACAACCCAGCAGCCCTTGCGATGGAGCCAGGTTCTTGAAAGGGGGTTGTCGAGATCAGGAAATATTGGCTTTCATGTGCCGCGTGTAATACAACTCCAGCGGATTTTGGCTGCTGACGCAATGCATGACTGTGCTCGCTCAGCAGACCGAGCTGCCGTACATACTCCTGTGACTGGCGGTTTGCGGTTTGTAGCAAATCGTCCAATCGACGATTTAATTCTTGTGAGTCAGGCTGAGCGTTTAATGCTGACTCTGACGATGGCATCTTTACAGATGATGATGCGTCTAATCCCCTTGACTGTTTTGGAGGTTCAGTGAATTCGTGTGTATGTGCTTGTGGGGCAGCCGACAGCTGTTTCCATTCCTGATGCCACGCCTGATCTGCCGGATCAAGTGCGCTCCGTTGCTCTTCAAGCAACTCTATGGCGGTGCGTTCCGTCTGTTCGAATACAGTCCGCCAATCATCCAGCAGCCGTACATAAGTAGGCTCCAGTCCCTCGGTAGCGGATTTAATCACTTCCACATGCCAACTTTCCTGCTGCTTCCAATGCCGAATTTCCTCCAGCACACGTAAGGGCAGGAAAGACCCATAAGTACTCAGCATCGTTTTATACCTCCCGTATCCCACTATGGCTATCCGGCGGATCTGGCAGATCTGCCCTGGATGCATACGTACCCAGTATATTCGCTGTCCTATCGGGAATATGTCTATGAACTCGCTTAATTTGGTCACATCTGTTACGTAGAACAAGAATACCATGGTAAACGAAAAAGAAGCCCAGCTACGGCACGGGTTAGTGTCCGTAGGCAGGCTTCTTCAAGGTGAAGAATTAAATACAGTTTTTTTGAAAAATAATTCTTTACTTTGTAGTCGTTTGTTTGTGGGCATCAGCGATCGTTTTCTTGTCCTCCAGCTCCTGTACACTGCTTAGAAACGTCGATACCCGCCGTAGATATTCACGGGGATGCTCTCTGAAAATAAGCTCATGTATTCCGTTTTTGACAATCCATACACTGGAAAGTGGGTTGGTTTGATTGGCAGCGAGCTTTTCCGCAATAGGATAAGGAGCCTTTTCATCCTGTGTACCATGCACAAACATGATCGGGAACGGATAGTTTTCCTTTTTAACCTCCTGATATGGAATCTGATGCAAGCTGGTGCCGTTCAAGACTGGAAACAGCAACTCCAGAATTTCCAAAGACGGATGTCTTGGCAGGTTAATTTGATTGTGAATGTTATGGTACAGCGTATCCGGCTCCAACAGGAAAGTGCTGTCCAAAATCATTGCGTCCACATCCTTGGTTTGCAAGCCCGCCTGAAGAGCGGTTCCTGCCCCCATGGAGAAGCCCCATACGATAATCTCCGACGAGCCGCGTTGCTTCGCAAGCTGGATCGCTCCGAGAAGCTGCTGGGATTCCGCTTTGCCTCCGGTTGCGACTGATTTGCTGTTTTGTGACGCGAATCCATAATCGAACATGACCACATTAAAGTTCAAACTGTGGGCATAATGCGCCAGATCATACATGGGAATCCAGCTTTCTTCGCGGTTAGCTCCATAACCATGGCTGAAAATAATCGTTTTCCGCGATTGATCCGCCGGGATATACCAGCCTTGTACCATGCGGCTACCATCCTTGGCAGGGAAGCTGACTTCCTCATAAGGCATGTTTTTGGCCTGCATCGGATTAGAGTACAGCGGCGCGACGGTAGGATTCGTAAGTACCCATGCGATGTAAGCATGCAAGGCAATAAAACAAAACAACAGAAAAAAAACGACCGACAGCAGCAGAGCAATCACAACGTGCTTGAACCGCAGCAGACGGGGATTAAAGAGTGGGGTGGACGGCTCCTGAACAGCGGTCTGTAGCTGAGAGTTGCGCTGGGATGTAGAAATCATGTAAGAGCCTCCTTATATAAAATTGATCTTCGTTTCAATAGAATTTAGGTATAATTCCACTTGAAAATGATAGTGTATATCCGTATAGATACCTATTATCGTATGATGGGGGTTATCCAAAGTCAACGCCTGAACCGGAAAAGTAAAAATGATGCAAAGAATTGTCGATGTTTGTTCTCGTTCTGTAATATGGTTGTCACAAAAACATCGGTTTACAGTAGCCGCGACTATTCTATATAATTTATGTAACCATGTTTCATAGTGTGAAACGAATATGGATACAAGAGGAGCGGTTCACGAATGGAAGACCGTAAATTAACCGTTCGCGCTGTAGAGCGTGCACTTGATATATTGCTGTGTTTTACCGCAGATTCGGATCTTGGCCTAACGGAGATTGCCTCCAAAATTGGTCTACATAAAAGCACGGTTCATCGGCTGCTGACTACGTTGGAGGATCGGGGCTTTGTCGTTCGGAATGCCGAAACGGAAAAATATCGACTTGGCTTCCGCATTTGGGAGCTATCCACACATTTGTCCCAAAGTGACGAGCCGGCGGTGTTGTTACAGCCTGCAATGGAAGGACTGCGTGACCGTCTGGGCGAAACGGTCAGCTTGTACTTACGGGACGGCAGCATGCGTATTCGCATACAAGCCGTGCAGAGCAATCAGGCGATCCGCAGGGTTGCGCCTGTGGGTGCGCGTATGCCGCTGGCTGTAGGAGCCTCCAGTAAGGTGCTGGCTGCCTTTATGCCGCCGCAGGAGCTGGAAGCCCTGCTAAGCGGGAATGAATGGCCGCCCTCGGTAGACGCGGAGGTCTATAAAGCCCAGCTGCAGGACATTCGCGAGAAGGGCTATGCGACCAGCTATGAAGAACGGGAGCCAGGGGCCGCTGCTGTGGCAGCACCAATTGTGAACCGGAAGGGACAGGTCACTGCGGCTTTATCTGTATCCGGTCCGGTCAGTCGGCTTGCACCCGAGACGCTACATGACTTTGCTCCGATTTTGATCGAAGCGGCGAAGGAAATGGGGCTTATGCTTCCGTAACAAGAATGAATGCAGTTGAAGCAAGCAAAGTGATTTGGTGAGGAGCGTCTTCTTGCTAAATGGAACCTAGAAGGGTTGCCAAAGCCATAAATTTGAAGTAGTCTGATAAGGATGGCGGGATGTCTGTTATGTCCGCCTCATGTGAATAGAAGTATCGCAGTTACTGGGGGAGCCTGTAATGCCGGGCTGAGATGGAATCGTGTAAGATTCCGGACCCTTTGCACCTGATCTGGATCATACCAGCGTAGGGAAGTAATCGGCCATTGAAATGTATACGCAGCTGCTGTCTACGGTGACGCATTGGAATAGGATTATTCCACATGTGCACGGTCTGGATAGCTGCCTCGTTAGATTAGCCGGTTCCCTCGGGAACCGGCTTTTTTGCATAGATCAGCGCCACCCTGGGAATGGTTCCGGATCGGTGTGTCATTTCATCGAAACAGGAGGAATGGACAATGAAGCCGACAGAAGTAGAAGGAACAAAAGGAACAGAATTTAAATCAGCAGAAGTAAGGTTGGCAGGAACAAGGGAAGTTGGGGTAGAGAAGACAAACGGGGAGCAAGCCAGTGGGGTAACGCCCTTTCCAGGGAGCCGTAAGGTATATATTCAAGGCTCGCGGCCGGACATTGCCGTCCCAGAGCGGGAAATTGCTCTTCATCCTACACATACGCCGCAGGGCACGGAGCATCATGAGCCATTGCGTGTGTACGATACGAGCGGTCCCATGACTGACGAAGCCTATCAGGTCGATATCCGTCAGGGCCTGCCTCCATTACGGCGAGCTTGGGCACTGGAACGGGGCGATGTGGAGGCTTACGAGGGACGCGCCGTCAAACCGGAGGATAATGGACTGAAACCTGGCTCCAAACGGGAGACAGTTGAATTTCCCGGCGTGACCAACCGTCCGCTTCGTGCTTCGCAAGGTCGTACAGTGACGCAAATGCATTATGCACGGCAAGGGATCATTACGCCCGAAATGGAATTTGCGGCGATCCGCGAAGGGGTGGAGCCTGAGTTTGTACGGCAGGAATTGGCGGCTGGACGAGCCATTTTGCCTTCGAATATCAATCACCCGGAAAGTGAGCCGATGGTCATTGGGCGTCATTTTCACGTGAAGATCAATGCGAACATTGGTAATTCTGCGGTTACCTCCTCGATTGAGGAGGAAGTGGAGAAAATGACCTGGGCTGTGCGTTGGGGCTCGGATACAGTTATGGACCTATCCACAGGCCGTAATATCCATACCACACGTGAATGGATCATTCGGAATTCTCCTGTACCGATTGGAACTGTGCCGCTGTATCAGGCACTTGAAAAGGTGAACGGCGAAGCAGAAGCGCTGACGTGGGAGTTGTATCGCGATACGCTGATCGAGCAGGCGGAGCAGGGAGTGGACTATTTTACAATTCATGCGGGTGTATTGCTGCGGTATATACCGATGACGGCGAATAGAATGACGGGAATTGTGTCCCGTGGCGGGTCGATCATGGCAGCCTGGTGCCTTGCGCACCATCAGGAGAATTTTTTGTATACACATTTTGAAGAAATCTGCGAAATTATGAAAGCCTATGATGTGGCCTTTTCTCTCGGGGATGGTCTACGTCCAGGTAGTATCTATGATGCGAATGATGAAGCACAGTTTGCAGAGCTGGAAACGTTGGGCGAGCTAACGCAAATCGCATGGAAGCATGATGTTCAGGTCATGATTGAGGGGCCGGGACATGTCCCTATGCATAAAATCAAAGAGAATGTGGATTTGCAAATGGAGATTTGTAAGGAAGCTCCTTTCTATACCTTGGGACCGCTCACGACGGATATTGCCCCCGGATATGATCATATTACCTCAGCCATCGGGGCGGCGATGATCGGTTGGTTCGGGACGTCCATGCTGTGCTATGTTACGCCTAAGGAGCATTTGGGTCTTCCGAATAAGGATGATGTCCGTGAGGGTGTCATTACCTACAAAATTGCGGCACATGCTGCCGATCTGGCGAAGGGCCATCCACGGGCGCAGCAGCGGGATGATGCTTTGTCCAAGGCACGCTTTGAGTTCCGCTGGCGGGATCAGTTCAATCTGTCGCTTGATCCCGAGCGGGCCTTGTCCTACCATGATGAAACGCTACCAGCAGAGGGAGCCAAGGAAGCACATTTTTGCTCGATGTGCGGCCCCAAATTTTGTAGTATGCGCATCACGCAGGACATTCGCGCCTATGCAGCGGATAAGGGGCTGAACACCGAAGAAGCAGTGGCCGCTGGGATGCGTGAGAAGGCAGAGCAGTATCGGGATGGCGGTCAGTAAAACGAATGTGTGAGTTTAGGAACGCATGAATCAAAAAAAGCCGTGGTTCTCTACAGTCGATGTAGGAAACTACGGCTTTTTGGCTTATGTAAAGCGAGTCATGCAACCGGATAAACGGCGCCTTATTTTTTACCCATTTTTTCATTCAAAATGTCCTGAAAGCTGAGCTTCTTCTCCGAGCTATCTTCTTTCTTCTGCATACTCACCGCGTTGGCACGTTGGTATTGGTGGTGAAAGGGCATCAGGGTGTGGACGGTTAAGTTCATTGTATTCATGTAGATCATTCCTCCAATTCCATATTGTCAAATTCAGATTGAGTTGCTTTGGACGTCTGTATAGGACTATTTGTATGTACTTGATGTCGCAATGCTATGTAGGTTGCTTGGTTATGTTTCAATCATTATACCCACATTTATTCAAAGTAAAACGCTTTTGACATAAAACAGGAAGATGGTCATGTGTGTTCAAAATGCCGATTAGGAGGATGGTCGTTTTAGGGGAAAATGTGCCTAGGTCTAAAACAAGGGCTTGAGGCCCGTTTTCTTAGTTTAGTAGTCGGGATTGTGTTTTTTTGTCGAATAACCTTGTAAAAGGAGGGTTTTGCGGACTCCTCAAGTCAGGATTGAGGCAGTCTGGTGGCGAATTAAAGTGTCAAAGTTGTATTGACTTTATGTTTGGTAGTAGATACCATGAACTGGTTGTCAGCGTATTTTGACAACAAGAGTCAGCCAATCGATCTGGCGATTCATCCTTTGAAATGTTAGAGAGAGGATTAGAGCATATATGAAAAAATGTATTGCAGACATCGCATTTATTATTCTGGGTGCGTTTTTTTTCGCGCTAGCTGTTAATCTGTTTGTGATCCCGAATGAGTTTGGCGAGGGGGGCGTTACAGGGGTCACAATCATCCTGTACTACCTGTTTCAGTGGTCTCCCTCGATCGTTAATCTGGTGATTAATGGCTTGCTGCTGATTGTCGGATATAAATTTTTAGACAAGAGAACGACCTTGTACACTATCATTGCGGTCGCTTTTAACTCGCTGTTTTTACATTTAACAGTCAACTGGCGGATTGATTCGCATGAGCCGACGATTAATGCCGTATTTGCCGGAGTTTTGGTGGGGGTTGGCATAGGCCTAATCGTACGGGTAGGCGGCACTACGGCGGGTACGGTCATTTTAGCACGGATTGCCAACAAGTATCTGGATTGGAATATCAGTTATGGCCTGCTGTTTTTTGATTTGATTGTCGCATTCTCTTCCTATTTTATTATTGGCCCGGAGAAATTGATGCTAACTATCGTTATTTTGTACGTTGGTACGAAGGTGATGGACTTTATGATCGAAGGACTGAACCCCAAAAAAGCGGTCATGATTATTTCGGAGCACCAAGATAAAATTGCCGAGATGGTCATTACGAAAATGGATCGTGGAGTTACTGTCCTGTCAGGCCACGGTTATTACACTAAAAATCCAAAAGAAGTGCTGTATATCGTCATTAGTAAACAAGAGGTATCGGCGCTTAAAAAGATAGTGAAAGCCATCGACACAGCAGCGTTTATCACCATTCATGACGTGCGGGACGTGTTCGGAGAGGGTTTTCTGGATATTTCGAAGTAACTGGTGGTGTGAAGATAAGGTAATAGGAGAATAGGGTGAGAAGTCGGTCCTGAGGGATCGGCTTTTTGTTTTTGTGATGTTTCTTCCATTTTTGGTATTGGGAAATATGCATAATAAAGAGGAGTCACTCAATTCTTGTTATATGGAGGGTTTGGCGGGATGGAGAATAAGGGTAATTATGATGTAAGTTCCGTTGGCTGCTTTCGAATGAAAAGGCATGGAAGAAGACGCATCGTATCTCTGCTTATATTTGGATAGCCTTTGGCTTAATCGGGATCGCTATAGGATTAGGACAGGAAGTTAATGTGTATATGGTGCTCGCTTCTTGTTTACCGACGATGATTAGTTTTGTTACTTCTCTCTTTCTAAGCCATAGGTATAAAAATATAGACTGCTGATATCTGTATAATGCGGATCGATTTAGCATATTAGGGGGATTTCCATGAGGAGTAGATTGAATTTTTCTAATGTATTGTCTTTTCTTATTTCTGTTTTGCCTTTCATTATCTATCTTTTCATGTATCCGAGAATGCCTAGGAATGTAGCAATCCACTACAATTTCAATGATGTGGCTGACCGTTTTGTTGACAAATCCTCCCCTGAGGTATGGTTGTTGTGTGGAATTGGCCTCATATCTTTTATGATTATGCTTATGCTCCAACCCTATTTCAGTCGTCAGTTCAAGAGCGAAGAAGGCTCTGCAATCATGGAAAGCCTGCCTGGTCTCTTCACACTCCTTATAACCCTAGTGTTCTCAGTTCTCGGCATATGTTTCCTTTTAAAGGCTTAAAGCATATAAAAAACCCCCTCTCAATGTGCAGTTTCCACTGCATTTGGAGGGGATTTTGTTATTTATACGCTCTTTACTCTTGAATCATTTGACGCAATACGGTTTGCAGAATACCACCGTTGTGGTAGTAGTCGATGTCGACGGTGCTGTCCAAACGAGCAATTACTGGGAATTCGAACTTCGTGCCATCCTCGCGTTTAGCCACAACCGTAAGCTCTTGACCAGGCTTCACGTCATTGTTAATGCCGAGAATGTCGAAGGTTTCACGACCATTGAGGCCCAAGCTGGACCAGCCATAGCCTTCCTGGAATTGCAGAGGCAGTACACCCATGCCGACCAGGTTACTGCGGTGAATCCGCTCGAAGCTTTCGGCAATGACAGCCTTAACGCCCAGCAGAAGCGTACCTTTGGCCGCCCAGTCACGAGAGCTGCCTGTGCCGTATTCCTTACCAGCGATGACGATCAGGTTCTGATCGGCTGCCTGATATTTCATGGACGCATCATAGATGGACATTTCCTCATCCGTTGGCAAGTATTTGGTCACGCCGCCTTCAGTACCTGGAGCCACATTGTTGCGGATACGGATGTTGGCGAATGTACCGCGCATCATGACCTCGTGGTTACCGCGACGGGAGCCGTAGGAGTTGAAATCCTTGCGTTCCACGCCATGCTCCTTCAAGTACAGTCCTGCCGGGCTGGAAGGAGCAATGTTGCCTGCTGGTGAGATATGGTCCGTCGTGACCGAATCATTCAACAGGGCAAGCACACGGGCATTACGGATTTCCTTGATATCCTGCACGCCATCCTGAAGTTTTTCAAAGAATGGTGGATTTTGAATATAAGTTGATTTTTCATCCCATTCATACAGTTCGCCTTCAGGAACCGGAATGGAGTTCCATTTTTCATTGGCAGTAAATACATTTTCGTATTTGCGACGGAACATATCCGGGCTGAGAGACAGGCTGATGGCTTCCTTGATTTCCTCGGAAGTGGGCCAAATGTCTTTCAGGTAGACAGGCTGATTGTCCTGATCGTAACCGAGCGGATCATTCACCAAATCAATGTTCACTGTACCTGCCAGCGCATAAGCGACAACCAGTGGCGGTGAGCCGAGATAGTTGGCTTTGACCTGCGCATGCACACGGCCTTCAAAGTTCCGGTTACCGGAAATAACTGCGCCAACCGTTAAATCATGGTCTGTGATAGCTTGACTCACTTCGTCAGGAAGTGGACCGGAGTTACCGATACAGGTTGCGCAGCCGTAGCCTGCTACATGGAAGCCGAGGGCTTCGAGCGGTCCGATTAATCCCGCTTTTTGCAGGTATTCCGTCACGACGAGGGAGCCTGGCGTCAAGCTTGTTTTAACATAGCCTGGCTTTTTGAGCCCACGCTGCACTGCCTTTTTGGCCAGCAAGCCCGCACCGAGCATAACGCTTGGATTGGAGGTATTCGTGCAGCTTGTGATAGCCGCAATAACGACTGCTCCTGTACCTAACTCGCTGGTGGAGCCGTCCGGATGGGTCAGCGGAATCTTCTGTGCGATTTTTTCATCGCTCAGTCCATAGCCGCCCTTGTCCACCGGGGTACGAATAATGCCTTCAAACGTTTCTTTCATGCGGCCAAGCTCAACACGGTCCTGCGGACGTTTGGGTCCGGCGAGACTCGGTACAACCGAAGCTAGATCCAGCTCAATGGTATCGCTGAACATAGGGTCCGGTGTATCGGATGTGCGGAACATGCCTTGGGCCTTGTAATATTCCTCTACGAGGCTTACTTGCTCATCGGAACGTCCAGTGCTGCGCAGGTAGGCCAGTGTTTCCGCATCGACCGGGAAGAAACCAATCGTTGCGCCGTATTCCGGTGCCATGTTGGCAACTGTCGCACGGTCAGCCAAGCTGATGTTAGCCAGACCAGGCCCGTAAAACTCTACGAATTTGCCGACTACGCCTTTTTTACGCAGCATTTGTGTAACAGTGAGCGCCAGATCGGTGGCGGTAGAGCCTTCCGTCAGACTGCCTGTCAGCTTGAAGCCAATCACATCGGGAGTGACAAAATACAGCGGTTGCCCCAGCATACCCGCCTCTGCCTCAATCCCGCCGACACCCCAGCCAACAACACCAAGGCCGTTAATCATCGTGGTATGGGAGTCTGTTCCTACGAGGGAATCTGGAAAGACGACCGTTTCACCGTCAATGGTTTTGGTAGCGGCAACGGAGGCGAGATATTCCAGATTGACCTGATGGACGATACCTGTGGATGGCGGAACGGCGCGGAAGTTGTTGAACGCCGTTTGCGCCCAGCGCAGAAAACGGTACCGCTCCTCATTACGTTCAAACTCTACATTAATGTTGTAATCCAGCGCATCACTGGTACCGAAAGCATCGACCATGACCGAGTGGTCGATAACGAGATCGACGGGAACGAGCGGATTGATTTGCTTCGGGTCCCCGCCTGCTTTTTTCACCGTATCACGCATAGCTGCCAAATCGACAACTACGGGGACACCGGTAAAATCCTGTAGCACGATGCGTGCAGGAATGAACGGAATCTCCTTGTTGGTGTCCCGATCCTCAGCCCAGCCTGTCAGCTGCTGTACATGTTCTTCAGTGATGGCGCGTCCGTCAAATTGGCGAACCGCGGCTTCCAGCAACACTTTAATGGAGAAAGGCAGCTTGGCGATACCGCTTTTTCCTTGTTCCTCCAGTGCCTTAAGACTGTAGTAGCGATAAGGCTTCCCGTTAACTTCCAGACTACGGGCGATGGAGAATTGATCTTTTCCTGACATAAGTATTACCTCCTTGAAGTGAATGCTTGGGGGAAAATAGGGATGTCGTTTTTTCGACGTCTTGCCCAGTTGGTTTAAATTGGTTGCGTTCTCAATTACATCTTCAGTGCTTCATAACGTGTTAGAGGTTGTGATGAATGCAATTTGTTTCATTAGATGAAACATGATTTCAAAATGATTGCTTTTGGATTAAGTATACCGTTTTCAGGCAGTTCCGTAAAGTTTTTTTGGCCTAAATGATGCCTTGCAGATTGGAAAATAAAACGTTCCGCTCCCTCGCGTTTCGATGTTCATACCAAGCTTTAGAGATTCATACTTATAGATAGAGAGCATATCAGACCAGAGAGGGAAAAAGGAAGTTCTACATCATTCCGGTTATCCCCGGAAAAGGATAGCGGGACGAATTTGGAGGGATAGGGATGGGGGAGCGGGAATGGAAACAGGCCCTTTTTGCTTACGTGAATCAATACAATCGCAGTGAAGTCAATGGTGTACCGCAGCCAGATGAGTATCTGGAGGTGGGCCAGCGGATGGAACGAGCAGCACGTGCGGCCAGATTGGAGCAGTGGTACAACGAACGGGATGCTGTTCCCCTACGCAGCGAGACACGCGCCAAGCCGCTACGAATGGTGCAGGATACGCCGGATGAGGCTGTGGTAGATGTACAACTGCATGTCCGACTCTTTTATGAGAAGGGCGGGATGACTCACCGGGAGGATCGGATTGAACGGGAGCGTCTGACGTTCACACGCGAGGGTGAAGCCTGGCAGGTAGCGAGAATTGAGCGAGATCCGGCAGAAAGGAAGCCAGCGGGGGGAGAGGTTCCTTTTGAACAGGCTTCGTTTAATCAGGGAGGGAGTTTGCCGCTGCTGAATCGCGGTGTGCTGGGCTTTGGTTCGTCCGCACGTCCCAGCCGATATCGCCGTGAAGAAGCAGCGGCTTATGCAGATCAGTGGTGGGATAGCTTTAACCCGGAGTTTGAAGGTTTTGATGTGGATTGCACCAATTATATCTCGCAATGCCTCTTTGCAGGGGGCGCACCGATCCACTATACTGGTAAAAGAGAATCGGGCTGGTGGTATAAAGGACGGGTCGCCGGACGTGAGCTGTGGAGCTACAGTTGGGCAGTTTCCAACAGTCTGGAGCGGTATTTGGGCTCCAGCTCATGGGGTTTGACTGCTGAGCAGGTGAGTCGACCGGAGCAGCTCATGCTGGGGGACGTCATTTTTTACGATTGGGATGGTGACGGAACCTTTCAGCACAGCACGGTGGTAACGGCCTTTGATGCGGGCGGCATGCCGCTAGTCAATGCGCATACGGTAAGCTCCAGACATCGTTATTGGGACTATAAAAATTCGTATGCGTGGACCGACAACACGGTATATCGCTTTTATCACATCGCCGACTATTTTTAAATGAGATGATGGATAACAGGTATAGTGACGCAAATCAGTCATAATGACGAAAGTAGGAAAGCGGAGGATAGGCATGGCAAATCAAAAATTGACCGTAGGGCTGGTGTACGGTGGCAAATCGGGCGAACATGAGGTTTCGCTGCAAACGGCGTATGCGGTAATGAACGCATTTAACTATGAGAAATACGAGATTATTCCTTTTTATATTACGAAGGCTGGCGATTGGCGTAGAGGGGCGCTATTAAGCGCTCCTCTGGCTTCTGTAGAGCAATTGAAGCTGGAACGTGCAGAGGGCGGTACCAAGGCGGCATTAGATACGTTGTTCGGCAAGCTGTACGGAGAGCAGACGCTGGATGTGCTGTTTCCGTTGCTGCACGGCACCTTTGGCGAGGACGGAACGATTCAGGGTCTGTTCGAAATGGCGGATATGCCTTATGTCGGTGCAGGAGTGTTGGCTTCGGCAGCAGGTATGGATAAAGGCGTCATGAAGAAGCTGTTTGAGCATGCAGGATTGCCGCAAGTGAAATACTGTTATTTTAATAGTACACAGTGGGCCCAAACCAGTCATGATCTGGTACGTAATATGGAAACCGAGCTAGGTTATCCTTGCTTTGTCAAACCGGCCAATCTGGGATCAAGTGTCGGTATTTCCAAAGCCAGCAACCGAGAAGAGCTGGAAAAGGCTGTAGATCTGGCTTTGCAATTTGACCTGAAGGTGATTGTCGAGGAGTACGTCGATGCCCGTGAGATTGAGGTCAGCGTACTTGGCAATGACGAGCCGATTGCCTCGGTACCGGGTGAAATTGTATCGTCGAGTGATTATTATGATTATGCTGCCAAATATACGGATGGCCAATCGGAAATGCTTATTCCGGCACCGTTGGATGAGGAAGTGGCAGATCGTATTCGTGAAGCCGCATTACAAGCATTCCGCGCGCTGGAAGGCTGCGGGATTTCCCGTGCCGATTTCTTCGTCAGACGCTCGGACGGACATATTCTTATTAATGAAGTGAATACGATGCCTGGTTTTACACCGTTCAGTATGTATCCATTATTGTGGAGAGAAACCGGCGTATCCTATGCAAGTCTGCTGGACCGCATGATTGCTCTTGCACTGGAGCGTTATGAGCGCAGGTCCGCATTGCACTACGAGAACTCATAAAAGAAACAAAGGGGAGCTGATCACTCTCCTTTTTGTTCATATATATGGCACTTACTTGAGCATTTCACTAAACCCTTAATGATGAAAGGTGGCGGCTACACATGGGCTTTCAAACTGAATTTAACTCCGTATGCAAATTCAAGAGCGAACAAGAACTTTACGAACTGCTGGAATACGGACGTGGCAAAATGGTTAAATCCGGGCTGCGCGTGTTTCCGACAGGCCAGAAGGTCATCGCTTACAGCGTGGACAACGTGGCAGTAGCCATCGTGCAGATTGTGGGCTGTATCGCCGAAATTAATTTCCAGGGCGATGAAGTGACCGAAGTTGAAATGATCCTCATTCGTAAGCTGAATGATGAGGAATCAAGAATTCAGACCGCATTGGCGGATGAAATGTTTTTTGGAGCACAGCAGCAATCCTAGCTGTTTGCTTCTTGCAATTTGTGCGATAACACCGAATCAGCATGTGCTTTTCCGGGTATGATCAGTAGAAAAGGGTTTTAGGTCACAGAACGAAAGCGGCCTTACCATCTACTGCGAACTACTGAAAGGAAGACACCCTATGATCGTAAGGTTAGGTTATGTAGCCATGTCGGTTACCGTGCAAAATGCATCCCCCTCTAAAACCATGACGATGGCCAGCTTTAACAAGATTGGAGACCGAGAAGCTGCGATCCGCAAGCTAGAACGGATAGCAGCTGAAAATCTCCATAATACATTGAGGCTGCTGCGCCATAATCGCGCGAGTGATATCCAGGTCTATCGTTTCTCATCCAAGCTGATTCCGCTCGCGACCCATCAGGATCTGCGGGATTGGAACCCGTTTCAGGCGCTTGCTGCTGACTTTGCAGAGGTTGGGAACTATGTCAAGGCGAATAGGATGAGGGTATCGTTTCACCCCGATCATTTTACAGTGTTAAGCACTCCCCGTCCTGAGGTGTTGGAGAGCTCCATTAATGACTTGAAGTACCACAAAGCGATGCTGGAGGCCATGGGGCTCGGTGCCGAAGCCAAGAACAACATTCATATTGGTGGTGCATACGGAGATAAGGTGACCTCAGGCCAGCGTTTTGTAGAGCAGGTTAGTGCTCTGGATCTTTCGTTAAGAGAACGGTTGACGCTGGAAAATGATGATAAAACATTCAATGCGGTGGAAACACTGGAAGCTTGCAAAATAACGGGCTTGCCGATGGTTCTCGATATTCATCATCAATGGGTCAATAACGAGGGTGAGAAGCCGTGGGAGCTATGGCCGGACATATTGAATACCTGGAAAGGGGAATTGGCCCAAGCCGGATCTTCTACTGATCATCCATTGCCGCCCAAAATTCATGCCTCCAGTCCCAAAAGTGAAAAAGACCCTCGTGGTCATGCAGACGGTGTTCTGGTGGAGCCGTTGCTGACCTTTCTGCGCAATATTGCTGGATATACGGATCGGATTGATGTCATGCTTGAAGCCAAGCTTAAGGATGAAGCGTTATTCGGATTGATGAATGAACTGCGCCTTCAGGAAGATAATGGGGTCAAAGTGCTGGATGGGGCTTCCGTAGAAATTATGCCTTAGAAAGTAGTATTTTGCGGATAAATCTCTCATTTGGGGAAACTTTATGCAGTTTATTGTGTATACTAGAATGTGTAAACTAGCAAACTTGTACTGAAACAGAGATGGTTAAGAGACTGTGCTGTAGGCCAGCTTCGTAAACCACGTAACAATGATATAGAAAGTAGAGTGAACACGTTGAACGAACATGAAAACGAAAAGGTTCCCTATATCGTATCAGGAAAAAGCTATACTGCCGTGGCTATTAACGCGGCATCCAAAGCCGGGGAATGGATTAAGAGCAGGCTGGGAACTGTTGAACATTTGAATACCAAACAGTCTCCTACGGATCTAGTGACCGAGGTAGATAAAGGTGCAGAACAGATGATTCGCAGACTGATTCTGACCCATTTTCCCGATCATGCGATTTTGGGTGAAGAGGGTGTAGAGCCGGGAGCCGAAGCTTCGGCCCGCGCACTAGAGGCTGCCCGTGAAGAGGAATATTTATGGATTATTGATCCGGTAGATGGCACGACCAATTTTGTACACAGTCTGCCGTATTACAGTGTGTCCATTGCCTTGGCCCATCGTGGAGAGGTGATTGTCGGGGTTATTTATGATCCGTCCCGTGATGAAATGTTTGTAGCGGAAAAAGGAAAAGGCGCATATGTACATGGTAATCGCATGCAAGCCTCAAGAGAAGAAACACTGGGAGATAGTCTGGTGTGCATCGGCTTCCCGCCAGATCGTACGTATGCACAACCGCTAAATATGAAAATCACGCAGGTTCTTACACCTCAGGTACGCGGCATTCGGGCGCTGGGCTCGGCAGCATTGCATCTGGCTTATGTGGCGTCGGGACGGTTATCGGCCTATTGCGAAATTGGTTTGAATGCGTGGGATGTAGCAGCGGGCGCTTTGCTGGTGCAGGAATCAGGCGGTACCATTACCGATACATTGGGCAGACCTTATGACCTGAGTGTACGGCATATTGCAGCTACGAATACAGCTATTCATTCTCAACTTATTCAAGTGCTGAAAGAAGCAGACGCAACCGGGTTATAATTCTACGTAGGGACCATCACCCTAAAGGAGGAAATCGCGATGAGTCAATCCGAAGAATTGGAACGCCAGCTCAGTGAACTGCTGACGGAAGGCGAAATTCGTGAGAATGAGGCCCAAAAGCGGGAACGGCTCAGCCCTAAATATGAGGTGCGGGTTCAGACTCATATCGATCCCATTGTTGAGGAAACGCGTAAATACCGGAGTATGGCACGGGAACTTGATGACCGATACGACGAATATATGAGCAAGGCGGACAAATCGAAACCAACCGATCAACGCTAAGCAAATGCAAATACCTCTTGCCGAATGACCAAGGCATGGGGTATTTTGTATGTTATAAAGGAGGCGACAATCACTGATTACCTACTTTAAAAGCGCTTACAAAAATGCTGGAATCCATCATAAAATGGTACTGCTGATCACGGTGCTTATGCTGGTTAATTTTGCAGTTGTTGCAGTCATACTTAAGTACGTATTTCACATTTATGATAATCAAATGTACAAAAAAACATCCGAAGTACTCAATATTTCTTCAATCGGTATAGAAAATGAGCTGAAGGATGTGGAAAAAGTTACTTTCAAGGTAACAACGGACGAGCAGCTTCAACGTTATTTGCTGCAATTGGAAAAAGAGAAATCCCCTTATGCCAAAATGGTGCTGCGTAAAAAAATAACGAATAGGCTTGTCGCCTTTGCCGGCTCTGAAACCTATGTCTATTCTATGATGGTCATCGACAAAGAGGGACAGGTCATGAGTGCGGGCAACCGCGAAGGTATTCCCCAAGAGCTTCGATCCACCCTGTCGGAGCTGGCAGACGAACATGACGGTTCCAATGCATGGTATGCCGCAGGTCATTCCTCCTTGCTGGCAGCTCGGCAGTTCAAATCCTTTACCGATTCCAATTTTACGCTGAATGGGCTCGGAACGCTTGCGATTCGTGTACGAATTGACCGGATTGTAGCGGACCGTGTGCAAACCTCCGGTCGTGACGGACAACTGATGATTACAGATGGAAGGCGGATGATTTATCCCGAAACACCACTTTTGAGTGAGAGTGATATTCAGGCCGAGCTGGGCCGGAAGCAGCCTTACGGGATTGCGACCTACTCAGGAGGAACCTTTTTCGCTGCTCAAATCAAATCTTCTTATACGGATTGGACGTATTTGCATATGACCCCCTTCGATGATATGTTTCGCAGCATTACGATTATCAAAGAAGTTGTAAGCGCTATTTTTGTCATTATGCTTCTTATCGCATTGGCTCTGGGGGCTAGATTGTCAGGGAGCATTACCAAACCGATCGTTCAATTAATCCAGAACATGCGTAAAATAGAAAAAGGCGATCTCGACCGTTTGGAAGAGGAAGCACTTGGTGCGGTCCCCCTTTCCACACAGGATGAGGTAGGCTTGCTTCATCGAACGTACAAGAAAATGATTCGCCGCATTCGTGAGCTCATTAATGAGAATGTTGCCAAGCAGCTATTACTGCGGGAAACAGAGCTAAAGGCGCTCCAGGCCCAGATTAATCCACATTTTTTATACAATACATTAGAGTCCGTGAACTGGCTCGCCAAGGCCAATAAACAGGACCGGATTTCAGAGATGGTGGAAGCACTTGCTTTTCTACTGCGCAGTGCGGTCAGTTTTGAGGAGCAGCTGATTCCGCTTCGAAAAGAGCTGGATATTGTAAGGAGCTACGTAACGATCCAAAAAACACGTTTTGATGAACGTCTCGTTTTCCATCTGGATATTCCGGAAGAACTGATGGATGCACAAATTCCGAAGCTAACGCTTCAGCCCTTGGTGGAGAATGCCATTCATTATGCGCTGGAGCCGCGAATTGAACCCTGTCAGATTGCTATTATTGCGAGAGAAAGCGAGGGTGCTCTATTTCTGCGAGTTGAAGATGACGGACCGGGAATGACGCCGGATTTCTTGGAAAAGCTGCGAAGCGGGCAGGTTACGACTCGTGGGCAGGGCATTGGACTTACGAATATTCAGGAACGGATTAACCTGACATTTGGTACACCTTGGGGGATAGAGCTGCATAGCGAGTCAGGAACAGGAACGTCGATTCATGTCTGTATTCCATATGTGAAAGGGGATCAGGGTCGTGTACAAGGTGCTACTGGTTGATGATGAGCGTATGATTTTGGAAGGCATATCACAGGTGGTTGATTGGGGGAAAGCGGGCACGAGATTGGTTGGCACGGCACGTAACGGGATTGAGGCTTATGATCAGATTCAAGCCAGCCCACCTGATTTTGTGATTAGCGACATCTCTATGCCAGGACTAGACGGTATCGGACTGGTTGCCAAAACGACGGAGCATTTTCCAGACGTCCGTTTCATTCTGTTGTCTGGCTACAAAGATTTTGATTATGCCTGTCGGGCCATGCAATACGGGGTGAAGCACTACTTGTTGAAGCCATGCAATGAGCGGCAAATTCATGAGGCTCTGACCGAGTTGGGACAGGAGCGGGAGGAGCAGGAAGAACGCAAGCAGTTTGTAAACCGGATGAAGCTAGATTTTCAGCGTATGCTGCCCCATGTGAAGGAACACTTTTTGAAGGAGTTTATTTCCTATAAAACTTACGGTAGCCGCGATATCGCATTTTATGAGCGGTTATTCGGAATTGAATTGCAAGATAAGCAGGTTCGAATGCTGCTGCTGCGGGTGGAGGAATCCCATGAGCCGGAGCATCTGTTTGCATTGCAAAATATAGCGGCAGATTTGATGGATGATGTCTTGCTCAGTACGACCATGCAGGGGCAATTGCTCATCGTGCTGGAAAGCGAGGATGATACGTCACGGTTTATGAAACAGATTGAAGCGGTACGTGCGACATTTCATCGCTTTTACAAGCTGGAGGTAACGGTCGCAGTTAGTGAGTCGGATAGTATGCAGCATTCACGGGGGATGTACCGGGAGACACTGCATTGTATGAATCACCGTTTTTACACCGGGGAGGGCAGTCTGATTACGAAGGAGGATTTAGCGGCTGAGGATACCCGGGAGATGGCAGATTTGGAGCTGGACGAGGAGAAGTTCGGTCTGCTGATCAAGGCTGGAAATACGGTGGAGGTTGCACAGGAAGTGGATAGGTTGTTCGGTATTCTGTCCCGTATGAAGCTGGAAATCTCCGTGACCCGCTCCTATGTGCTTCAACTCTATGCTGCTATGATCCGTATATGTCCTGAAGAGGAGCGTGCGGCGTTTACGAGCCGAATGGTGGTGCTGGCAGAGCAAAAAACGCTGGCATGTCTCAAATCTTTTGTACAGGAAGCTGCCGAACGAATGACCGCAATCTATTATAAAAGTAATGTGTATCGCCAATCTTCTACCGTTGATAAAATGATCACTATTATTGAGCAAAACTATAGAAAATCCGATTTGTCGCTGAACGGAGTGGCAGGTCAAATGCTGTATATGAATTCCGACTATTTAGGGAAGATTTTCAAAAAGGTGACGGGGGAAAACTTCTCACACTACGTCAATCGTTATCGGATCGAACGTGCGGCTGAGCATATTCGAGAGACAGGAGATGTAAAGGTGTTTGAGCTGGCCGAATGTTTCGGCTTCGGCGGGAACGCGCAATATTTTAGCCAGGTGTTCAAAAAATGGGCGGGTATGACGCCTTCCGAGTACATTAAATCACATGAACGGGGATGAGCTGATGGAGTCCCACTGTTTTTTAAACCCAGGAAACCTGATTTGTGTATTCCAATGCTTCTCAGCTTTTGGGAAAATAACAACAGGAGCTAATGTAAACGCTATCAAAAATGCGTAAATACGTTGTCACTTGTAATTTGGCTCCTTTCTAGAACAGCGAAAAGGGGAGAGATAGGTGGGCAAAAAGGGATGGTTTCTGATTATAGCTATGCTGCTCGTTTTGACGACAGCATGTAGCGGAGCGGACGGCGGCGGCAATTCGGGCACAAGTGCAGACGGGAAAGTAAAGTTACGTATCGCTTGGTGGGGATCGGATACGCGTCATGAATACACGCAGAAGGTCGTTGATTTGTATAAGCAGAAAAATCCTAATGTAACGATCGATGTGGAATATGCCTCTTTTGATGACTATTGGAAAAAGCTCGCCCCACAGGCTGCGGCTAATCAGTTACCGGATATCGTGCAAATGGACATTTCGTACATTAGCCAATATGCAAAAAATGGTCAACTGGAGGATCTCGCGCCTTACTTAAATCAAAAAATTCAGGTCGCTGACGTGAACGAAAATGTACTCAGTACCGGCGTAATAGCAGGAAAGCAATATGGTATTCCAACAGGTGTCAATGTTCTGGGTTTCCAGTATGATCCGGCGTTGCTCAAGAAAGCAGGTATAGATAAAATTCCTGATAACTGGACATGGGATCAATACAAAGAACTGGCTTTAAAGGCAGCTTCCAATAAAGTATATTTTGACAGCTCGATGGCTGCCGATATTTTCTTCCACTACTATTTGCGTACGCAAGGAAAGACTCTCTACAATGCGGAAGGAACAGGCTTGGGATATGACGACGATAAGCTGTTTGTTGACTTCTTCAGCGGATTGGCTGATCTGATTAAGAAGGGAGCGACTCCGCCTCCTGAAATCATGAACCAGACCAAGGGGATTCTTGAGGAATCCGATATCGTAAAAGGAACAGGCATCGGTATTTGGCAGTGGTCCAATCAGTATGTGGGCTTACAGCAGGTTGTTAACCGCCCCATGGCACTGGCTCCAATGTTTGGGCCGAATATGGAAAAAGGCGTATACATGCAGCCTACGATGTACTGGACGGTTGCTTCCCGTTCACAGGTGAAGGATGAGGCCGCAAAGTTTATTGATTTCTGGATGAATGATGTAGAAGCGAATAAATTGATTAAAGGCGAACGTGGCGTGCCGATTTCCTCCAAAATCAAGGAGGCTGTTGCGCCAGAGTTGAGCGAGCCTACGAAGCAGGTGTTTGAATTTGTAGCTTCCATGGAGCCGAAGGCTTCTCCAATGAGCCCGCCGCCGCCAGTCGGATCGCCGGAAGTGATTGCGACTCTGACCGATTATATTGAACAGGTCAATTTCGGACAGATGACGCCTGAAGACGCAGCGGCCAAATTCCGGGCTGATGCGAATACTATCCTTGCGAATAACAAGCAATAATGAGCGCAATGTGACCTTTAGGATATCTGATACTGTTTAGCATAAGATCGAAGGAACGTTTCGTTAAGTTAACCGTGCGTAGTCCAAAGCATGATTGCGCACGGTTGATTGGACGAACCAACTGCATAAGCACCCTTTGCAGACATCACAATATTATTCACATAACAACGAATTATTAATATTATAAAGTTTTGCTAATTCTTTAAAATGCAACAGAAGGGAGGCTTGATGAGCTTGCGAAATCATCAGAGCTTGAAAGCCAATATGACCGGATATGCGTTTATCAGCCCGTTTATTGTGGGCTTTCTGGCGTTTACGTTAATTCCAATGTTTATTTCGCTGTATCTGTCCTTTACCACCTACAACCTGTTCACCCCGCCCAAATGGATTGGTCTGGGTAACTTCGAAAAAATGTTCACAGGCGACCCGAAATACTGGAATTCGATCAGGGTCACGTTTACGTATGTATTGGTCGGTGTACCGTTGCGACTGATTTTCGCGCTGTTTGTGGCTATGATTTTGAATACCAAGTCGCGTATGGTCGGCACCTATCGGACAATGTACTATCTGCCGTCGATTATCGGAGGTAGCGTTGCGGTATCCATTATGTGGCGGAACATTTTCAGTAATAACGGCATAGTGAACAGCCTGCTTTCGACCTTAGGGGCGACTCCGGTGAAGTGGTTTGGTGACCCGGATGCTTCGCTTACGATGCTAATCACCTTGTCCGTATGGCAATTTGGCTCCTCCATGCTGATTTTTCTGGCAGGTTTGAAGAACATTCCTGTTGAATTGTACGAGGCGTCCAGTGTAGATGGCGCTAAGCCAGTACGAAAATTTTTCAGTATTACGCTACCGTTGCTTAGCCCCATTATTCTATTTAATCTGATTATGCAGACGATCAGTGCCTTTATGACCTTCGTCCCGGCTTATGTTATTTCTAAGGGCGAAGGAGGCCCGATGGATGGAACGATGCTGCATTCACTGTATCTGTTCCGACAGGCGTTTATGTTCAGCAACATGGGATATGCGGCAGCCATGGCTTGGGTCATGCTCATTATGATTGGGATACTGACAGCGATATTATTTATAACCTCCAGATACTGGGTATTTTATGAAACGGAAAAGGGGCGCTGATAACGATGGCATGGAAAACGGTCAAATGGCCAATTTATCACATACTGGTTGCTGCACTGGCGCTCCTGATGCTGTATCCCGTTTTTTGGATGCTGTTCAGCTCGTTTAAAGAAAGTCGGACGATATTCGTCACGGCATCCTCGCTTTTCCCTACAGAATGGATCTGGCAAAACTATGTAACAGGCTGGAAAGGAACGACTGGCTACAACTTTGGCACGTACATTCTGAACTCGCTCACGATCGTGGTGATTTCAACGATTGGAGCCGTGCTTTCCTCCTCATTGATCGCATTTGGCTTTGCGCGCTTGAAATTCAAAGGACGTAACTTGTGGTTTGCTTTGATGATGGTGACGCTTATGCTACCAGGGGATGTGGTACTGGTACCGCAATATATTATTTTCACCAAGCTCGGTTGGATCAATACGATCTTACCGTTGGTGGTACCCTCCTTTTTCGGGATGCCGTTCTTCATCTTTCTGATGGTGCAGTTTATACGTACGATTCCAGGAGAGCTGGATGAAGCGGCAACGATTGACGGATGCGGCAAGTTCCGGCTGTATTTTAGAATTATTTTACCCTTACTCAAGTCGTCGTTGGCTACAGCGGCAATCTTCTCTTTCTACTGGAAGTGGGAGGATTTGCTAGGTCCGGTACTGTATCTGAATTCGCCGGAGAAATATACCGTATCTATTGCACTCAAGATGTTCCTCGACAGCGAGTCGGCTTCCAACTGGGGAGGAATGTTCGCGATGTCTATCCTAAGCCTGCTTCCAGTTATCGCTGTATTCTTCGCATTCCAGAAGCAAATTGTAGAAGGAATGAGTACGAGTGGCTTGAAGGGGTAAGATCCAAAATCCATAGCGTGAGGATATGAGGCTTACGAGTGAAAATGGAAGGTATCCGGGTTTATACAATTAAATGGTTGGGATTTGAGGGCGATGGCTGAGAGGTGAGTAAATTGTGGAGGTTTGATTTTGGTCCGGGGGAACCTGCGGATGGCTACAAGGGAGTGTCTCCGGATTGCGTATATACAACTGAACAGGGCTATGGCTTCGAGACTACGGAGCATGTGTACGGTCGAAAAAGGCAGTGTGCAGCTAAGGATGCACGCACGCAGCTACGAAGCAGCTTTTGTATTCCACTGAACGCTGCATTTGTTGCAGATGTGCCAGACGGGATGTATCTCGTCACTATACTGGTCGGCGATTCGCAGGCGGAAACGCTCACGCGACTCAAGGCTGGTGAAGGCAAGCACATGCTTCCCCCGGTACACACGCTGCCGGGCCAGTTCACCGAAGCCCTGTTTGCGGTGCCAGTCCGGGGTGGTAAGCTGCGCCTCACCGTATCAGGCACCGCGCCACGGCTCAATGCGCTGGAGATTGCGCCAGCGCCACAGACCCTCCGGCTATTCCTAGCCGGAGATTCCACGGTTACGGATCAGGACGCATCCGGTTATCCGTATACTGGCTGGGGCCAGGCTTTGCCCGCCCTGTTCAAGCATGATGTCTGCGTGGATAATCATGCCGTATCGGGACGAAGCTCCAAAAGCTTTGTGGACGAAGGACGGCTGGGTGCCATTTTGGGCGAAATAAAGGCAGGAGATTTCCTGTTCATCCAGTTCGGCCATAATGATCAGAAGCCTGACCCGGAGCGGGCTACAGAGCCTTTTACAACCTACAAGGAGCATCTTCGCCTCTACATCGACGGCGCAAGAAGCCATGGGGCAACCCCGGTACTGGTCACGCCCGTACATCGTCGCTATTTTAATGAGGATGGTACGCTATCTGACACACATGGTGACTATGTATCAGCGGTTCGTGAGCTGGCGGAAGAAGCGAATGTACCGCTGATTGATTTGTCTGCCCGCACGCAGGAGTTATATGAGCAGCTGGGTCCCGAAGAGAGTAAAGAGCTTTTTATGTGGCTGCTGCCTGGTGAATACATGAACTTTTCCGGCGGCTTAGAGGATAACACACATTTTCATGAGAATGGTGCGGTTCGTATTGCAGACATGGTGGTGGATGCTGTGAGGGCACTGGATTTGCAACCGTTACGCATGTATTTACGTTGAAGGACGACCTATTCATATACGGGCGTCAAGGAGGTAACTCACGTGAAACTTACCAAAGGGGGGGGACGTGGAAATGCCTGCATTGATATTTGATGAAGAACAAGTTAAGCAGGTGATCGACCGGGTAGTTGAACGCACATTTCAAATGCACTACAGCTGGGATTGGCCGGGTGGAGTAGCCTTTTACGGAGTATGCGAAGCGTATGAAGCGACAGGGAACGAAAAGTATTTGATCAAGCTGAAAGAATGGATTGACGAAAGTATTGAGGATGGGCTTCCATCTCTCTCGGTGAACGGCGTTTCTGTCGGGCACTGTTTGTTGACGCTTTACCAGGCCATAGGTGAGCAAAAATACCTTGATATTGCCATCGAGATGGCAGAATTTTTGGCCAAAAAAGCGGAACGGTTTGCCGACGGCATTTTCCAGCATACGGTGAACTCACTTCATGATGTATTTCCGCAGCAAGCATGGGTGGACACGATGTTTATGGCCGGTTATTATTTGCTGCGTATCGGTCATCTGTTGGGCAACAAAGAGTATTGGGAGGATGGGGTTCGTCAATATCACGGGCATGAAGAATTTTTGCAGGACCCGGATACGAATCTGTATTATCACGGATGGGATCATGCGAATCAAAGCCGGATGTCAGGAATATATTGGGCGCGCGGCAATTCATGGGCAGCTCTCACGATGGCAAAAGCGCTGAAATTTGTGGAGGTGCAGCATCCATCTTATATGATCATCGATGGCTCGCTGCGTGACCAGCTCAATGCGCTGGTGCGACTGCAATCCCCGGAAGGGCTGTGGCATACGGTGCTGAACGATGATACCTCTTATCTGGAAACCTCGGGCTCGGCAGGAATTGCGACTGCCTTGCTTATGCAAGGAAGATTGTTTAACAAATACACACAAAAGGCGATCGACGGTATTCTTTCCCGCATTAAGGACGACGGCACAGTAACGGGTGTATCCGCTGGAACCGCTGTGATGAACGATATTGACGGCTATCGAAACGTCCCCTACAAACGCATTCAGGGCTGGGGTCAGGGATTGGCGCTTGCTTTTCTGGCTCAACTGTTGCGTACCAAGGAGAATCCATACGGCTAGAAGAAAGGGCATATGCGCTAAAAAGTATTATGGGTAAAGGAAGGAGGCCAATAGTATGGGAAATGCTGAACTTTCTCAGGAAAAGGTGGCTAATCAGCCGCGAGGCAGCCTATTCTGGGTCATCCCCGATGGGTATATTCCACCGGAAAGCCGGGGAGAGCTGCTCAGTCATGAGAGTATATGCGTGCTGAATTGTGGGAGTCGTGTGGCAAATCTAAGTATAGACATCTATTTTGAAGACCGCGAGCCATTGGAGGGATTGATCGAGGTGGTGGAAGGAAGACGAACCCGTCATATCCGAACAGCCTCGTTGGAGAAATCCGGCGAACGGATTCCGACAGGCATTCCTTACGCAATTACGGTCACTAGCGATGTGCCCATCATCGTACAATATAGCAGATTGGACACGACACAGCCGGAATTGGCGTTAATGAGTGTCATGGCGTACCCTATTTAATCCGACGAAGACTAAGAAGTGAAAAAAGAAATCTCCCGGCTGGAATTGCGCAGCTGGGAGATTTCTTTTTTTTGCAGGCAAATTAGTATCTATTTTTAGCCCGTCTTTTGTGATTTTGCCGAAGTTGTTTTGATCGGCGTGAAGTTTTTTCGCCCTCCAAAATTGGTACCCAGCACGCCGATAATGATCATCACAGCCCCAACAATGTGATAGTAGGCGAGCTGCTCCTTCAAAATGTAAGCACCGGCAATCATGGAAATGAGGGTGGATAAATTACCGATCACACTCATTTTGGAGGCTTCGATCCACTTCAAGGCAAAGCTCGATAACAGTGAGGTGACGAGGGTAGACAGAATGCCCAGATAAATCAGTGCCATCCAATAACCAGGCTTCACCAGTGGAGCGGTATAGGCGCTCATGGAGCCGTCTATGGCATGATATCCCAGTGCCACCACGTTAAAAACGATACATCCCAAAATAGAGGTAACGTAGGTCAATTCCATGGGGCTGTACTTTTGTGTTAAGGGCCGTGCCAGTACATTATAACCGGATAGGCATATCGCAGAGAGCACGAGCAGAAGAATACCGCCATAGCTATTGGACGCTAGCGGTGCTCCGCTTTTCATTACAAATATAAAAACCACACCAAAGACAGAGAGCAGTAAGGAAATCTTTTGGACTACTGTTGTACGCTCTTTAATAAAATAAGAAGCTAACAGCAACGTAAAGATGGGAACGGTTGCTTGAATAATTCCACCTTCCGATGAAGAAGTGCTCATCAGCCCGAAGGCTTGCAGTGGAAAATACACTAATGGCGAGAGCAGCGCCAGTGGTAAAATGCGCAGAATGTCACGCAATTTGATGTTGAGCTTAATCCAACCAAGCAGCACTGGAACGGTCAAAGCGATAAAAGACAGCGCAAAGCGGTGGGCGATCACATCCAGCGGGCTCGCCTCTGTGACCGTCAATTTTACAAATAAAAATGAAAATCCAAGTATAGCTGCATAGCTGAGAGCTGCCAGATAGGCGGCTCCATTTCTGGAACGACTGTGCATAATAAACCTCCGTAATCATGACCTTAACCTGTTGTTCTCTCAATATACCCGGAGGGCATAACATGATACAATCCATAAAATCTACAACTGTACGGGTACAGTTGTAAAATAAAAAAAGCCGGAACGAAGTCCCAGAGGTCGAATACCCTTCCCTAAGACTACTTCCAGCTCTTATTAAAATTCATATTCTATCACTTACTGCTGGGTTTACTTCCCTTGTGACATCGCCCGGAACGAATCGTCCGCCGCTTCCAGCGTAGCATCTACATCTTCGTCCGTATGCGCTGTTGTGAGGAACCAGGCTTCGTACTTGGATGGTGCCAGATGAATACCGCGATCCAGCATGTGACGGAAGAAGGATGCAAACGCTTCGCTATCCGTATCCTGCGCCTGCGCGTAGTTCGTGATCGGATGATCACAGAAATGCGTCGAGAACGCTCCACGAATACGGTTGATCGTTAATGGCACGCCATAGCGTTCGGCAGAGGACTGAATACCGTCCGTCAGCCTCACAGCCAGACGTTCCATCTCTTCATACACGCCTTCTCCTTGAAGGACTTCAAGGCAGGCGATGCCTGACGAGATGGACGCCGGGTTGCCTGCCATCGTACCCGCCTGATAAGCCGGGCCCAGTGGGGCAACCTGCTCCATGATCTGCTTGCTGCCACCGTAGGCACCAATTGGCAGACCACCACCCATGATTTTGCCCAGCGCGGTCAAATCTGGCTGAATCGCATCATGGTTGTCCAAACCTGCATACGTTTGGGTAGAGCCGAAGTGGAATCGGAATGCGGTAATGACCTCGTCATAAATGACGAGTGAGCCGTTCGCACGCGCCATGGAGCACAACCCTTCCAAATAACCGGGCTGCGGCATAACCATGCCGAAATTACCGACAATAGGCTCGACCATGACTGCCGCCACATCGTCGCTCCAGCGCTCCAAAGCTTGGCGCAACGCGTCGAGGTCATTGAATGGCACAGTAATGACCTCGCTCGCAATGTTGGTTGTAATGCCTGCACTGTCAGGTATGCCCAGCGTAGAAGGTCCAGAGCCAGCAGCTACAAGTACCAGATCCGAGTGACCATGGTAGCAGCCGGCAAATTTGATGATCTTGTTCCGCCCAGTATAAGCCCGTGCCACACGAATCGTCGTCATGACTGCTTCTGTGCCGGAATTCACAAACCGGACCTTGTCCATAGAAGGAATGGCTTCCTTCAGCATCTTGGCCAGTTTGATTTCCAATACCGTTGAGGTTCCGTATAATACGCCGTTCGCGGCCGCTTCGCTGATCGCCTTGGTAATATGGGGGTGAGCATGTCCGGTAATAATAGGGCCGTAGGCCGCCAAATAATCGATATACCGATTATCATCCTCGTCCCAGAAATGAGCACCTTGAGCGCGTTTCATGAATACTGGAGCACCGCCGCCTACAGCTTTAAAGGAACGTGAAGGGCTGTTAACGCCCCCGACAATATGCTCCAGGGCTTCTTTATATAGTGCTTCGGAGTTTTCCCGTTTCATCATCAAAAACTTCCTTTCCGTTCATTAAAATAGGGTATACACACGCCAAAGGGCAGCGTTCACGGCTGCCCCTGCATACATCATTATAGCTCTTTTTGACCTGTCTTTGTTGTTGATTGTTTGGAAGCATTCTCATCACTGGCTTTACTGCCCCCTGTAAAAGAAGCTTTATCCGTCTTGGTAGACGATGCACTGTCTGGCTGTTTTGTTTCGGGCTGATCCTTATTTTGTTCCTGTGTTTGTGTGGGTGGATTATTAAAAATATCCTGTACATACGTTTTCAGTTCTTCCGGATCGCGGACAGTAAGAACTGCCGCGCCGCCCACATTCTCTTCTCCGAGCATCTTCATCGGTGGAACCTGTTCACTGCCTGCAAAGTTGCTTTGGTACCCCACATTCGCCAGCTTCCACATATCGTTAACACTGAGATTTGTGTCGATGTACGGGTTAACCTGCTCTAAAATGTTCGGCAGGTTGGCGATGGAAGTCGTGGTCTGCATTTTCTGGGCTACGGCCTCCAAAAATGCGCGTTGCCGTCCTGATCGGGAGAAGTCGGACATCGCATCGTGGCGGAACCGCACATATTGAAGCGCCGTGTTGCCATCCAGATGCTGCATACCCTTTTTCAAATCAATGTCGTACTGATGTTTATCTGCATTACTTGTATAATGCATATCCTTTTCCACTTCAAAATCAATCCCGCCTACGGCATCCACCAGTTTGATAAAACCCTGGAAATCCGTGTACACATAATATTGCACCGGAATGCCTAACAGATCGCCAGCCGTCTTCATGGCTGTGTTGGGTCCGTGAGTAATGGCGGTATTAATTCGATTTTTTCCGTAACCGGGAATATCCACGTACGTATCACGCAAAATAGAGAACAGGTGGATTTTTTTCTTGACGGGGTCCAGTGACACGACCATCATGCTGTCTGATCGGGGGACTTCCCCTTTCTGGATACCGCGCCCATCGACACCCATTAGCAAAATATTGACCATATCGGTACCTTCCCACTTGGGCGGTTCTGGCGTACGAACCTGATCGACCTGCTTTACATTTTTGAAGGGGGAGTTAGCACCCTCTTTATGCAGATTATCCAGCTGATTATAAATAGATGTAAAATAGTACACGGCAAAGCCGACAATCGCGACGATTACCACGGCTAGAACCGACCATATCGTCCTTTTGGTTCTGCTTGTCATGGATGCTCTCCCTTTCGCTTTTCAGTTCATTACATTATAATTTCTTTTTGGAGCACAATCAATTTAACTATGGATTTTACAAATCCTGATTGAGAGGTATAACATGCTGGCAATAGATGTGCAGGATCTGCGCAAAACATTTAAGGTTCAAAAAAATCGCGAGGGCTTAAAAGGCGCCTTCCTTGATTTATTTGCCCGCGAATACAACGAGGTAGCCGCGGTCAAAGATATATCTTTCCGTATTCCGCAAGGAGAAATATGCGGTTATATCGGTGAGAATGGCGCCGGAAAGTCCACCACGATTAAGATGCTGACAGGCATTCTCGTGCCGACATCGGGACATCTCAAGGTGGGCGGTTATGTCCCCTATGAGGAACGTGAGAAATTTGTAGGCAACATTGGTGTTGTTTTCGGTCAGCGCAGCCAGCTTTGGTGGGACATCGGTGTGATCGAGTCTTTTCAACTACTGCGGAAAGTATATCAGGTTCCGGCTACTGACTTCAAACGCAGGCTGGATGAGCTGGTGGAGAGACTGCAATTGCAGGATCTGCTAAGCCGCCCGGTACGCAAGCTTAGTCTCGGGCAACGGATGCGCTGTGAGTTGGTAGCAGCCTTGCTGCACAATCCGTCTATTGTTTTTCTGGACGAGCCGACCATTGGGCTTGACATTATGGTGAAGTCCGAAATCCGCGAGTTTCTGAAGGACATGAACCGGGATCACGGTACGACTATTTTGCTGACGACCCATGATTTGCAGGATATTGAAGCGCTGTGCTCGCGCGTCATTATGCTGGATGATGGGAATATCATTTATGATGGTGGTCTTGAGGATCTGAAGGCGCGTTGGGGTACAGGTCGAGAAGTACGGTTCCAGTTCGGCACATCGACCCAATTGGAGCAATTACAGGCATGGACTGCTGATATGCCATTGGCTTGGACGGTGGATAATGATTTGGCTGCCAAGGTATGGATTCCTCTTCATATTAATGTATCGGATGTGCTCGCTTGCGTAGTCGGTCGCACGGACATTACGGATATCAAAATCATTGAAACCAACACGGATGATATCGTCCGCAGTATCTATCAGTCTGGCTCGGCGGAACGCCAGGGCAATCCGGTAGTGGAGGCCAAAGTTCATGCTTAGCGTATACACCGATTTTATTCGTATTCGATTTCTCACGATGCTGGCTTATCGTGTGAACTATTATTCAGGAATCCTTATTTATTGCATGAATATTGGCGTGTATTATTTCACATACAAAGCGATATATGGCGATGCGGGTAGCATTGGAGGCTTTACCGCTGCTCAGATGACGACGTATGTAGCCGTATCGTGGATGGCGAGAGCCTTTTATTTTAACAATCTGGATCGTGAGATATCGACGGATATTCGTGATGGAAGCATTGCAATTCAGATGATCCGACCTTATAACTATGTACTTGTTAAATTTATGCAAGGACTCGGCGAGGGAATGTTCCGTTTTCTGTTGTTTATGATTCCAGGTATGGCGATTGCGTTGCTGCTATTTCCGGTGAAACTTCCCACGGATCCGGTAGCCTGGGTTGGTTTTCTGGTCATGCTGTTTTTCAGCTTTATGATCAACACTCAGATCAATATTATTACTGGATTAACGGCCTTTTTTATCGAAAATAATGAGGGCATGATGCGTATGAAGCGCGTAGTTGTAGATCTGTTTTCTGGATTGATTTTGCCAATTAGTTTGTTCCCAGGCTGGCTGGCGACAATCGCCCAATGGATGCCGTTTCAGGCAATTACCTATTTGCCGGGCTCTGTATTTACGGGACGTGTAAAAGGCGTTGGCATTTGGAATGTACTGGGTATCCAAATCATTTGGCTGGTCGTTCTGCTCGTGCCGATGATCATCATTTGGCGACTGGCGCGCAGACGTCTGTTCGTGCAGGGAGGGTAAGCCGATGATGTACTATTTGGGTCTCATTAGCGAATATTTAAAAAATTACATGAAGTCACGGCTCACCTATCGGGCCGACTTTTGGGTAGAAGTTATTTCAGATCTGTTGTTTCAGGCCACGAATCTTATTTTTATCCTGGTTATTTTTATGCACACAGACAGTTTGGGTGGCTGGAGTGAAAATGAAGTCGTGTTCGTTTATGGATTTTTTATGGTTCCTTACGGACTATTCAGCTGTTTCGTCAACCTTTGGAACTTTAGCGAGCGTTATATTGTAAAAGGTGAACTCGACCGGGTAATGACCCGTCCTGCGTATAATCTGTTCCAGATTTTCCTTGAAAATGTGGACCCGCCCGCACTGGTCGGCTCAGTGATCGGTCTGATTATTATGGGGATCAGCGGGGCACAGATGGACTTGGCTATGGAGTGGTGGTTCATACCGGCGCTGATCATTTTGAGCCTAAGTGCCGTGGCGATCTATACGGGGATATACACCATATTGACTTCCCTTTCGTTTTTTTCGGATGCGCCGACAGGAATTATTCCGCTCATGTACAATATTCAGGGCTACGGACGTTATCCAGTAACGATCTATAACCGAGCCATTCAGGTTGTGCTAACTTGGATACTACCGTTTGCTTTTGTTGGCGTATATCCAGCCTCCCTGTTCCTTCACCGAGAGGACATGCGCCATATGGCGCTCTTAACTCCTGTGATGGGAATTGTCTTTCTGACCTTGGGCTTACTGGCATGGAACTGGGGAATTCGCCGCTACAGAGGGGCAGGCTCATAGGTCAGGTTATATAAGAACCCCCACAAGATAGGAGATGATGAGATGTCCGCGGCATTTACCGTTATTGGACAAGCGGCACCGGATTTTGAATTGCCTGGCAGTGAGGGAAAGCATGTTAAGCTGTCAGATTATCGAGGCAGTAGGGTGTTGATATATTTCTATCCCAAGGACTTGACCTCTAGCTGCTCGACACAGGCTTGTGATTTTCGGGATAAACATACGGAGTTTGAAGGTTTGAACACGGTGATTCTGGGGATAAGCCCTGATCCACTCAAGCAGCATGACAAGTTTATTGCCAAGTACGGACTCCCTTTTCAGTTGTTATCTGATGAAGAGCATCAGGTCGCTGAGACGTATGGTGTATGGCAGCAAAAACAGATGTACGGCAAGCAGTACATGGGCATTGTTCGGTCTACGTTCCTTATTGATGAAAATGGTATCTTAGTTCACGAATGGCGTGGTTTAAGAGTAAAAGGGCACATTGATGCTGCGCTGGCATACATTCAGGATATGGCGTAAGTGAAGAACAAAAAAACCTTTTGGAATCGGATTATGCTTCTTTAAGCATCGGTTTCAAAAGGTTTTTGTTAATTTTTGGATACGTCCTGTCGATGCTTCCACTTTTGCTTGCAGAAATAAACACCCCATAAAACAAGCGGAATGATCAAGCCGTTTGTATAATGCCAGGTAGACATGGGATAAACAAGAGTTCTTACATAATAAAACACATTTGGGGTTATCAAAATGGTCATACCAAACACAAGCGCTCCTGCGGGGATGACAAAGGGGCGGATATTAGAAATTCGGAATAGCTGGGTTGTTCCGAAAGTAAACGCGTAAAAGAAAAGGACACCTTTGAAATAGGCAGCAAGTGCCCAGGTTAAAGTTACTAACGATTCGACTCGTGTAATATAATTGAGCTCGTTAATCTTTGTTGTGAGAGCAGAAGAAATGTATGGACTATAATTGGTCACAAAGGGACCAACGACAAGGAGAGAGAGAAGCAGAAACACGCTAATCAGGAATCCGCCTATAAGAGAGGCGAGCAACATGTCCTTTTTAAAATGGGCTTTTTTGTTTACATAAGGAAAAACCATGAGCATAATAGACATTTCGGCAAAAGGCATAGCCACGCCTGGAACCATTCCTTTAGCAACAGGAGCTAACCCGTTTTCCAAAACAGGCCGTACATTAGAAAGCTGAATTTGTGGCAGGAGTGCAAGGATCAGACCGGAGAAGATTAATATATATGCTGGTAATAGCATCTCGCTAACACGACCGAAAACTTCAATTCCCATTAGCGCAGTAAGCACCATTAGGGAAATTCCCATAACGAGCAGGACATGCAGAGGGGTTTGTACAAATAACTGGGTAGTCAGGTAATCGCCTACCTCTCTAGCAATAAGAGCGGTGTTCATTAAAAAATAAAACAAATACCAGCAGGAGACAATGGTTCCGAATACAGGCCCGAAAATTTTACGGATCGCTTCAATAAGTGTAAGGCCCGGGTAGAGTTCATGGACACGAAGGAGCACGTAAATAATAATTAAACCTAACGGTATGGACAGTATAGAGCTGATCCAGGCATCCTGATGAGCAATATGCGTAATCATAGTCGGATAAATTAAGAGCATATCCCCGATTAAACACATAAACATAAGGACAGTCACTTGCCGAACACTGATACGTTCTTTTTTTGACATTTGTGGCTGCCTCCCTTCTAAAAGCCAAATACATGTGAAATAAAAGCGTTAACAGGGTTATAGATGATCTCTATCAGAATCAGCGGACTTGGCGTAACCTCTAATTTGGCAGCAAGAATACTAAGCCATGTGCCTAATCCGAGCATAACGATGTACACGAACATATCCTTAAAGCGATGCTTTCGGTACAAGCCTGGCAAATCTTTGGCAGCGATGGCTAAGCCGATACAGATAATGATAGTGGTAATCAGCATGTCGATGCTCCTTCCTTTGAGGGTGAGGCTCAACCAGATCCCAGGCTATGATTGCCTTTCGATCTCAACTTGTATACGACAAGCAGCAGTAAAGGCAGGACAACGGAATCCGTCAAATCCCAATAAATCCAAGCGTGGACGATCGTATCCAGATAATAAGTAATGTTGGGTGCCGACACGATAATCAGACCAAACAGGATCATAAAGCTAGGGCCAAGAAAGGTCCGTACATTGTCTAATCGCAGTAGCTGAGTCATTCCTAAGGTAAAGGCATAGAAGTGTAAAATGGTTTTAACAAAGGTAGTGATAATCCAGGCTATGCTCATCATGGATTCAACTCTCTGTAAGAAATTTCCTATGTTGATTTTTTTAGATAGCGTATAAGAGGTATACACACTATGTTCGGTTACAAAAGGGCCCAGAACCATGAGAGAAACCAAGAGTAGCACGCTTAACAGAACGCTGGCAGTAAGTCCGGCTAGCAAAACCGATTTTTTTAGACCCGGTTTTTTGTTCACATAGGGAAAAATCATGAGTAAAAAAGCTAATTCTCCGAATGGGTAGGACAGTGCAAATAGGCTGCCTTCCATAATCTTGGGAATACCTTGCTCCAGCATAGGCTTAAGCTGCTGACTTTCACATTGGGGAAGCAAGCACAGGATTAAAAACAAAGTGAAAGCCAAGCATAATGGTAATAAGATTTGAGCCGTACGAGCAATAGGCTCTAATCCCATATACATCCCCCACATAAGCGCAAGAATTAAGAGTAAATTGATAACAGGCAGAGGCGTCATAACATAAGTCTGGCTGTTCATAAAATCCCCGACCTCTCTTAAATAAATCGCGGAATTCATTAATAAATGGAACAAATACCATATCGAGATGAGGGAGCCTAGCCACGGTCCCAAAATTCTCTGGCAGAGTTGAATAAAGGTGAGATCAGGATATAGCTGATGTACCCGCAGGAGTAGCAGTAATACAGCCAATCCTGCTGGGATACTTAGGAATGAGCTGATCCAGGCATCCTGCTTGGATATGCTTGTAATGAGGGAGGGATACACCAATACGCAGTCTCCGATAATACTCAAAAATACGAGTACGGCTATATTTCTGATGCTGATACGCCCTTTCTCCTCCACCCAGCTCACTCCTTCATTTGTTTTTGGAATGATTCAAACAAGGAACCAATTTTTTTAATCTTTGTCTGTGCCTTATATTCAATCTGTAAGTCCATAAATGGATTTTCTTTTTCTTCTTTTAGTCTTTTCCAAAGCTCGGGTTTGGACTGGTGAATCAGTTGACCAAAGCCGAAAATGTCTGACTTAAACTCATGCCGAACGGTCTCTACGGAATGTTTCATAATTTCAACAATTTTTTCATTGCTTGCGGCTTCAATTTCTTTAATATCGTCCATACTGTCTAGCTTCATATGCTGGCAGTTGACTTCTCGTACTGTGCTGTTGTTGGTAACTGATATAGAGATAACAGGTTCTCCATCACGAATGATTACTTTTTTTTGAGTGTCGCTACTCAAGGTTAATAGGGCAATGTTACCCCCACCCTGACAATCGGTGTGCCCCGTTGTAGACTCCACTTTATCCCTGATGTAACTGAGCCCTTTACTGTCAAGTTCATTGATCCATCCCAGCAATCGGTCTTTTTTGAATACACCATTACCCGAAAACCGCAATATGGTTTCAGGCGATATACTTTTGGTGGCATCCATACCTTTTTCATTGGTCGACTCTATATCTCCCACAGCTTCCAATGCGGGCAGAGTGGACTGGATGTCGGGATTAACCAGATCGCTAAGAAGTTGATCCATGGTTACTTTGGTAGCAGGAGCCCAGGTTTTGGTTAAGGTATCTAACGAAGCAAATAATTTATTTGCCGGCAACTTTTCCATTGGAGTGGGGATCTTTAACATCGTAGAAGCCTTGTTATTCTTGGCTATCGCAATATAAAAGTCACTTCTTGTGAAAGGCTCTCGCATCATGGCTTCAATCGCATCAGCAATTCCCTTTCTCGCATACTCCTCACCTAAAATCAGCATACGAATATGAGATAAGTAAATGGCGCGCGGACTTGTATTCGTCATTTTTTCAATGGCCTCTTGAATCGTGGGTGCAGTGGCCTGATAAGTAACGACTGGAGGGCCTGCACTTGGTGAAGATTTGGAAGCTACAGCAGAAGGAATGACCACCTGAGCGGTTACCTGATACTGGTCTCCTTCTATATCCACACCGATCCCAATAGCTATGCCCAGCTCATTTAATTCTTGGCGATCCCAGCAACCACCTAACAGTAATGCAATCAGGCCCCAGACGAAGAACAAATGTATGGTCTGCTTCATGGTTGATCCCTTCTGGTTTTTGATTTATTACCGATCCGTCTTTTTTTCGTTTTTTGGCGGATCGTATTTTGGATAGAGATGGATTGAGGACGCTTCGTCATATGAGGCCAAGGCAAGCGAAACAGCGTATCTTTCATATCGCTTTCCACATAGGGGCCAAACGGACTCATGTAAGATACTCCAAACGATCTCAGACTGGTCAAGTGCAGCAAAACTACGATTAACCCCATCAATATTCCAAGAAGCCCAAAGGCTGCGGCTAGCATCATTAAGGCGAAGCGTATAATACGAACCGCTATCGACAGGCCGTTTTCTGGAATAACATAGCTGGAGATGGCGGTGATTGACACGATAATGACCATAGCCGCCGAGACAACCCCCGCATCCACGGCTGCTTGCCCAATGACCAATGTGCCTACAATAGATACAGCCTGTCCGACTGTCCTCGGAATTCGGACTCCTGCTTCACGCAAAATTTCATAAGTAATTTCCATGAGCATCGCCTCGACAAAGGCTGGAAACGGTACGCCTTCCCTTTGTGCAGCGAGACTGACCAATAAGTTTGTAGGAATCATCTCTTGATGAAAGGTAGTTACCGCGATATAAACTGCCGGTGCAAGCAAAGCGATAAAAAAGGAAAAGAAACGCAGCAAACGCAGCAACGTGCTGATATCAGCACGTTGGTAATAATCCTCTGCCGACTGGAAAAATTGCACGAATAGCGCAGGAATCAACAGAACAAAGGGTGTCCCGTCCACCAAGATAGCAATCCGCCCCTCCAACAGGCTGGCAGCGACCGAATCCGGACGCTCGCTGTTATAAATGGTGGGAAACGGAGTGAAGGATTCATCCTGAATTTCCTCTTCGATGTAACCCCCTTCCAAAATTCCGTCAATATCAATTCGGTCCAAACGTTCTCTCAGTTCCTGAATAACCCCTTCGTCAGCAATTCCTTTGATATACATCACGGACACATTGGTATGAGTGACTTGACCGATCTGTCTTGTTTCCATCCACAGGCGCGGATCGCGGATTCGCCTACGAATTAGAGCGGTATTGGTACGTAAATTTTCGGTAAAAGCCTCCATTGGACCCCGTACGACACTTTGGGATTGGGGTTCGCTAACACTGCGATCCTCCCAACCGACCGCATCAATCCATATGCCCTTGGCGTATCCGTCCAGCAAAATGATAATACCGCCAGATAGCATCTGGTTGAATAAGGCATCCATTTCGTCCACACTACCTGAGTTACCTGCAATCAAAACTTGATTCTTCAAATAGTCGAATGGTTCTGCGCCCTCCGGTACATGATGTTCATTTACTCGCATCAATGAACGGAGAACGGAATCATGGAGCAATTGAGTATTGACCAGACCATCAATATAAAATAGAGCTGCTGGCCATTTTTGCATCCATAATAGCTCTTTAATGATTACATCTCCGCTGTTTCCAAAGGAGCTTTCGATATGATTCACATTATCCTTCAAGTTAGAGGACACATGAGTAAGTGGACAACTTTTATTCTGATTTGGCATACGTAAAATCCTCCGATATTGGAGTTTGTTGGCTTAGTATGCTCTGAATATATGAATTTATGCCTTGCGATTATAGAAACGAATGCAGTCTGACATTCGCGATTTGCTCCGGTGAAGGGAGGAGTGGTATGTCTTTTGTTGCTGGGGATTTTACTTATGGATTAAGCGGTAGTTGGCTTGCGGGGTAGGGGCCATTTGTCTGGATACATTATTAATACGGGAGACCCCATTGTATTTACAGGGTCCATTGTTGGGCATGCTGACGGCGTAGAGTCAAGGAATCATCGGAGTTCTATGCTTGGTGCAGGGGTGGCGATTGAAATGATGGAGCCGCGTACGTTGGGTTTGGCTGGAGGTGCGGGGTTTATTGTGATATCTATCGTGATTTTGATGTATTATGCAAGGACTCGTAGCCGCAAGGCAGCATGAGTGTGATTACTTCGTGTCATCCTTGTTGCTGGTTTTCACCGACTTTTCGGATTTGCGTAGCGAGCTAAATAGGAAGCTTCTCCACCGGTAAATAATATACAGCAGGATTATGAACCCAACGACTCCCGCAATTCGCAGTGCATACAGCTCTACCAAATGGAAAATGGCATCCCATTGGGGACCAAACAGCTTGCCGATGCTTAGAAAGAGGATGACCCAGAATAAAGCGCCGCTGTAAGCATATAAGACAAATTTACGGAAAGAAAGAACAATAATTCCGGCAAAATAACCGGTAAAATGCCTGACACCGGGGATGAAATATCCAAGGAAAATAAGCCAGTATCCATATCGTTGAAACCATTTTTGTGTTTTCTGAAGCTTGTCCGGCGATAACAAAACCCATTTACCATATTTCTGAATAAAGGGGAGTCCAGCCCACTTTCCGATAAAGTAGGTAATAGTCATACCGATGGTCGTGCCCAAAAAAGCTAGCAGCATCAGTTTACCGAAATCCAGGGTACCGGCATAGGAGAGATATCCCGCATAAGCCATGGTGGTTTCCCCGGGAAATGGTAAAGCAATAAACTCAAGCAGCAAGCCGAAAAAAAGGACGCCGTAGCCGTATTCTTCGAACAATTGCGCGATCCACTTCAGCACATCCATCGTTTACACTCCTACGAACAGATTGAGTATTTTAGAATCAATTCATTTTAACAATCTTTTCATGCCCACTCAACTCCGGTTGATTTCTTGACGTCTTGTTTTATCGTTGCGTATAATGAAACGAACAATTGAGGGAGGCACGGTAATGAATAAGCCTAATGAAATCGTTGTAGTTCTTGATTTTGGAGGACAATACAACCAGTTAATCGCAAGAAGAATTCGGGATCTCGGCGTATATAGCGAGCTCCTTCCATACAATACGCCTGCGGAGAAGCTGAGAGAGCTGGCGCCAAAAGGGATTGTTTTCTCAGGCGGACCTTCCAGCGTATATACAGACAATGCTCCTCAGGTGGATCGGGCAATTTATGACCTGGGCATTCCTATCTTTGGTATTTGTTATGGCATGCAGCTGATGGCTCACCAACTGGATGGTAAGGTAGAACGTGCGGGCAAGCGTGAGTATGGCAAAGCAGACGTGCAATTCAATCAGGATGCCCGCTTGGCTAAAGGACTGGATTCTCGCCAAACCGTATGGATGAGCCATGGGGATCACGTAACAGATCTGCCAACCGGCTTTACACTGGATGCAGGAACAGAGAGTGCGCCGATTGCCGCGATGAGTAACCTGGAGCGGAATCTGTATGCGGTGCAATTCCATCCAGAGGTACGTCATTCCGTTCAAGGTAACGAGATGATCAGCAACTTCCTATATGAAGTGTGCGGTTGTGAAGGCAACTGGACGATGGAGTCGTTCATTGAAGATCAGATTCGCGAGATTCGTCAACAGGTAGGCGACAAAAAAGTATTGTGTGCTTTAAGTGGTGGCGTGGATTCTTCCGTTGTAGCGATGCTTATTCACAAAGCGATCGGTGACCAACTGACGTGTATGTTCATAGACCATGGATTGCTGCGCAAAGGTGAAGCCGAAAGTGTAATGGAGACGTTCGTTGGTAAATTTGATATGAAAGTTGTCAAAATTGACGCACGTGAGCGCTTCTTGTCCAAGCTAGCAGGAGTCGATGATCCGGAACAAAAACGTAAAATTATCGGTAACGAGTTTATCTATGTGTTCGAGGAAGAATCTTCTCAATTCGACGATTTTACTTTCCTGGCACAAGGTACGCTGTATACGGATATTGTAGAGAGCGGAACTGCAACGGCACAGACCATTAAATCCCATCATAATGTGGGTGGTTTGCCGGAGAACATGAAGTTCAAGCTGATCGAGCCGTTGAATGCCCTGTTCAAGGACGAAGTGCGTAAAGTCGGCGAAGAATGTGGACTGCCAGCTGAGATTGTATGGCGTCAACCATTCCCAGGTCCGGGTCTTGCCATTCGTGTACTGGGCGAAGTGACAGAGGACAAGCTAACCATTGTTCGTGAGTCGGATTACATTTTGCGTGAGGAGATTGCTAAAGCCGGTCTGGACCGGGAAATCTGGCAATACTTCACCGCTTTGCCGAATATGAAGAGTGTTGGCGTTATGGGCGATGCTCGTACGTATTCTTACACCGTAGGTATTCGTGCAGTAACCTCCATCGACGGTATGACTGCTGACTGGGCACGTATTCCTTGGGATGTGCTGGAGAAAATCTCCGTTCGTATCGTAAACGAAGTGGATAACGTGAATCGTATCGTGTACGATATCACCTCCAAACCACCAGCAACGATTGAGTGGGAATAAACGCGGGAACTCCCGCCCTGTAACCACGAACCTTTAAGATTTACCAATACAACATCAAGACTCCTCCGTATCGGCGAAGTATCGCTATGCGGTTGGAGTCTTTTTTACGGGGGCAAGCAAGGACGGGATATGAAGTCATTTGTGGTTGCAAAACGGAATATGAAGCTAAAAAAAGGAGATATTATTCAATGGTAATGTATCTCTTTTTTTATATGTTTTTATTAGATTCAAGCTATAAATAGCTTAAATCAAGTATGAAATTAAACGTTCACCTCTTTTTCATGTCATGCTCTAATGGTGTCATGTTTTGATACTAATATATTTTATAATGTACCTAGGTTAAATTGTTACATATCTCGTTTCATTAAACGTTGTTCTAAGGAGAATAAAGAGATGAAAAAATTATTTCTGTCGTCCTCATTTAAGGATGTTGCACCATGCTTAGTCCATTTCGCTGGTGAAAACTTAGAAGGAAAAAAAGTCACCTTCATCCCAACCGCGAGTATTCCAGAGAAAGTTAAGTTTTATGTGAATTCAGGGAAAAAAGCATTAGAGAATTTAGGATTAGTCGTGGATGAAATCGAAATCAGCACAGCACCATTGAATGAAATAGAGAGTAAAATTAGAGAAAATGACTATATTTATATTACCGGAGGCAACACATTTTATTTACTTCAAGAGTTAAGAAGAACCGGGGCTGACAAAATCATTGCTGATGAAGTTAATGCAGGGAAGTTATACATAGGCGAATCGGCAGGTTCGATGATTTTATCACCGAATATCGAATATGCCCAACTTATGGACAATGTGCAGGAGGCGCCTGCTTTGGATTCCTTTGTTGCGCTCGGGACCATTGAATTCTATCCAGTCCCCCACCATACGAACATCCTGTTTAAAAAAGCGGTGGAGAACATCATTGAGGAATATGGCAGCCAATTAAATTTATATCCAATCAGCAACGCGGAAGTTATTTTGGTTGAAGGTGACAGGATAAAAGTTGAGAACACATGACTTCATTAAAAAAAGGTAATTTTTCTGGAGGGAAGTCCACTGCATTACCACCATCGAGTGGAGTAGGGTTTTAACTGATTACAATATAAAGAACATTCAATTCCACATCATCGTGGTACTGAATGTTCTTTTTTATAATTCTACCTTACCATACAATCTTTTTCCCGGTTGCAGCCGATTCCTCGATGCGATCCAGTAGCTGATGCAGCTTTAAGGCATGGTTGAAATCAGGAGCGAGACGGGTGCCCGTCAAAATATCCTCGGCAAATACATGATGAGCCTTGGCTACATTCAGGGTTACCCCTTGTTTTGGAAAATCCAGTCCGCCATCAGGCTCAGCAGTTACACTTATTTGTTCAAACGCCCCATTAGGACCATGACTCTGCGTACTGCTTGGATCGTACGCAAGTTTTTCGAGTGTCAGATTCCCAAATTGAACATGCCCAAGCGTAGGATTCTGTGTCAAACGCAAAATGCCCTTTTTCCCCTGAATCTCTATCTCAAACTTAGAATTCACTCCGCCCTGAATGTGAACGGATATCGGCGCCCCCTTGTCCAATAGTCCGTGAATCAGAATCTGATCGGCTGTATCCTTGGAAATGACTTCACCCGTTTCCTGAATAGTGGCTTCATTATAGCGAGATGATGTGATGGCCGATAGCTCGCGGAATTCGCCAACGATGTATTGCAGCGCATCCAGAGAATGCCCGCCGTTAATCGTTAGTAGATTAGCGCCATTGGCTCTGTTCAGCAAATAAGCAGTGTCCTGATTTACTTGTCCACCTTTGCCGGAAGTAGCTACTTGCATATGGCAGGATAGAATTTCACCAATCTCTCCGCTCTCCACCAACTTTTTCATCGTTTGCACTTCAAGATCTTGCCGTGCCTGCAAGCCGACGGTATGATGAATGCCTGCAGTGCCGCCGCCTTGACCATTTCAGCAGCTTCCGCAGTGTTTGCCCCCAAGGGCCATTCACAAAAAATATGCTTTCTCTCATGAATTGCCGCCATCACCGCCTCATAATGATGGGGAACTTTTACGCTCACCACGACCATGTCTACATCCTCGGAAGCTGCGAGCTTTTTGGCATCATCAAAAGCCAGTGCCGCACCTACTTCTTCTGCACTTTGTCGTGCACTCTCCATACGGGAGGTACCGACGGCAGTGATATCCAGGTTTGAGTGCTTGAGCAACGCCGGAATATGCGTTTGACTAGCCCATTTATTATTCATCGAACCTCCTACGATACCTGCACGAATCTTCTTTATTACCATGTTGCCATACCTCCTAATTTTTAAATGAGGGTGGAAAGTAGCGTCCAAGGTCAATATAATACACTTAACTCATAAATAATAATGCTTGTTTATGATATAGGTATCATTTTATTTGATGGGAGGTGAAGGGATGGATATTGAAAATATGCAGGCATTTGTTTCGGTGGCAGAGCTGAGAAGCCTGACAGAAGCTGCCCAAAAGCTGAATCATCTGCAATCGAATATGACGGCTAAAATAAAGAAGCTGGAGGCCCATTACGGCACAGCGCTATTTTACCGAAAGCCCCGGGGTATGGAGCTGACACCTGCAGGAGAAATCCTATATGCTCAGTTCAAGCAAATGTTGTTGCTGTGGCAAGACACGGAGATGAAAATGAGACCGCAGGAGGAAAAGCTGCGCATCGGTACGATGCAGTCCATTGTTGCGGGGGAAACAACAAGGGCGCTTACGAAGGTATACGAGCTGTACCCGCAGGCCTCGGTTACATTAAAAACCGGAACCACCACGGGAATGGAACGATTGATTCTCGACGGCGAACTCGATATTGCTTTTGTTACAGGGTATCCCGCTAACCCGTATATTCATTATCAAAAATTATGCCGTGAAGAACTGGTACTGGTGGGGAAAGGCATACATGAGGGCTCGGATCTTAAACAGGTACTCCAAGGAGCGTCTATTATCATATTGTCGGATGGCTGCCTGTACCTCACGTATTTAGAGAAGATGTATCAGGACATGCAATTGACCCATGGCGAGGTTGTGGAGGTTGGTGTGTTTGAAACGATGGTACAATTTTCCTTGATGGGAATGGGAATCACCCTCATGTCCAAAAGGCTGGCGCGGCAATTCAAAGTAACATCCTATTTGCCCGCTCCCCCAACCTTTGGCTACATGGATACATATTTAATAACCCGGCCAAATCACGAAATGACAGCGATTGAACATAAATTTATCGAAATCAATAATACGATCTAATAGAGTAGGAGTGGAATTAGATTGACAAATAATCAGGGCAAGTACCAAGGTAGCCATGCCGTATTCCTGGGCGATAGTATTACGTTTGGATATGAATTACGTGATGGAGAAAAGCCATACCCCCACCTCGTGAGTGATGTATTAGGATTCCAAACTTTTGAGAATCATGGCATATCCGGCAGCAGTGTAGCCAGCGGTGGCTTTGAACCGATGTGTGAGCGTTATGAGAAAATGAACCCTCATGCGGACGTGATCTTTTTTATGGGGGGAAGAAACGATTTTTCGATGGGAGAAATATCGTTCGGTAGCTTGGATACGCCATCGACAGAAACGCGTACGTTTTATGGTGCGCTCAAGCATATTGCCGAAGGATTAATTAACCGTTACCCGGACAAGCTGATCGTCTTTTTGACCCCGCCTCACGGATCAAGTGATACCGTTCCTGAGCATCTGCCTAATGCTATCACAGGTCAAGTCTATAGCGCGTATGCACAGGCCGTGAGAGAAGTGGCCTCACTGTATTCTTTCCCGTGCTGCGATCTGTGGAATATCGCTGGAATTCAACCACTGTTGCCTGTGCATAAACAGATGTACTTTACAGGGGAAAATGGTATCCCTGACGGCCTGCACCCGAATCAGGCAGGCCACGAGCGGATGGCGGCTCGTATTATCGGATTTATGAATACACTGTAATGTATGGACTATTTCATCGTTTCATCGAATGACCTTAACTACAATTCAAGAATGCTCAGGCTATTTGTTTAGCTTGAGTATTCTTGAATTGTAGGATTTGTCTATATAGACTTGTCTCAGGACTTGTTTATTTTTAGTGAGGGTGTATAATACTTGATATATCAATTGATAGGTCAAGTATTAGGAGGATGGTTTGTCATCGAACATTGCTCTGAAAAAAGTCAGTTGTTTTATCGCATGCATCTTTTGTGTAAAGAAATGAATAACGCTTTTGAAGCACAGTTAAAAACCAGTTTTACCAAGGTTGAAATTTTGTATCATATTGACCATCGTCAGGAACTAAGCCAGCTAGAGCTCCAACATCTGCTCGTTCTGGATGGTGCAGCAGTGACTCGACATCTACGAAGGCTGGAAGAGGAAGGTCTGATTTTACGTAGTAAAAAAGAGCAGGATAAGCGTGTGACCTATATACGTTTGACCGAATTAGGGGTTCAAGAGCTGCAAGTTTTGTCAGAGCAAAGACAAGCCTTCCAGGAAAAGCTGCTATGTAAGTTTACAGATGAGGAAATTGTGGCTTTGACAGATGTACTACAGCGTATGTCCAACAATGTGAAGAATATATAAATGTGAGGAGGAAATGAATATGAAAGCCATCGTTATAGATCAGTATGGAAGCAAGGATGAATTGAAAGAAAGAGAAGTGCCTACTCCTACACCACTGGCTCATCAGGTTGTAGTCAAAGTGGCGGCTACCTCCATCAACCCAATTGACTGGAAGTTGCGTGAAGGTTACTTAAAACAAATGATGGATTGGGAGTTCCCGATTATTTTAGGCTGGGATGTAGCCGGCACTATTTCGGAAGTAGGCAGCGAGGTCACCGATTGGAAAGTGGGAGATGAAGTGTTTGCACGCCCGGACACCACACGGTTCGGTACTTATGCCGAGTATACCTTGGTGGATGATCACCTGTTGGCGCGTAAACCTGCCTCAATTTCTTGGGAGGAAGCCGCTTCTGTACCTTTGGCGGGGTTGACTGCTTGGCAGGCGCTTTTTACACATGGTCAACTGACCAAAGGGGAAAAAGTATTAATCCACGCAGGTGCAGGTGGCGTAGGCATGTTTGCTATCCAGTTTGCCAAACAAGCCGGAGCCTATGTCATTACTACAGCCAGTGAGCGTAATCATGAATTGCTTGCTTCATTGGGAGCCGACCAAATCATTGACTATCACACAACTCGTTTTGAGGAAGTTTTATCTGATGTGGACGTGGTGTTCGATACGATGGGCGGGGATGTTCAGAAGAATAGCTTTAAGGTAATGAAAAGGGGCACTGGACGGATCATATCCATTGTGAGCAATTTTGACGAAGAGCTGGTAAAGGAGTCCAACGTAACGGCCAAAAATATATGGCTGGAGCCCAACGGACAGCAACTGCAGGAAATTGCCGACCTGTTGGAGCAAAAGAAAGTAAGATCGGTAGTGGGAGCGACGTTTCCTTTTTCGCAAAAAGGCTTATATGATGCACACGCTTTAAGCGAAACCCACCATGCTGTTGGAAAAATTGCAATAACCTTCTCATAAGGATGAATACACATATACAGCACGAATGGAATTGCGCACGATGAAGATTTTAGAAGATTATTTTCACTACTATGATTTAGCAAAAGATGACGAGAAGAGTAGAGAGCGATTAATTAGCCTTTTTTCTGAGAAGATTGAGTTTGTATTGAATGGTGATCGAAAACAAGGTATGAACAGTTGGAAAAGCTTCTTGAATATGTTCTTTGAGGGATCGCTCGAAATCAAGCATATGTATGAAGGTTGGAAACCTGTACCCAGAGAACCTGATACCTATCAAACCAAATGGGCAGTGTGTGGTAAAAAAGCAACAGGCGAAGTTTATACACTTACTGGAGTGGACAAGGCCCGGCTGGATGCGGAAGGTAAGATCGTTTATCTGGAGAATATCCCAGACACAGCGAATGCATTTGATAAGTACAAAAACATCTGATTCCCTTAAATGATAACCCGTTAGCTGCATAATAGCTTGCGGGTTTTCTGTTTTCCGAACAATACATATATGTTTAATTTGTAACATTCGCTTTTTCTGTTGACAAGCAGTAGGTGAGAGCCTAAAATAACGAATGTAATAATATAGCGCATTGAATGCGAATATTACTTCAAACGAACGACAACAATACGAGTATGCTTTGCGTAGGAGGAATTACGACTCATGGAGCGTTTCTTTAAATTAAAGGAACATGGCACGAACGTCCGCACAGAAATTATAGCGGGGATTACTACTTTTATGACCATGGCTTATATTTTGGTGGTCAACAATACCTTTTTAGGTCCGACTGGAGCAGGTATGCCCAGTGAAGCTGTCTTTTTTGCGACGGCCGTAGGTGCAGGTTTGGTTACCATCCTGATGGGGTTATTCGTTAATGTGCCGATCGGCATGGCGCCGGGTATGGGCTTGAATGCTTATTTTATGACTGTAGTCCTGAGTTCTAATGGCATGATTACTTGGCAAGCGGCACTTGGCGCTGTATTTATATCCGGTATCGTCTTTCTGATTTTAACCGTGACACGAGTAAGACAGATGCTGCTTGTTGCGGTTCCGGAAAATTTAAAGACAGCTATTACAGTGGGTATCGGCTTGTTTATTACGATTGTCGGCTTCAAGCTTTGTAATCTGGTTATGGTGAGTATCGTTCCAGGGACAGATGTTGGTCAACCGGTTCCGGGGCATGCTTTTAATTTGATTTTGGGAAGTCTGGTACATCAAAAGGATGCACTGCTGGCCCTAATCGGATTGCTTATTATCGCAGCACTGATGGTCGTTCGGGTTAAAGGTGCATTGCTGATTGGGATCGTAGCTACTACATTAATCGGTATTCCGATGGGAGTAACGAATCTGAGTAGCTTGACAACAGGCAACTGGATTCCTGATTTCAGTAATTTGGCTGTAGGCCAGTTAGACTTGAAAGCAGCTTTGCATATTGGTCTGTTTGATATCATTTTCATTTTCACATTTGTAGAGTTGTTTGATACGTTCGGTACCTTGGTAGGTACGGCTACTCGCGCGGGTATAATGAAAGATAAGAAAAAAGGCGAGAAAATTATCGGTAAAGCGATGCTGGTGGATGCTGTTGGCGTAAGTACCGGTGCTGTATTGGGTACAAGTACGATTACAGCATTCGTAGAAAGCTCCGCAGGGGTAGAAGAAGGCGGACGTACCGGACTGACTGCTGTAACGACAGGTGTTCTGTTCTTGTTGGCCCTGTTTATTGCACCGTTGGCTCTGGTTGTGCCTTCTGCCGCTACTGCTCCAGCTCTGATTATTGTTGGGGTCCTAATGATGAGTCAGGTTCGTAACATTGACTGGGACAACTTCCTGTTGGCGTTTCCTGCATTTTTGACTATCGTGCTGATGCCTTTCACAGGTGGAATCGCGAATGGTATCTCTGCTGGTATTTTGTCTTACGTTGTGCTGGCTGTGTTCAGTAATCTGTTTACCAGCAATAAAGTTAAAATTCACTGGCTCATGTGGGTGCTTGCTATTATTGTAGTGATCCGCTTTGCCTTTATGGGCTCTGAGTAATTAGTAGATATAGAACAAAGAACCTCTTCCTGTTGCTTAAGGGAAGAGGTTCTTTGTTTGTAGTTAGACGCAGATAGATACAACGGAGCTATTATATAGAAGGAAAATGAATAATAAATAAAGTATTATGAATTTCACATAAAAAATGCTTGCAAACGGGATGTGTATATGGTATATTCTAATTCCGGCCAAGAAATACAATATTGCGAGCGAGTGTTACAAAAAACGTTTTAAAAAAATGCTTGCTAAGTTGGTTCGGACATGATATGATATAAGAGTTGATGAAGCGATGTGCTGAATTAACGAAATGAATGTTTGATCTTTGAAAACTGAACAACGAGTGAGTAAAACGATTTTGTTCGCAAAATCAAACAAGAGATATTTTTTATCTCGTCAGTTTCAAAATGAGCTTATCGCTCTTTCTATAAACCAGCTTCGGTTGGTCTTTAATGGAGAGTTTGATCCTGGCTCAGGACGAACGCTGGCGGCGTGCCTAATACATGCAAGTC